>NZ_JAURWA010000065.1 GCF_030655195.1 Patulibacter sp. | reverse complement strand
GCGCGGCGGCCGCCGCGGCGAGCTCGGCCGTCGCGGACGGGTCGCAGCCGATCGAGCAGCGCCCGGCCGTCCCTCGCAGGGCGGCGCCCCAGGCGTTCGCCGCGCGCCGCACCGCGGTCGCCGCGTCGCCCTGCAGGCGGCCGAGACCGGCGAACGGGCTCGCGCCTCCCGGCGCCCGCGGCGACCGGAGGACCACCCAGCCCTCCGGGTCCGCCCAGGCGGGCACGAGGCCGCCGGCCGCCAGCCGGGCGTCCGTGGCGTCGACCACCTCGGCCACGCGGTCGGGCAGCGCGACGGCTCCCGGCGCCGGGTCGGTGAGGTCGACGACGACGTTGTCGTCCGTCGTGACGTGCGGTGTGCGGCCGACGTCGCGGCTCTCGAGCAGGTGGACGGGCTGGTCGCGGCCGGTGAGGTGCGGCTGCATCGTCCGCGGCGCGGCGATCGAGCCGGTCGAGGGGACGGCCGCGACCACGCGGTCCAGCACGTGCCGGTCGACGTTGCGGGGCGGCGTCTCCAACGTCGCGAGCGCGGCCAGCGGCGGCCGGTCGGAGGACCCGTTCGCCCCGTAGACGGGGAACCACGCGATCGTCCCGGCCAGCAGGCCCGCCCCGGCGAGGACGGCGGGCGCGCGCCGCCCGGCCAGGCTCCAGCGGCGCGCTCGGCCCTCGTCCGTCGCCCTGGCTGCGCGGCGCTCGAGCGCACGGCGCACCGTGGCGATGCCGCCCGCCGACGCGATCGCCAGCGTCATGGTCGGCAGCAGCGAGTAGTGGAACGACGTGCTCCAGTACACGGACTGGTCCGAGAGGAACCGCTCCGCGAACAGGGGGACGGGCAGGATCGCCAGCCGCGTCAGCCACGGGGTCGCGACGAGGAACGGCACGACGAGGGCCAGCATCGTGTCGACCTTGACCCTCGGGTCCACCGCGACCGTGACGAGCCGCCACGGGTGGGTCACGGCGGCGACGATCGCGCTCGGGGCGTCCTCGCCGAAGCGGTAGTAGGACCAGTAGGTGAACTCCTGGACGCCGAGGCCGGGGATCCACCACCGCGTCGCGAGGACGAACCACGCGATCCCCGCCACGACGGCGATCGCGCCCCGGGCCCGCTCGCCCTCCATGGCCAGCCACAGGCCCAACGCGACGACGACGAGGGCGACGTCCTCCTTGACGCACAGCAGGAGGAACACGGAGACCCAGAAGAGGCGCCAGCGACGGCGATCGGCCATCAGGACCGCGGTGGCCAGCAGGACGGGCGCGAACGCCAGCTCGTGCACGTCGAAGTCGATCGCCCGCTGCACGCCCCACGAGGTGCCGTAGGCGAGCGCGAGGAGGACCCCGGCCGCGCGGCCGGCCCGGTCGCGCGCCAGCAGGTAGAGCGGCACCATCGCCGCCGCCACGAGCGCGGCCTGCGCGACGAGCAGCGCCACGGGGGAGGGCCAGACCGCCCGGACGGCCCCCCACAGCAGGATGATCGGGTGGAAGTGGTCGCCCCACAGGTTGGGCACCTCGCGCAGCGACGACGCCGGGGCCTCGCCGTGCGCGAGGTGCCGGGTGGCCTGGTCGAAGATCCCGAGGTCGTAGCCCGAGGTCAGGTACCAGCGGTGGCGCTGCCACGCCCACAGGGCGTACCCGGCGAAGAGGACGACCGCCGCGAGGACGACGAGGACGAGACCGGGGTCGCGGACCCGCCGGCCGACGGGCGACGGGAGCCGCGGCACGCGGTGCTACGCGCCGGCGTCGGAGGAGACGACGTGGCCGTCCGAGGACTGCTCGACCCGCGCGGGGCTCTCGCCGGGGCCGACCCGGCCGAGCTCGGTCAGCACGGGACCCCAGAGCCGGCGGCCCCAGGTCGAGACCTCCAGCGGCCAGGTGTCGGCGCCCTCGAGGACGATCGTGAAGCGGCGCGACGGGCGCAGCGCCCCCATCCGGACGCCGCGGACCTCGGAGCGGGGGACGACGATCTCGACCCGCAGGGGGCGGTAGAGGTGCGGGCCGCCGACGTCGCGGTCGAGCGTCAGCACCGCCACGCGGGTGGCGGTCACCGCGAGGAGCCGGACCTGGGCGCCGGTGAGGGGCTCGTGGCCCCAGGCGCCGTGGCCGGGAGCGCGCCGGGCGACGGGCGAGACGGGGGCCGCGACGAGCACCGGTTCGTCCAGGAGGACGGACGACGGGTCCCTCATGCTGTCCCAGCGAAAGAACGTGGTCGTTCCCATTCCTGCGTCGTGATGTCCGGCCGTCCGGGGTGACGACCGAAGGGGATAGGCTAATGGTGTGGACGGGTCGTTCGCCTTCTTCCTGCTGATCTGCGCCCTGTTCGGGATCGCGGGCGGCCTCCAGGGACGTTCCAAGGGCGGGTCGTTCCTGCTCTGGTTCTTCATCTCGGCCTGCCTCCCGCTGTTCGGCTTCCTCGCGTCCGTGGTCTACCCGGGCCGTCGGCACGAGCTGCGGCGCCGGTGCGACGGGTGCGGCCGGTTCCTGCCGATCACGGACACGATGTGCATGGGCTGCGGGACGGACCTCGACTTCCCCGAGGTGCGCTACCGCTCGGTGGGCGGCACGGTCGTCGCGGTCGGCCCGGACGGTCGGCCGCTCGAGGACCCCTCCGGGCCCGGTCCGGACGACGGCGAGGACGAGAGCCCGTACGAACGTACCGAGAACCCGTACGAGCACGCCGCCGACGGTCCGGACGCCGAAGGACCCGTGGCGCCCGCCGCCGGGGTCGCCTCTCCCGACCGCTGAGGACGGGCCGTGGGCACGTCCGCGAAGGGCGGGGCCTGCGTATCCGCTGATACGATCGGCACGTGAGGCCGTCCGACCCGGACGGCTTCGTGCTTCAACACGGTCCCCGAGCACGAGCCGGGGGGAGGACGGGCGTATGCGAGCGGTCGACGCGATCATGGAGTGCCTGAAGGCGGAGGGCGTGGACGTCGTGTTCGGCTACCCGGGCGGCGCGAACCTCCCGACGTACGACGCGTTCTACGACGCCGGCATCCACCACGTCCTCGTCCGCCACGAGGCGGGTGCCGGGCACGCGGCGGAGGGCTACGCGAAGGCCACCGGCAGGGTCGGCGTCGCGTTCGGCACGTCGGGCCCCGGTGCGACGAACCTCGTCACGCCGATCATGGACGCGATGATGGACTCGGTCCCCGTCGTCTTCTTCACCGGCCAGGTCCGCACCGAGCTCCTCGGCACGGACGGCTTCCAGGAGGCCGACACGATCGGCATCACGATGCCGGCCGTGAAGCACTCGTTCCTCATCACGGACCCGCGCGAGATCCCGCGGACGATCCACGAGGCGTTCCACATCGCGAGCACCGGCCGTCCCGGCCCGGTCGTCGTCGACCTGCCGATGGACCTGACGAAGGCCGACATCCCGTACGAGCCCGTCACGGACGTCCAGCTCCCGGGCTACCAGCCCCGCACCGCCGGCAACGCCAAGCAGATCCGCCAGGCCGCCCGTGCGCTGGCCGCGGCGCGCCGCCCGGTCTTCTACACCGGTGGCGGCGTCATCTCCGCCGGTGCCCACGAGTCCCTTCGCGAGCTCGTCCGCGAGGGCGGATTCCCCATCACCTCGACGCTGATGGGCCTGGGCGCCTACCCCGCCCCGGATCCACAGTGGCTCGGGATGCTCGGGATGCACGGCACCCGCGCGGCCAACTACGCCGTCGACGAGGCCGACCTGCTCGTCGCCATCGGCTGCCGCTTCGACGACCGCGTCACGGGCAAGCTCTCCGAGTTCGCCCCGCGCGCGAAGTACATCCACATCGACGTGGACCCGGCCGAGATCTCGAAGAACATCCCGGCGCACATCCCGATCGTCGGCGACGCGAAGCTGATCCTGCCGAAGCTGCTCGAGGACTACCGCACCCTCGACGCCGACAAGGCCCGGATGGACGACTGGTGGCAGCGCATCCACACCTGGCAGGACCGCCACCCGCTCTCCTACGAGCCCGGTGAGAACGGCGAGATCAAGCCGCAGCAGGTCATCCAGGCGATCTACAACGTCACCGGCGGCGAGGCCATCATCTCCTCCGACGTCGGCCAGCACCAGATGTGGGCGGCGCAGTACTTCCACTACCCCGAGCCCCGTCGGTGGATCAACTCCGGCGGCCTGGGCACGATGGGCTTCGGCCTCCCGGCCGCGATCGGCGCGCAGATGGGCATGCCCGACATGCTCAACGTCGTCGTCACGGGCGACGGCTCGATCCAGATGAACATCCAGGAGCTCGCGACGATCCGCCAGGAGAACATCCCGGTGAAGGTCGTGATCCTGAACAACGGCTACCTCGGCATGGTCCGTCAGTGGCAGGAGCTCTTCTGGCAGGAGCGCTACTCCCAGGTCGACATGCACACGTTCGGAGGCGAGGAGGCGTTCCCCGACTTCGTCAAGCTCGCCGACGCCTACGGCATCCGCGGCCTGCGCCTGACGGAGTCCGCCTCCCTGGAGGACGACCTGCGCGCCGCCTTCGAGGCCGAGGGCCCGGCCTTCATCGACGTCCGCGTCACGCGGGACGAGAAGGTCTACCCGATGATCGCGCCCGGCGAAGCCGCCCGGAACATGGTGGGTTGAGCATGGTCGACACGAACGAGCTCCTGTCCCTGGACGACCTGCACGCGGCGGGCTCCGTCCGCAGCGGCCGCAAGCACGTCCTCTCCGTCCTCGTGGAGAACAAGCCGGGCGTGCTGACGCGCGTCTCCGGCCTCTTCACGCGCCGCGGGTTCAACATCGACACGCTCTCGGTTGGTCCGACCGACGACGAGCGGATCTCGCGCATCACGCTGACGCTCGACGGCGCCTCGCAGCCGATCGACCAGGTCACGAAGCAGCTGCACAAGCTGATCAACGTCCTGAAGATCAAGGACCTGCAGCCGGCCGAGACCGTCGCCCGCGAGCTCGCGCTGTTCAAGGTCTCCTGCGACCCGCAGACGCGCTCCGAGATCCGCGAGCTGGCCGAGGTCTTCCGCGGCAAGATCGTCGACATCGGGAAGAAGTCGATCATCGCCGAGATCACCGGCGAGCGGTCCAAGATCGAGGCGTTCGAGAAGCTCGTGCGCCCGTACGGCCTGGTCGAGATGATCCGCACGGGCGAGGTCGCGATCTCCCGCGGCCGCGAGGAGACCTGAGGCCGCACCGCCGGGCGGCGCGCGGCCCGCACGGGTCCGCGGCGCACCCGGCGGAGGGCCGGTATCCGCCGTACGTCCTGTGACCGGACGCGCGGACGGCGAGCACCGCGAGTGGGAGGATGTGGTTGTGGCCAGAACGATCGTCTCGGAGGCCCGCAGCACCGATCGCCGTCCCGCGGTCCCGCTGAGCACGCGCGACCGCGACCGCCTGCTGCGTCACGCGCGCACCGCCCAGCGTCGCGCCCAGCGCGCCGGGCATCCCGTCCTCGCGGCGATCACGGTCGACGCCCCGGACGGCCTCGACGCCATGGGCACGATCACCGGCGCCCGTCGCACCGGCGAGCCGTGGTCGGTCTACGGTCAGCGCGACCGCGACGGTCAGGTCCTCGCGACGCTCGGCGCGGTCGTCACGCTCGAGGCCGAGGGTCCGACCCGCTTCGCCTCCGTCGCGCGCTCCTGGAGCACGCTGGCCGCGGACGCCGCGTGCGACCCCAGCCGGGGTGCGGAGGCCGAGGGCCTCGTGGCGGTGGGTGGCTTCGCGTTCGCCGACGACGGCGCCCGGACCCGGGAGTGGGACGGCTTCGCGCCCGCGTCGCTCGTCGTCCCGCAGCTCTCCCTCGCCGGCCGCGCCGGCCGCGTGCGGGCCACGATCGCCGTCCGCGTGGCGCCCTTCGACGACCCCGCGGGCCTCGTCGCCTCCGCGCTGACCCGCGTCGACCAGGTGGTCGCCGGGCGCCCGCCCCTGCTCGATCCCGACCCGGTGGCCCGGGCCCGCGTGATCTCGGCGCTGCCCCCGGCGCACTACGAGCAGGCCGTCGCCTCGGGCGTGCGGATGATCCGCGAGGGCGCGTTCGAGAAGATCGTCCTCGCGCGCGAGGTCCAGGTCGCCGGCCGGCCCGTCCCGGACCCCGCGGCGGTCCTCGGGGTCCTGCGGGACGCCTACGACGGCTGTGCCGTCCTCGCCGTCGGCCGTGGCGACCGCACGTTCATCGCCGCGACGCCCGAGCTCCTCGTGCGTCGCGCCGGCAACCGCGTCGCCACCCTCGCGCTGGCCGGGACCACCGGGCGCTCCAGCGACCCGGCCGTCGAGACGCACCTCGGCGAGCACCTCCTGCGGTCCGCCAAGAACCGCGAGGAGCACGCGATCGTCGTCCGGCGGATCGTCTCGCGCCTCGACGAGCTCGCGATCTGGACGACCGCGGCGCCGAGGCCGGAGATCGTGAAGGCCGCGAGCGCGCAGCACCTCGCCACGCCGATCCGCGCGCACCTCGCGTCGTCGGTGGGCGTCCTCGATCTCGTCGAGCGGCTGCACCCGACCCCGGCGGTCGGCGGCTTCCCGGAGCCCGCGGCGCTGCCGCTGATCCCGGCGCTCGAGGGCATGGACCGCGGCTGGTACGCGGGGCCCGTCGGCTGGATCGACGCGGCGGGCGACGGAGACTTCTCCGTCGCCCTGCGCTCCGCGCTGCTGGAGCCCGAGCTCGCCCGCTGCTACGCCGGGGTCGGCGTCGTCGACGGGAGCGACCCGGCGGCCGAGCTGGCCGAGACCGAGACGAAGCTCCAGGCGCTGCTGCCCGTCCTGTCGGCGTAGCAGGGCTACTCGAGGCGGCTCCGGGCGCGCTGCGACGCGCGCCCGGAGCGGTCCTCAGCTGCGTCCCTGCGACAGCCGGCGCTTGCGCGCCAGGGCGTCGAGGATGACCGCGCCGGCCAGGACGGCGCCGGTGACGATGAACTTCACCGAGCTCTCGAACGCCAGCAGGTCCATGCCGTTGGAGATCGAGCCGATCACCAGGGCACCGAGGAGCGCGGCCCAGACCGAACCGCGGCCGCCGAACAGCGAGACGCCGGCGATGACCGGACCCGCGATCGCCAGCAGCAGCACGTCGCCGGTGCCGGAGGACTGGTTGACGGCCAGGAGGCGGGAGGCCGCCAGGACGCCACCGGCCGCGGCCAGCGTCGACGCGAGGACGAAGACGATCGTCTTCACGCGCTTCGTCGGGATGCCGGCGCGGCGCGTGGCCTCCTCGTTGCCGCCCGCGGCCAGCACGTGGCGGCCGTAGCGGGTGCGGGTCACGACGGCGTCGATGATGATCACGAGGCCGATCAGGATGCACAGCGAGACCGGCACTCCGCGGTCCTGGTTGACCACGTAGACGGCGACGAGGATCGCGATGGCGATCGACGCGAGCCGGACGACCAGGCGGATCATCGGCTCCAGCTCGAGGTCCGCCGCCGCCCGGCGTCGCCGGCCGAGCACCGTGCCGCCGACGAGGAGCGCGATCGCGACGATCGCCACGATCCAGGACAACGACTCCGCGAGGAACGTGTTGGCCAGGTTCGTGATGACCGGGTCGCTGATGTTGATCGTGCCCTGCTCGCCCAGCACCTTCAGCTGCACGCCCTGCCAGGTCAGGAGACCCGCGAGCGTGATGACGAACGACGGGATGCCCAGCCACGTGACGATGGAGCCCTGCAGCAGGCCGATGGACGCGCCGACGAGCAGCGCGGCCACGATGGCGAGCCACCCGTTCCAGTCGTGCTGGACGGAGAGGACGCCGACGACGGAGCCGGCGACGCCGGACACCGCACCGACGGACAGGTCGATCTCGCCCAGCAGCAGCACCAGCACGACGCCGACGGAGATCGTGCCGGTGGCGGCGACCTGCAGCGTGAGGTTCGTGAGGTTGCCGGCGGTGAGGAACCGGTCGTTGGCGATCGTGAAGACGATCCAGATCAGCGCCAGGACGATCAGCACGCGCAGCGAGGCCGCCTCGCCGCCGCCGAAGATCGCCTTGAGGCCGGTCTGCCTGCCGTCGCGGGCCTCGAGCGAGACCGCGGAGGCGGTGGGGTCGTGCTGCTCGGCGGGCGGGGGGCCGCCGGCGGGCGCGGGGGAGACGGTGCTCATGCCGGTGCTCCGTCGTCGTGGGTGGTGGTGCTCGGGGACGGTGCCGCGGCGACCGGGGCCACCGCGGGGTGGTCCTCCGAGACGCCGGTGATCGCCGCGACGACCGCCTGGCGCTGGTCGGGCCGGGCGGCGTAGGAGCCGCCGTTGCGGCCCAGGCGCAGGACCTCGATGCGGTCGGCGACCTGGAAGACGTCCGCGAGGTTGTGGGAGATGAGGATGACGCCGAGCCCGCGCTCGCGCAGGCGCGACACGAGGGCCAGGACCTGTTCGGTCTGGGCGACGCCCAGAGCGGCGGTCGGCTCGTCGAGGATGACCATCTTCGGGTCGCCGGTCATGGCGCGGGCGATCGCGACGGTCTGTCGCTGGCCGCCGGAGAGCATGCCGACCTCGGCGCGGACGGAGCGCAGCGTGCGCACCGCGAGGGAGTCCAGCAGGCTGCGGGCCTCGCGCTCCATGGCGATCTCGTCCATGAACGGGCCGCGCCGGGTCTCGCGCCCGAGGTGCAGGTTGGCGACGACGTCGAGGTTGTCGCAGAGGGCGAGGTCCTGGTAGACGACCGCGATCCCCAGGCCGGTGGCGTCGCCCGGCGCACCGATCTTGACGTTGTGACCGTTCCACTCGATCGTGCCCTCGTCGGCGGGACCGACGCCGGAGATGGCCTTGATCAGCGTGGACTTGCCGGCGCCGTTGTCCCCCACGAGGGCGACGACCTCACCGGCGTGGACGTCGAGGTCGACGTCCGCGAGAGCCTGGACGGCACCGAACCGCTTCGTGACGCCGCGCAGGCGCAGGAGCGGGCCGGCGCCGGCCGACGCCCGGGGGGCGTCGGCCTGCGTCTGCGTGCTCATGGCTCAGCGGGCCTCGCTGAGGCCGACGGCCTTGCACGCCGAGGCGTACTTGCCCTTGCAGAGCTGGGCCGTCGTGTAGGTGCCGTCGGCGACGACGGTGTCCTTGATGTTGTCCTTCGTGACCGCGACCGGGTCCAGCAGGACCGACTTGACCATGCCGGCGCCGTTGTCGGTCTCGCCGTTGATCAGGCCCGCGGGGGCGCCCTTGCCGGTGGCCAGGGCGTAGGCGAGCTTCGCCGCGGCCTCGGTCTCGGGCTTCGGGGCCTTGTAGACCGTCATGTACTGCTCGCCCAGCAGGATGCGCTGGATGCCGGCGAGCTCGGCGTCCTGACCGGTGACCGGGACCTTCGTCGGGTCGATGCCGCCGCCCTTCATGGCCGCGATCGCGCCGCCGCCGGTGCCGTCGTTGGCCGCGTACACGCCGTCGATGTTGTCCTTGCCGACGGCCGTGATGGCCTGCTCCATCTGCGTCTGGGCCTTGTCCGGCGACCAGTCGGGCGTGTCGTACTCCTTGGCGATCTTCACGCCGGAGGAGTCGAGCACGGAGTGCGCGCCCTTCTTGAACATCGCCGCGTTGGAGTCCGTCGGGGCGCCGTTGATCATCACGATCGACTTGCCCTTCGGGTCCCCGAGCGCCTTGACGAGCGACTGGCCCTGCAGCTGGCCGACCTTCTCGTTGTTGAACGAGATGTAGTAGTCGACGGGCACGTCGGCGACCAGGCGGTCGTACGAGATGACCGGGATCTTCGACTGCTTGGCACGGGTGACCATCGCGCCGGCGGACGCGGCGTCGACCGGGTCCAGGACGAGCACGTCGGCGCCGTTGGTGATGGCGGACTCCGCCTGGCTCTGCTGCTTCGACGCGTCCTGGTCGGCGTTGGAGTAGATGACCTCGCAGTCGGCGCAGAGCGCCTTGATGGCCTTCTCGAAGCCCGGGCGGTCCTGCGCCTCGTAGCGGGCGGTCTTCGACTCGGGGAGCAGGAGGGCGATCTTCTTGCCGCCTCCTCCGCCGCTCGCGGCGGTGCTGCTGCCGGAGTCCGATCCGGAGTCGTCGCCGCCACAGGCGGCCAGGCCGAGCGTGACCGGCAGGATGGCGCCGAGCGTGAGCGCGGTGCGTAGCGTCTTGGAACTCATGAGGTCTCTCCTCCTCAGGGGATTACGTGGTGATGGGTGAGAAGTTCTGGGGTGCGCGGCCGTCCAGCGACCGGGCCGCGAGGCGCAGCGCGCCGACGACCTGGCCCTGGTGACCGAGCTGCGCCGGCAGGATCCGGACGTCGCCGCCGGCCCCGGGGAGCCGGTGGCGGTCGAGCTCCTCGCGCAGACCGGACAGCACGGGCTCGGTCGAGAACGCGGGATCGCCGCCGAGGACGATCACGGCGGGGTCGAGCAGGTGGCACGCCGCCGCGAGGACGCGTCCGATGCTGCGCCCCGCGTCGGCGAGCAGCCGCGTCACGCGCGGGTCGCCGTCGGACAGCGCACGCAACAGGTCGTCGCCGGGCAGGGCGTGGCCCGTGGTCTGCAGCAGCTGCCGGCGGACGGCCGGCGCCGAGGCGATCGTCTCGAGGCAGCCCCGCCCGCCGCAGCGGCACGGGACGCCGTTGGGGACGACGGCGACGTGGCCGATCTCGCCGGCGATCCCGGTGCTGCCGCGCAGCAGGCGCCCGCCGCTGATCAGGCCGGCGCCGACGCCGGAGGAGACCTTGACGTAGATCGCGTCGTCGACCCCGCGGGCGGCACCGGCGGCCTGCTCCCCGAGCGCCCCGAGGTTGGCGTCGTTGTCGACCACGACGGGCATCTCCAGGACCTGCTCGAGCGCGGCGGTCAGCGTCGTGCCCGACCAGCTCGGCAGCAGCGACGTGGAGCCGATCCGTCCCGTGGCGCGGTCGACCGGTGCCGGGACCCCCGCCCCGCACGCGAGCAGCTCGCTCCGGTCGACGCCGGCCTCCTCGGCGACGAGGTCGCTCAGGCGCCGGGCCACCGCCAGGGCCGACTCCATGCCCCGGTCGACGTCGGCCCGGGCGCTGCGCGCGCACAGGACGTTGCCGGCGAGGTCGGAGACCGCGACGCGGACGTGCTCGTGCCCGAAGTCCACGCCGAGGACCGCGCCGGCGCGACGCGTCAGCCGGACGACCTCTGGGCGGCGGCCGGTGCGGCCGACCGCCGGCTCGCCGGTGCCGAGCGCCACGAGGCCGTCGCGCTCGAGGTCGCGGACCAGGGCCGAGACCGTCGCGCGGGACAGCCCGGTCCGGTCGGCGAGCTCGCCGCGGGTGACCTCCGCCCCGGACCGCAGCGCGTCGACGATCCGCTGCGACGACCCGCGGGTGGGTCGGTGTGTGCCGTCGGTCACCATGAAGCCGCGCCATACAACACCCGCGATCAGCGGCCGTCAAGAGGTTTCGTCCAGATCCGTCCGAATCCACGCGAATACGCCGGTATCTACTGTCGCTTTTCGACAGATACGGCGTATCGGTGCCTCGCGCGGGCGGCCCGGCCGACCACGTACGATCACGGGATGGCCGACCTCCGCATCCTGCGGGTCCCGCACTCGACCAACGTGGACCGGATCGCGCTCGCCGCCGGCCACAAGGCGCTCGAGGTGGACTGGGTCGACGTCGACCCCGACGACCGGCGCGTGGTCCGCGAGGCCAGCGGCCAGGACCTCGTCCCCGTCCTCCTGGCCGACGACGAGGTGGTGATCGACTCGCCGCGCATCCTCGCGTGGATCGAGGCGCGCTTCCCCGAACCGAGCCTGTGGCCGTCGGACCCCGGGGACGCGGCGCTGGCCGACGTCTTCTGCCACCGCTTCAACGAGGTCTGGAAGGGCCCGCCCAACCGGCTCGCCGCGCTCCTGGGTCCCGTGGACTTCGACCACGGACGGCTCAGCGGCTCCGAGGCCCGCGCGGTGGGGGACGACACGCAGCGGCTGCGCCGCTGGCTGGACCGCTTCGAGGAGCGTCTCGACGGCCTCGAGCACCTCGGCGGCGACGGCTTCGGCATCTGCGACGTCACCGCCCACCCGTTCCTGCGGTTCGGCGCGCACGCCCCCGAGCCGGGGGACGAGGACCCGTTCCACCGCGTCCTCCACGAGCTGGGGGCGTTCGACGACGCATCGCACCCGCGGCTGACGGCCTGGGTGGCGCGCGTCGACGCGCGGCCGCGCGCCTGACGGCCGCCGCGCCGCTACTCCGAGGGCGCGGTGTCGCCCGGCGCGAGGACGTCGCCCTCGGGCGAGGAGAGCTCCGCCGCGACGGCGTCGCCGAGCCGTCGGTGCAGCTCGCGGTTGGCCACCCGGTCCGTCCGCACGTGGAGGACCGAGAGGCCGCGGTGGGCCGCCGCGGCACGCAGCGCCGGCACGAGGTCCGTGCGTCGGTCCACGGGGTGCAGGGTGCCGCCGGCGGCCGTCACGATCGCGGCGACGTCGAGGCCGGTCGGCGTCATCACGAGACGCTCGACGTCCGGTCCCCCGCCGGCCGCGACGGGCAGGAAGTGGAAGATGCCGCCGCCGTCGTTGTCGACGAGGACGACGGTGAGGTCCGCGCCGGCGCGACCCGCCGCCAGGAGGGACCCCACGTCGTGCTGGAGGGCGACGTCGCCGATCAGGAGGACCACGTCGCCGTCGTCCGGTCGACGTCCGAGCGCGAGCCCCCACGCCGTCGCGATCGTGCCGTCGATGCCGTTCGCCCCGCGGTTGGAGAGCACCCGCACCTGGTCGCGCGGCGCCATGTACCCCTCGACGTCGCGGACCGGCATCGACGCCGCGACCAGCAGCGTGGCGGCCGGGGGCAGCAGCGCGGTCAGCTCGCGGGCCAGCCACGGCTCGGTCGGCGGGTCGGTCTCGTCGGCGTCGTCGAGCACCGCGGCCTGGGCGGCCGCGACCCGCGCGTCCAGGGCCGACCACGCGGCCAGCCACTCCGGGTCGCGCTCGGCGTGGGCCAGCCGCGGCGCGAGGCGCTCGAGCAGGGGCAGGGGCGCGGCGACGATCACGTCGGACAGCACCCCGTCGGGGTCCTGCCACGCCCCGTCCGCGCTGACGTGCACCTGCGGGACGTCGGCGGGCAGCCCGGCCAGCCAGGCGCGCAGCGGCTTGCTCGTCGGGAGGTCGCCGAGCCGGACGACGAGCTCGGGGACGCCGACGGGCCCGGTCGGGTCGGCGCCGGCGGCGAGCAGCGCGTCGTACCGCCCGACGGCGGCGCGCCCGCGCCGCGCGCCGGAGAGGGGATCGGCGAGGAGCGGGACGGCCAGCAGCTCGCAGAGCGCCGCGAGCGCGGGCCCGAGCCGGGGCTCCTCCTCGTGCCGGCCGGCGACGACCACGGCGCGGGGGCGCGCGGCGAGCAGGCCGCCGAGGTGTCCGACCGCCTCGTCGGACGGCTGCCCGCCGCCACCGGTGCGGCGCACCCACGGCGCGGAGCCCTCACGCGGCGGGGCGACCGCGTCGGCGGTGGGCCCGTCGTCCTCGGCGTCGGGGACGACGAGCGGCTCACGGAGCGGCAGGTTCAGCTGCACCGGCCCGACGGCCGTGGACCCGTCGCCGGCGGCGGCGTGGAGCGCCCGGGCCGCGAGGGTCCTGGCGTAGCGGACGGTCGCCGGGGTGGCGGTGTCGATCGCGGCCTCGTGCTGCCACCGCAGGATCGAACCGAAGGGCGCGAGCTGGTCGATCGTCTGGCCCGCCCCGACGTCGCGCAGCTCGGCGGGCCGGTCCGCGGTGAGCAGGAGCAGCGGCAGGCGCGCGTGGTGGGCCTCGACGACGGCCGGCACGTACTGGGCGACCGCGCTGCCGGAGGTGCAGCAGAGCACGACGGGTCGCCCCGAGGCCTTCGCCATCCCGAGTGCGACGAACCCCGCGGTCCGCTCGTCGATCACGGCGTGCGTGCGCAGGCCGGGGTGGCGCGCGAGGGCGAGCAGCAGCGGCGTGTTCCGCGATCCGGGCGATGTCACGGCGTCGGTCACCCCGCCGCGGACCAGCTCGTCGATCAGCGCGCTGATCAGGCGACGGCTTCCGTGGCCGTCTCGGGGCGGGGAGTCGGGAGCGGCCACCCCCGGATCGTCCCAGAGCGCGACGGCGGGCGCGGCTCTGGCAGGCTGCGCGTCGTGCCCCTCCCCGTCGTCCTCGCGCTCCACGGCTTCGGCGGCTCGGGCGCCTCGTGGGACGCGGTATCCGCGGCCGCAGGGGACCGGGTGCGGGTCGTCGCGCCGGACCTGCGCGGCCACGGCGCGGCGGCGGCCCGTCGGCCGGTCGACCTGCCGTCGGTGCTCGAGGACCTGGCGGCCGAGCTCTCGGCGGCGGCCGCGTCGGCGGCGTCGGGTCGGGCGACGATCGCCGGCTACTCGCTCGGCGGCCGGGTGGGCCTGCACCTGGCGCTCGCGCACCCCGCGCTCGTGGAGCGGGTGGTGCTGGTGTCGTCGACGTCGGGCATCGAGGACGAGGGGGAGCGGGCGGCCCGCCGCGCCTCGGACGAGGCGCAGGCGGCGCGGCTGGAGCGCGACGGGCTCGAGGCCTTCGCGGACCGCTGGGCCGAGCTGCCGCTGTGGGACGGCGACCCGCCGGCCGCGCGGGCCGCACAGCGCGAGGCGCTGGCGGCCG
>NZ_JAURWA010000063.1 GCF_030655195.1 Patulibacter sp. | reverse complement strand
GCCAGCCGACCGCCGCCCAGCGCGGCAACCTGCTCGGCGGCCCCGGCCTGGCGACCGTCGCCGCCGACGGCGACCTGCTGCGCGTCACGGTCGCCCCCGCTGCCCCCGGGCGCAACGTCGTCGTCGTCGAGCCGACCGGGCTCGACGAGGGGCCGCCGAAGCGCGCCGCCCGGGGGATCGCCGTGAAGCTGCGCTGCGCCTGCGCCCCCGGCGAGGTCCGTGCCACCCTGCGGCGGGGGAGCGGCGACGCGTGGAGGGCCGAGGTCGACCTGCCCGCCGCCGGCACGTGGTTCGCGTACCCGACGGAGGCCGGACGCCCGGCGACGACCCCGGCGGCGCTGACCGTCGGCGACACCGCCACGGGGGGCCCGGAGCCGCGGCTCGTCGTCCAGACCGCCGACCTGTCGGGCCGCGAGTCCCGGCGCTGCCGTGCCCAGGCCCAGGGCCTGGCGCTCGGCATCGGTCGCCTGAACGCCGCGGGCGGCGTGGACGGGCACCGCAAGGTCCGGCTGCGCACCTACGACGACGGCGGCTCGCGCGAGCGGGCGCGAGGCATCGTGCAGGAGGCGATCGAGGACGACGCGATCGCCGTGGCCGCCCCGTGCGGCGCCGGCGCCGGCGGTGCGATCCAGGCGGCGGGCGACCTGCCGACGATCGTCTCGGACCCCGCCGCACCGCTCGTCGGGGGCCGCCACACCTACCGGCTCGCCGGGGATCCGCGCGACGAGGGGATCGCGATGGGCGCGTACGTGGCCGACCAGGGCTTCCGCCTGCGGGCCGACGCGCCCCGACGCGTGAGCGTCGTGCGGGCCGGACGTGCGACCGGCGACGACGCGATCCTCGCCGGGCTGCGCGAGGGGCTCCGGCCCGCCCGCAGCGCGATCGACGTCGTCGAGGACCCGTCGGAGGCCGAGTTCCGCGCGGCCGTCGCCCCGGACCGCTCGGTGACGACGGTCGTCACGGGCGACCGGCGTCGCCTGGGGCGGCTGCTCGACGGCCTCGACGGCAAGGCGTCCGCGCCCGTCCTGGCCCCGGGTGCGCTGTTCGACGAGCGGCTCGTCATCGAGGCCGGCTCCGCCGGGCTCCAGGGCACGGTCAGCTCGCCGACGACGGTGCGGCTGAACTCGAAGGACGGCGAGGGGTACACCCGCGTCGTGCCGCTGCTGTTCCCCGGCGAGCGCCCGTCGATCGCCGGACTGCAGGGCTACGTCGCGGGACTCACGCTGCTCGAGGGGCTGAAGGACGGCAGCGACCCGTCGTCCGTGGCGAAGCGCCTCGCCCGGCCGCGCGGGTTCACCGACGCCGTCACGGCGCCGTGGCGCTCGGACGCCCGCACCCGCGGCGCGCCGTTCTTCACGATCGTCAAGCCGACGTTCCTGCCCCAGAACCTGCTGCCGAGCACCATCGGCGGTGGCGGGTCGGTCTCGGGTCGCTACTTCGTCGGCGGCTCGTGGTCGCCGCAGGAGGGCGCGGTCTACGGACCGGAGCTCCCCGGCGGCCCGGAGATCGGGGCGCCGCCCACGCCGGTGCTGCCGGGCACCGGGGCGCCGGGCCCGCCCGGCGGGACACCGATCCCGGAGACGGGCGGGGTGCGGGCGCCGTAGGGGTGGCCGCCGGCCGCGTCCGCGCGCGAGCCGGTTCCGCGGTCCCGTCCGCCGCAGGCGCCGGTGGGTCCCGGTCCCGGTCCGTTGCGTACGCTGGACCGCGTGCAGCGTGCCGATCCCATCGCCCCGGACGCTCCGGGGCCGGAGGCTCCCCGCGGCGGCCCGGAGGCCTCGACCGCGGCCTCCCCGGCCCCTGGGGCCACCGACGGGTCCGCGGTGACCCGCGCGCCTGCGGACGACGTGGTCGGACCGGACCGGCCCCCGACGTCCTGGCGGGCGGTCGCGGCCCTGGTCGTCGGCGTGCTCGCGCTGCTGATCGTCGTCGCCTCGCGCGCGGACCTGCAGCTCAACCGCGAGCTCCTCGTCCAGCTCGCGCGGTACGTCGCCTCGGCCGGCCTGGTCCTGCTCGTCCCCGGGTTCGCGCTGGCGCGCCTCGTCACGCCCCGGCGGCTGGGGACCTGGTGGCCGGTCCTCGTCCTGCCGCTCGGGCTGGCGGGCAGCATGGTCCTGCTCAGCGCGCTCGGCCTGCTCGGGCTGCGGCCGCGACCGGCGACGATCGTCTTCCTGCTCGTGTCCGCCGCCCTGGCGCTCTGGACGCTCCGACCCGGCCGGGCGCGCGTGCCCCGCGCCGACTGGCCCGCGAGCGTCGCCGTCCTGGTCGGCGCCGCGGGCGCGGGCCTGCTGACGCTGGTGCCCGCGCTGCACGCCGGGTTCCTGACGGTCCCGGGCACCAACCCCGACGCCCATCAGGTGGTCGGGGTGGCCTCGTTCCTGCAGGAGTCCTACCCCCTGGGGCGCAACACCGCCACGGCGCTGGACCAGATCCCGCCGGCCTGGAGCGGCCGGATCCCGATCTTCCATCCGTTCGGTGCGGCGATCGAGGTCGGGCTGACCGGGCCGATCCAGATGTTCGCGCCGTTCGTCGCCTACCTCACCGCCGCCGCGGCGCTGGGGACGGGCCTGTTCGCCGCCGCCGCGCACCGCCTGGCGGGGTGGGGCGCGGGGCTGGTCGCACTGCTCGTCGGCGCCTCCGCGTCGCTGCTCTACAGCGCGCTGCACCCCTATTACAACCAGCTCTGGGGCATGTGCCTCATGACCGCGGCGCTCGCGCTGGCCTGGACCTGGCTGCACCACGACGACGCGCGGGCGGGGGTGCTGACCGTCGTCTTCCTCGTCCTCTCGCTGATCGCGTACCCGACCACGCTGCCCTACGCGGTGCTCGTGATCGCCGCGATCGGCGTCGGTGCCCGGGTGCGTCCCCGGATCCCGCCGGCGCTGCGCCGCCGTCTGCGCAAGGTCTGGCCGCTCGTCCTCATCTTCTTCGGCATCTCGGTCCTGGGTGCGCTGGGCAAGCTCGCCGGCGTGCTGGGCCAGTTCCTGGGCGACACCCCGTTCTGGCAGGGCGACATCAACGTCTTCCCGCCCCACGGGGCCGCCTACGGCCTGGACGTGAACCAGCCGATCATCCCGATCGCCGTCGCCGCCATCGCGGCCGCGACCCTCTTCCGCCGCGGTCGCCGCGCGGGCCTGGCCTGGCTGGGCCTGGCCCTGCTGCTGCTCCTCGTCGACTACGTCCTGCGCGGTCGCGGCACCGCCGAGTACGTCGACTACAAGCACGTGACGTTCACGGCCGTGATCCTCCTGCCGCTCGCCCTGGGCGGCGCGCTGCGCCTGCTGGTCGACGGGGTGTCGGCGCTGCGGGGGCGGCGGGCCGGCGCTCCGGGCGACGACGCGGCGGCGTCCGCCTCCGACGCCGGGACGACGCCTGCCGCGAACGCCGGGTCGACGTCTGCCGCGGGCGCTGGCACGACGGACGGGACGGCGCGCGCGCCCGGGGCCTCGCCGGCCGGCGGTGCCTCGCCCACGCGCCGCCCCGTCGTCCTCGCCGCCGGCGCCGCGGGTGCGGCCGTCCTGCTCGCCTGGGGCGTCCCCGCGTTCTCCGCGTCGCGCGACCAGGTCCTGGGCGCCGGTCAGAACGTCACCCCGCCCCTGTTCGACGTCCAGCGCTGGTCGGACGAGATCCCTGAGGGGAGCTCGGTCCTGATCGACCTGCCGGCGTCGGGCACCCAGCTCTGGGCGACCCTGTTCCTCGCACGCGACCACCCGCTGGCGACGACGGACCCCGTCTCGAGCACCACGACGTACTCCGTCGCCCCCCTCGGCAAGCGCGCCGACTACGTGCTGGGCCTGCGCCTGGACCTGAAGTCCGGCCGGCCCGTCCCCCCGCCGCGGTGGGCGGTCGGCGCTCCGGTCCGCAGCGACTCGCAGTTCGGCCTGTGGCGCATGGCCCTCCCGGCCCGCGACGCGGCACGCGTCCCGCAGACCGCCTCGACCGAGCTCGTCCTCCCGCACCCCGAGCCCTTCGGCGAGGCCGCTCGCCGCGCTCAGCTCGACATCACGGGCAACCCCTCGCGCTCCCCGGGGTTCTAGGAGGGGCAGAGGCGGGGCGGGCCCGGTGACGGTGGACGGCGGGCACGGACGGGGCCGACGACGGCCGGCGAGGGCGAACCGACGCAGGAACGTGCCGCCCACCGGCACGAACCTGCCCCGCACGTCGCCCTGGGCCCACCGACGCAGGAACGTGCCGCCCACCGGCACGTGCCTGCACCGCACGTCGCCCTGGTCCTATCGACGCAGGAACGTGCCGCCCACCGGCACGAACCTGCCCCGCACGTCGCCCTGGGCCCACCGACGCAGAAACGTGCCGCCCAGCGGCACGAACCTGCCCCGCACGTCGCCCTGGGCCCACCGACGCAGAAACGTGCCGCCCACCGGCACCAACCTGCTTCGCACCACCGTCCCCCGGCCTCGCGGCGCCGGCGTTCCGGCACGCTCCGTGACTGGTTCCGACACGCCGCCGGGCGGGACGATCCCCGCGGATGGAGGCCGTGGACAGCGATCCGGGGGAGACCTACGATGGGCCACGAGATGCACGTCGCCGCGCGCATGACCCGCGAGGAGTACCTCGCCCTGCCGGAGCCCCCTCGGGGCGTGCGGTTCGAGCTGCTCGACGGTGAGCTGGTCACGATGAACGACCCGCTCGCGATCCACCAGATCGTGGCCGGCCGGATCTACGCGGCGTTGCTCGCGTGGAGCGACTCGCGCTCCGACGGCGGTCGGGTCCTGCTGCCGGTCGACACCGACGTGGGACCGGACACGATCTTCGGGCCCGACGTCCAGTGGTTCGCCGCCGGGCGACCGCTGCCGTCTCCCCGCGAGCGACCGTGGCCGGTCGGTGACCTCGTGGTCGAGGTCGCCTCCCCGAGCACCGCGCGGTACGACGCCCTCGTCAAGGCCGGGCGGTACGCCGACGCCGGGGCCCGAGAGGTCTGGCTCGTCGACCCGGCCGGCCCGACGGTCCGTGCCCTCCGCAGCGCGGGGCAGGCACCGGTGGTCTTCGGTGCGGGCGCCGTCGTGACGTCGCCGCTGCTGCCGGGATTCGTGCTGCCGGTCGACGGCCTCGACCGCTGACGGGCCGCACGCGGCCTCGCCGATCGCCGGCTTCCGCCGCCCTCGACCTCGGCTTCCGCCCCCTCGCCCGCCCGCCCTGCCCCAGGGTCGCTGCGTCGATCGCGCCCGCCCGCCCCGCCCCAGGGTCGCGCGTCGACCGCGCCCGCCCGCTGCCCTCAGGCGGTCGCGTCGGCTGCGCCCGGGCGGCCCGGGTGGCCGCGGCGCTGGCTCTCGTCCGCCACGCGGACCAGGAACGCCGGGTTGCCCAGGAGGTAGCGCTTCCACATGCGGCGGGGCTCGACGGCCAGGCGGAAGATCCACTCCCAGCCGTTGTCGGCCAGCCAGGACGGGGCGCGGGGCACCTGGCCCGAGACGTAGTCGAAGAGCGCGCCGACGGTCCACAGGACGGGCGACGGGCAGCGGTCGGCGACGGCGTCGGCCCACAGCTCCTGCTTCGGGCTGCCCATGCCGATCAGCACGATGTCCGGCTGCGTGGCCTCGATGTCCTCGAGCACCCGCTCGCCGTGCGGGGAGTTCGGGTCGAAGTAGCCGTGGTGCGTGCCTGCGATCCGCAGTCCCGGGTGGCGCACCTGCAGCTGCTCGCCGGCGCGCCCGGCGATCCCGTGGTCGGAGCCCAGGAGGTACAGCGACAGCCGGCGGCGCTCGCACAGCTCGGCGAGGTCCCAGATCCAGTCCGCCCCGGTCATCCGGTGCGGGGTCTCGACGTCCAGGAGCCGCGCGGCCAGCCGCACCCCGTAGCCGTCGCAGTAGACGAGGTCCGACGTGCGCAGGATCCGGCGCAGCTCCGGCACGAGGTGCGTCTGGTTCAGCACGTGCGCGTTGGCGTACATGACCCGGCGCGTCCGGCGCTCGGACGGATCGGCGGCGCGGTGCTCGGCGACCCAGGAGGTGATCCGGTCGAGCATCGCCGGGGGCGTGTCCAGCTCGATGTCGATGTCGAACATCCGGACGGAGCCGGCGGGCTCGGGCGGGGACGGGGCGGGGGAGACCATGGAGGAAGGGCCATGCTAGACGCGACGCCGCCCCGACGGGGGAAGGCCGGGGCCGTTCCCGCCGGCCGGAGGGGACGGAGTACGCCGGATCGACCGCCCGGTCCACGGGCCGCCCCGCGCGAGCATCCCGCGGCGGGCGGCACCACCTCGACCGTGCGTCCTGCGCCATACGGGGCGGCCACCGCCGACGCCCCCGGCGACCCGGCGGCCGACCCGCCCGCGGACCGTGGGATCCTTGCCGGGTGACGCTGCGTGCCGCCTTCGACGCCCGGGACGCGCTCCACGCCGACCTGCGCGGCTGGGGGCGCTACGCCGCCGACCTGCTGGCCGCGCTGCGGCGGCGGGATGACGTCGAGGTCCGACCACACGCCGGCGGCGGGCGCCTGCCCGAGCTCGCCTGGGAGCAGGTCGGCTGGCCCGCCCGCCTGCTGGGCGACCGCCCGGACGTCCTGCACGCGCCGAACTGCTTCCTGCCGCTCGTGCGCCCCTGCCCGGGGGTGGTGACCGTCCACGACCTGGCGTTCGAGGTGCACCCCGACGACTTCTCCCCCCGCACGGGGTGGAAGTACCGGACGTTCACGCGCCGCGCCGTCGCCTCCGCCGAGGCCGTGATCTGCGTCTCCCGGGCCACCGCCGACGACGTGCTGGAGCGCTACGGGGCAGATCCGGCGCGGATCCACGTCGTCCCGAACGGCCCGTCGCTGCCGTTGGGCCCCGAGCCGGCGGTCGCCGAGCCGGCGCCGTTCGTCCCGCCGCCCTCGACCGCCGCGGGCCGCCGCGCCGCGCGGGGCGCCGACGGCGAGCGCCCCTACCTCCTGGCGATCGGCGACCTGCGGGCGAAGAAGAACCTCGAGCGGCTCGCCGACGCCTGGCGCGTCTCCGGGCTGCCGCACCGGCTCGTGATCGTCGGCGCCGGAGGCGCGGCGCAGGACCCCGGCACCCCCGAGGGCCGGCTGGCCGCATCGCTGCGCGCGCGCGGGGTCGAGCTGCCCGGCTACCTGCCCGACGCCGAGCTCGACCGGCTCCTGCGCGGGGCCGCGGCGCTCGTGCACCCGTCGCTCTTCGAGGGCTTCGGCCTGGTCGTCCTCGAGGCGATGGTCCGGGGCGTCCCGGTGGCCTGCAGCGACGTGCCGTCGCTGCGGGAGACGGCCGGCGGCGCCGCGGTCCTCTTCGACCCGCGGGACGTCGAGGACATCGCGCGGGGACTGCACGACGCGGTCGACGGCCGGGACGCGCTGGCCGCCGCGGGCCGCGAGCGCTCGACGGCGTTCTCGTGGGACCGCGCCGCCGCCGAGACGGTCGCCGTCTACCGTTCGGTGGCCTCGTGAGCCGCATCACGATCCTCATCCTCTCGGTCAACGAAGCCCCGCTCCTGCGGTGGTCCCTGCCCGCCGCGTGCGCGCAGGGCGCCGACGAGGTCGTCGTCATCGACAACGCCTGCACCGACGCGACGCCCGAGCTGACCGCGCAGCACGGCGCCCGCCGCCTGCGCCTGACCCGCCGCCGGGGCTACGCCGCCGCGATGAACGCCGGGCTGGCGGCGTGCGGCGGCGACTGGATCCTCTGGTGCAACGCCGACTGCGTCCTGGAGCCCGGGTTCCTCGACGCGCTGCGACCACACCTCTTCAGCCCGACGCTGGGCTCCGTCGTCCCGCGGCTCATGCGCGCGACCGGGATGGAGCCCGAGAAGCGCCTCGACGAGCTCGACGCCGCCGGGATGACGATCGACCGCCGACGCAAGAACACCCTCGTCGGTCACGGCGAGCCGGCGGAGCGCTACACGCGGTCCGGGCCCGTCTTCGGCGGCGACGGCGCCTGCGTGCTCTACCGGCGCGAGTGCCTCTCGGAGTGCGCGATCGGCCTCGAGGTGCTCGACGAGGACATGGGCCTGTGGGCGACCGACGCCGACCTGGCCTGGCGCGCGCAGCTGCTGGGCTGGGAGTCGCGGTACGAGCCGCGTGCGGTCGCCTGGCACAAGCGGTTCTACAGCCCGTCGACGCGCTCCCAGGTCGACGAGGCGCACCGGCGGCTGCAGTTCCGCAACCGGCTCCTGATGGTCATCAAGAACGAGTCCCCGTCGGGGTTCCTGCGCTCGTGGCCGTCGATCCTGGGCTACGAGGTCCTCGCCCTGGGGTGGGCCGTCCTGCGCGAGCGCTTCCTCCTGCGGGCCTACCTCGACGTGCTGCGCCAGCTGCCCGCCGCGCGTCGCCGCCGCAGCTGGGTGCAGTCCCGTCGTCGCGCGGCCGTCAAGCGGGGCCGCGTGGGCGCCGGTCGCCGTCGGGGCGGACCACCGTTCGGCATGCTGCCGCCGGGCCCGCCGGCCCCGGTGAACGACGTGCCCGGCGGCACGCCGGGCGCCCCGCAGCCGTCGTCCTGAGCCCGCTCCCGGCGAGCCAGGGGTCTGTCGCCCGAGGCGGGGACGCCCGACCCCGTGAGGACGCCGGTCCAGGGCCGATGCACCCGGTGGGGGCACCGGATCGGGACCGACCGACCCGGCAAGGACGCCGATGCGACGCCGCTCGACCCGCTGGGCGTGCGACGGGTTCCGTCGTCCCCCGCACAACCGACACGCCCGAGAATGCCCGTTCCATGTCCGTTTCGACCCGGGTTGCCCGCACATGCCCGCTCGTGTGCTTGACGCCACAGACCTCGATGCGATACAAATTCAAACACAGGCAAACGGGTCAAAGGCAACATGTACGCGGAAGAACGTCAGCAGCGCATCGTCGAACTCGCCAGGGCCCAGGGCCGGGCCGAGGTCGCCCTGCTCGCCCAGGAGCTCGGGGTCACCGCCGAGACGATCCGTCGCGACCTGACCGCGCTCGAGCGCCACGGCGTCCTGCGCCGCGTCCACGGCGGGGCGATCCCCGTCGACCGCCTGCGCTTCGAGCCGGGCCTCGCCACCCGCGACGCCGTCCGTCAGGACGAGAAGGAGCGCATCGCCCGCCGCGCCGTCGACGAGCTCCGCGACGCCTCGACGGTCCTGCTCGACGCCGGCTCGACGACCTCCCGCCTGGCCGAGCTGCTGCCGGGCGACCGCGAGCTGACGGTCGTCACCGACTCGATCGCGATCGCCTCGACCCTCTCGTCCCGGCCGAACGTCAACCTGCTGCTGCTCGGCGGCCGCGTCCGCAGCCGCACCATGGCCGCCGTCGGCGACTGGACGACCTCGCAGCTGCGCGGCCTGCTGGTCGACGTCTCGTTCGTCGGCACCAACGGCGTCTCGATCGCCCGCGGCCTGACCACGCCGGACCCGGACGAGGCCGCGGTCAAGCGGGCGATGATCACCGCCGGCCGCCACGTCGTCCTGCTCGCCGACCACACGAAGGTCGGCGATGACCAGTTCGCCCGCTTCGGCGACCTGGGCGACGTCGACGTCCTGATCACCGACGAGGGCCTCGACGCCGGCACGGCCACCGAGCTGGCCGCCGCCGGCCCGCGGGTGGAGCGCGCATGATCGTCACGGTCACCCCGAACCCCTCCCTCGACGTCGCGCTGCACGTCGACGAGCTCCGCCGCGGCGAGGTGCTCCGCGCCACCGCCGAGCGTCACGACGCCGGCGGCAAGGGCCTCAACGTCTCCCGCGCGCTCGCCGGCGGCGGCGTGCCGACCCGCGCGGTCCTGCCGCTCGGCGGCAGCGCCGGTGCCGACCTTCTCGCCCTCCTGCGCGGCGACCACGGCGTCGAGCCGGTGCACGTGCCGCTCACGGGCGCGACGCGCTCGAACATCGGCATCGTCGAGCCCGACGGCACCCTGACGAAGGTCAACGCCGCCGGCCCCGTGCTCTCGTCCGACGAGGTCGACGCGCTGCGCGTCGCGATCCTCGCCGCAGCGGCGAGCGCGAGCTGGGTCGTCCTGGCGGGCAGCCTCCCGAAGGGGCTGTCGCCGGACTTCTACGCCGGGCTGATCGGGCCGCTCCAGGCCCTGGGCGCCCGTGTCGCCCTCGACTCCAGCGGCGCGGCGTTCGACCTGGGCCTCGCGGCCGGGCCGGACCTCGTCAAGCCCAACGTCCACGAGCTCGCCGAGGTCCTCGGCCGCGACCTGCGCACCGTCGGCGACCTGGCCGACGCCGCCGCCGAGCTGCGCCGCCGCGGGCCGCGCACGGTCCTGGCCAGCGCCGGCCCCGACGGCGCGGTGCTCGTCGACGACGGTGGGTCGATCCACGGCGAGCCGCCGCCGATCGTCCCCGCCAGCTCCGTCGGCGCGGGCGACGCGATGCTCGCCGGCTACCTCGCCGCGACCGAGGCGGCCGTCCCCGGCGCCCCGTCCGACCCCGCCGCCGCGCTGACCGCCGCCCTGGCCTGGGGCGCGGGCGCCGCGTCGCTGCCCGGCAGCCGCATGCCGCGCTCCTCCGACCTGCACCCCGAGGGCGTCCGGATCCACCCGGCCCTCGACCGCGACCGCCCGCTGGAGGAGGTCGCCGTCGCCCCGACGTCGACCGCCGACGCGGTGGCCGCCACCACCGGCGCCCACGCGTCGTCGCACCCCGCGAAGCAGTCCACCCCGATCACCGAAGGGCCCCGCCGATGACCATCACCACCGCCGACCTCGTCGAGCTGGAGCTCCCCGCCGGGATCGACAGCACGCAGGCCACCACGATCCTCGCCGAGAAGCTCGCCGCCTCCGGCCGCGTCACGGACCAGGCCGGCTTCCTCGCCGACGTCCGTGCCCGCGAGGAGCAGATGGCCACCGGCCTGGAGGGCGGCATCGGCATCCCGCACGCCCGCTCCGCCCACGTCGCGCAGGCCAGCGTCGCGTTCGGCCGCAGCGCCGAGGGCGTCGACTTCGGCGCCGGCGACGGCCCGGCCACCCTGATCTTCCTCATCGCCGCCCCCGACGGGGCCGGCGCGGACCACATGAAGATCCTCGGCGCCCTGGCGCGCAAGCTCATCCACGCCGAGTTCAAGGACGGACTGCGCGAGGCCCCCGACGCCGCGTCCGCCGCCACCATCATCAACGAAGGGGTCGGTGCCTGATGCGCATCGTTGCCATCACCGCATGCCCGACGGGCATCGCGCACACGTACATGGCCGCCGAGTCGCTCGAGGTCGCCGCCAAGGCCGCCGGGCACGAGATCGTCGTCGAGACCCAGGGCTCCGCCGGGTCGACGCCGCTGTCGGCCGAGGAGCTGCAGAACGCCGACGTCGCGATCTTCGCGGCGGACATCGGCGTCAAGGGCCGCGAGCGCTTCGCGCACCTGCCGATCGTCGAGGGTCCCGTCAAGCGCGGCATCAACGACGCGCAGGGGATGCTCTCCGAGGCGCAGGCCGCCGTCGACGCGAAGCCGGCCGTGGACCCCGCCGCGAAGCTCGACACCTCCGGCAAGCTGCCGGCGAACCCGGGCATGGCCTCGGTCGTGGCCCCCGGCTACAAGCCCGGCCCCGGCGCGCTGCTGCGCACCTGGCTGATGACGGGCGTCAGCTACATGATCCCGTTCGTCGCGGCCGGCGGCCTGCTGATCGCGATCGCGTTCCTCATCGGCGGTCCGGAGATCGCCTCGAAGGTCAACGGCGGCACGTTCGACGGTCAGACCTACAAGGAGATCGCGGACATCACCGACATCTGGGGCCAGGTCGGCATCGCCGGCGTGCTCTTCAAGATCGGCACCACCGCGTTCTCGATGCTCGTCCCGATCCTGGCGGGCTACATCGCCTACGGCATGGCCGACCGCCAGGGCCTCGTCCCCGGCATCGTCGGCGGCCTGCTCGCCGTCTCGATCAACGCCGGCTTCCTCGGCGGCCTGATCGCCGGTCTGCTCGCCGGTGCCGTCGTCCTCGCGATCAACCGCATCCCGGTGCACAAGAACGTCCGCGGGATCATGCCGACGGTCATCGTGCCGCTCGTCTCCGTGACGATCGTCGGCATCCTGATGATCGCCGTCGTCGGCTCGCCGATCGCCTCGCTGATGGGCACGATCACCGACTGGCTCGAGGGCCTCAACGGCACCAGCGCCTGGCTCCTGGGCGGCCTGCTCGGCCTGATGATGGCCGTCGACATGGGCGGCCCGATCAACAAGGTCGCGTACACCTTCGGCGTCGCGTCGCTGGCCTCGGGCAACCAGGAGGTCATGGGTGCGGTCATCGCCGCCGGCATGACCCCGCCGCTGGCCCTGGCCCTCTCCACGGTCGTCGCCAAGAAGCTCTGGACGACCGAGGAGCGCGAGGCCGGCAAGGCCGCCTGGCTGCTGGGCGCCTCGTTCATCACCGAGGGCGCGATCCCGTTCGCCGCCGCCGACCCGCTGCGCGTCATCCCGTCGATGATGGCCGGCTCGGCCACCGCCGGCGCCCTGTCGATGGCCTTCTCGGCCAGCTCCCCGGCCCCGCACGGCGGCATCTGGATCATCGCCCTGATCGGCACCCCGGGCCTCTGGCTCGTCGCGATCCTCGCCGGCACCGCGGTCTCCGCCGTCTGCGTCACCTTCGCCAAGACGGTCGGCCGTCAGCCCGCCGCCAAGGCCGACGCGCAGGCCGCCACCGCGGCCGCCGGCGCCCCGTCCCTCACCACGGTCGCCGGCTGAGCCCGCGCCCGTCCACCTCGAAGCCCAGGACCCCACCATGCCCCAGCGCACCATCGCCGTCGGCTCCTCCGTCGGCCTCCACGCCCGCCCGGCCTCGCTGCTCGTCGCCGCGGCCGGCAAGGCCGTCGCCGGCGGCGCCGCCTCCTCGGTGACCATCGCCAAGGACGGCGCCGAGCCCGCCGACGCCCGTTCGATCCTCTCCGTCATCGCCCTCGGCGCCGGCCACGGCGACGAGGTCACCCTCGCCGCCGAGGGCGAGCAGGCCGAGACCGTCCTCGACGAGCTCGCGGCGATCGTCGCGGCCGAGGAGGAGTAGGACCATGGCGGCCCAGACCTCCCCGCGCTCCACGGACGCGGACACCGCACCGGCGTCGTCCGGCGAGCAGGCGACCCCCGCGGTCGCGGGAGCGTCCGGTGCCGCCCCGTCCGTCGGCGGGCAGGGCACGACCCCGACCGCCGCGACGGCCCTGCAGGGCGTCGGCGTGTGCGCCGGCGTCGCCCTGGGCCCCGTCGCGCGGCTCGGCCTGCCGGCCGCCGTCCCCGCGCAGCTCCCCGCCCCGGAGGACGTCACCGCCGAGGCGGCACGCGTCCGTCAGGCGCTCGCCGACGCCGGGGACGCGCTGGACGGCCGCGCCGCCGCGGCCCGCGAGCACGGCCGGGACGAGGCCGCGCAGATCCTCGACGCGCAGGCCATGATGGCGCGCGACTTCGTCCTCGCCGACCGCGCCGCGGCGTTGGTGACCGAGGGCAACGCGGGACCGCACGCCGTCGCGACCGCGCTGCAGGGCTTCCGGGCACAGCTCGAGGCCGCGGGCGGGTACCTCGCCGAGCGCGCCGCCGACCTCGACGGGGTCCGCGACCGCGTCGTGTCGACCCTGCTCGGCGTGCCGCTGCCGGGCCTGCCCGACCCCGGGCACCCGTACGTGCTCGTCGCCGAGGACCTGACCCCGGCCGACACCGCCACGCTCGACAAGGACGCGGTGCTGGGCATCGTCACCGCCGCGGGCGGCGCGACGAGCCACACGGCGATCATCGCCAAGTCCCTGGGCATCCCGGCCGTCGTCGGCTGCCGCGGCGCCGACGCGCTGGTCGACGGGGCGCACGTCCTGGTCGACGGCACCGACGGGGCGGTCCTGACCGACCCGGCGGACGACGTCGTGGCCCGTCGCCGCGAGGCCTTCGACGCCCGCCGCGCCCTGGCGGCCGCCCACTCCGGCCCCGGCCGGACGAAGGACGGCCACGGCGTCAAGCTGCTGGTCAACCTGGGCGCGGGCGAGGATCCCGCCACCGCCGCGGCGGGCGACGTCGAGGGCGTCGGCCTGCTGCGCACCGAGCTGCTCTACCTCGACCGCGCCACCGCGCCGACGTTCGACGAGCAGACCGCGGCCTACCGCGACGTCTTCGCCGCGTTCGCCGGTCGCAAGGTCGTCGTCCGCACCCTCGACGCCGGCGCCGACAAGCCGCTGCCGTTCCTCACCGACCCCGACGAGCCCAACCCGGCCCTGGGCGTCCGCGGCTACCGCACGTCGTGGCGGCACCCGGACCTGCTCGACGACCAGCTGCGCGCGATCGCGGCGGCCGTCGCCGCGGTCGAGGCGGAGGCCGCGACCGGCGGGACCGGGGCGGCCGACGCCGACACGGGTGAGGACGGGACGCCCGCCGGCGCCGCCGACGTCTGGGTCATGGCCCCGATGATCGCCACGCCGATCGAGGCCGCCGCGTTCTCGGCGGCCGCCAAGGGCCACGGCCTGCGGACGGTCGGGACGATGGTCGAGGTGCCCGCCGCCGCGCTGGCCGCCGACGCCCTGGTCGCCGCGTGCGACTTCGTCTCGATCGGGACGAACGACCTCTCGCAGTACACCTTCGCCGCGGACCGCCTGCAGTCCGAGCTCGCCGGCCTGCTGGACCCGTGGCAGCCTGCGCTGCTGCGGCTGATCCAGATGGTCGGCGCCGCGGGTGGTGCGCAGGACACCCCGGTCGGCGTCTGCGGTGAGGCCGCGGGCGACCCGCTCCTGGCCCCGGTCCTCGTCGGACTCGGCGTCACGAGCCTGTCGATGGCCTCGTCGAGCGTCGCCGACGTCCGCGCGGCGCTGGCGGTCCGCACCCTGGAGGAGTGCCGGTCGCTGGCGGCCACGGCGCTGGCCGCGGCCGACGCGGCGGGCGCACGGGCCGCGGTGGCCGAGGCGGTCCTGGCGGGCTGAGCGGCGCGCGGCGGCCCCCGGCAGCCGGCCCGGGTCCGTCAGGGGCGTCGCCGCAGCTTCCAGTCGAAGCGGCCCCGGCTGACGACCGCGTCGTCGACGTCGCGCACCTCGGCGGTGGTGGAGAGCGCCCCGCGGGACTCGCGGCCGTCGAGGAACGCGCGGGCGGAGGCCAGGTCGTCGCCCTCGAGGACGGCCGTCGCCACGAGCGTCCCGCGGGCGGGGGCGAGGAACGCGAGCTCGGCGACGACGCCGAGCGGCAGCAGCCCGTCGAGCTCCTCGGGGGCCTCCGCCGCCCCGATGATCGCCGCGAGGCCCGCCGCGTCCACCAGGGTGATCAGCCCGCTCGAGTGCAGCGAGCCGATGACGTTCGTGACGGGTCCGGCGACGTCGAGGTCGACGCGGCCCCGGCCGTCGGCGGCCTCGAGCACCCGCAGACCGAACGTGCGGTGGACGGGCACCGCCTCGAGGAGCGCGGCGGCGCGATCGGTGTGGTCCATGGACGGAGTCTCGGCCCGGGAGCCCCGCGTCGTGGGAAGCGGCGGTGAACACCGGGGACGGTCCGGGGCCGTGGCGGGCGGCCGTGTCGCGGCGGCGGACCGGCCGCGGAGCGGGGCCGGACGGTCGGCCGCGCTCCGTGCCACGCCGGTCGCCCGTCGCGTGTGACGTAGGTTGGCGGGGTGTCCGCGCCCCTCCTCCTGCTCGACGTCCCGTGGCTGCTCTACCGCGCGCACTTCGCGCTGCCGTCGAGCATCAAGGGGGCCGACGGCGAGCCCATCGGGGCGCTCCTGGGCACCGTCCGCACGATCCTCGCGGAGATCGAGGAGCACGACCCCGCCGCGGTCTGCTGCGCGTTCGGCTCGGAGGAGGCGACCCACCGGGTCGAGCTCCTGCCCGCCTACCACGCGCACCGCGACCCGATGCCCGACGCGCTGCGCCACCGCTGGGACCAGGCGCAGGACCTCTGTGCGGCGTTCGGCTGGGCGGTCCGCGACGGCGGCGACCTCGAGGCCGACGACGTGATCGGCACGCTCTCGAAGCGCCGCTCCAGCCACGGCGGGTCGTCCGTCATCGTCACCGCCGACCGGGACCTGATGGCCTGCGTCGACGAGCGCACCGTGGTCCGCCGCCCCGCCGGCCGCGGTCCCGGCCTGGTCACGATCGACGTCGACGGGGTGCGCGACCAGCTGGCCGTCCGCCCCGACCAGGTCACCGACCTGATCGCGCTGCGCGGCGACCAGTCCGACGGCATCCCCGGCGTCCCGGGCATCGGCGCGAAGACCGCGGCGCGCCTGCTCGAGAAGCACGGCGACCTGGAGGGCGTGCTGCGGGCCGCCGGCGCCGAGGGGCCCGACGGCGAGCCCGGCGGCGACCCCGTCCACGGCGACGGTCTGACCCCGCGCCTGGCCGGCGCGCTGCGCGAGCACGCCGCCGACGCCCGCCGCGACCGGGCGGTCGCCCTGCTGCACGAGGCCGACGTGGAGGCGGTCGCCGACGGTCGCACGGACCGGGCGGCGGGCGCCGACGCGGTCGAGGCGCTGGGCATGGGGCGGCTGGCGAAGGACCTGCGGGAGGGCTGAGCCCCGGCGGAGTGGGCGAACGTCGTTCACTCGCGGTGTACCTTCTGCGGATGCACCTGCTCGGGCAACCACGGACGGTCCTCCTCCTGGCCGTCGTCTCCGTCGTCGGACCGCTCGCGGCGGCCGTCCCGGCGTCCGCGGCGAAGGCGCCGAAGCGCTGCAGCGCGCTGCACGGCCGGGACCTCGTGCCCGGCAATCCGCGCGTCCGGGTCGTGCGGGTCCGCGTCGCCGACCGCTCCCGGACGGACCGCGGGGACGGCGTCTTCGGGCACGAGTACTACGGCTGCACGACCCCCGGGAGCCGGGTCCGGTCCCTCGGCGACGCCGTCCGCGAGGTCCTGGCCGGGTCGGCCGTCGGCTCGACGCGGTTCAGCCTCGGTCACTCGGCGGGCACCTGGCTCGTGGTCCGCTCCGGCTACGGGACGCTGATGGGCGACGGCGGGGCCACGCGCCGGGTCGTCGACGTGGCGACGGGCCGGGGATACACGTTCTGGGAGTCCGACTCGGAGCGCGAGGTCGAGACCGCCCTGCCGCCCGTCGCCGCCACCGCGCTGGACGCCTCCGGTCGCCTCGTGGCGATCTTCGCCGGCGAGTCCCGGTCCGACGCGTCGGACCTGCCGACCGGTGCGACGGTCGGCGTGGCCTCGTTCGCCCCCGACGGCCGGCGCACGATCCTGGACAGCGGCGGTGCCGAGATCGTCCCCCGGTCGCTGCGCCTGACCGGCACCGTCGCCTCGTGGACCCACGGTGCCGGGACGCGCACGATCGACCTCGCGACCGGAGCGACGACGGGCCGGACGGCAGGTGTTGACGCCCCGGGGGGCACAGCGGCCGCGCAGACCCGGGAGGCGTCGGTGGCGCCCGCCCGCGACGGGGCGGGCGTGGCGGCCCGGTCCGCGGCGGACGTCCCCCGCGGCCTGCGCACCGGTCGACCGGTCGACTGCGGCCCGACGCGCTCGGGCACCTACCGGATGCTCGTGAGCCGCCCGACCGGCTGCCGGTTCGCCCGGGCCACGTACGAGGCCTTCCGCCGCGACCTGGAGGGCGGGCGCGAGCTCGTCTCCGGCGTCGGCACCCGCTACGTCCTGGCGGTCCGCGATCCGGCGCGCCGCCGGACGGTGCGGCTCGACGTCCGGGCGATCGCGCGGGCGCACGGCGAGTTCGACTTCACCTTCGTCCGGCGCAGCGCGAACCGCTCGCTGGCGTTCGAGAACCTGACGCTGCCGTAGGGCGGGGCCCCGGCCCCGCCCCGGACTCACGCCTGCGCCCCGTCGTCCGCCCGGGGCCCCGCCTCGATCGCGTGGGTCGCGAGGAGTCGGACGGCGTCGCGGACGAACTCGTCGCGCGGGATCGGCGGGCGGTCCAGCACGTAGCGCAGCGGCAGGGTCTGGGCCAGTTCGACGAGCATCCAGGTGACGCGCTCGAGCTCGACGGGCGAGAGCTCGGGGCGGTTCCGCGCCGTCGAGGCGTAGACGAAGTCGGTGACCCGGGCGCGCAGCGCCCGCAGGAGCTCCTCCTGCCGGTCGCCCGGGACCCGCGCGGTGAGCGCGCGCAGGAGCGGCGCGCGCTCCTCCATCGCGTCGAGGGTGGCGCCGACCACCGTGACGATCCCCGTGACGACGTCCTCGCGGGCAGCGGCCCGCAGCGCCGGCACGACGCGCGCCTCGAACTCCGTCACGACCCGCTCGGTCACGGCGAGCAGCAGGTCGTCCCGGTCGGCGAAGTACTGGTAGAGGCTGCCGGGGCTCACCCCGGCCTCGGCGGCGATGCGGTTGGTGGTCGCCGCGCGGTCGCCCTCCCGCTCCAGGACGCGAGCGGCGGCCGTGATGATCCGCTCGACCGTCTGACGCGAGCGCTCCTGCTGCGGCTGTCTGCGGGGGTTCTCGGCCATCGCGGGTGATCCTCGCAGAACGCGAGTTGAACGTGAGCGGATGCTCGTCTTAGCGTTCTCGGGGATGACGCCCTCCGCCGACCTCCCGCGCCGATGATCCGTCTCCCCACCGTGCCCGGCGTCCCCGCCCTGCCCAGGCTCCCGACCGTGCCAGGCCTCCCGGCCCTGCCCAGGCTCCCGGCCCTGCCCGGCGTCCCGGGCCTCGCCGCCGTCTCCGGAGCCCGCGGCGCCGGCACGACGCCCCGGCGGACGCGGCGGGTGGCGATCGTCGGCACGGGCTTCAGCGGCATCGGCGCAGCGGTCGCGCTGCGGCGCGCCGGCCACGACCGGATCGCGCTGTTCGAGCGGGGCGACGACGTCGGCGGCGTCTGGGCGCGCAACACCTACCCCGGCGCCGCGTGCGACGTGCCCTCCTACGTCTACTCGTTCTCCTTCGCCCAGCGCCGCGACTGGTCGCGACCGTGCTCGCCGCAGTCCGAGGTCCACGCGTACCTGCGGCGCGTCGCCCACGACCACGGCGTGCTCGACGACGTGCACCTGGACACCGAGATCGTCGACGCGACCTGGGACGAGCAGACCTGCGAGTGGACGCTGCGCGCCGCGGACGGCCGGGAGTTCGTCGCCGACGTCCTCGTCCCCGCGTGCGGGCAGCTGACCCGCCCGGCGGTCCCCGACGTCCCCGGGGCGGAGCGCTTCGGGGGGCCGGTCTTCCATTCGGCGGAGTGGGACCACGACGTCGACCTCGCGGGTCGACGGGTCGCGGTGGTCGGCACGGGTGCCAGCGCCGTGCAGTTCGTCCCCCCGGTCGCCGAGGCGGCGGCCCACGTCGACGTCTACCAGCGCTCCGCGCCGTACCTGCTCCCGCGCTCCAACACGCCCTACCCGAGGGTGGTCCGCGAGGTCGTCGAGCGGGTCCCGGGCGTGCAGACGGTCCGTCGCGAGGGCGGCCGGCTGCTCCTCGAGGGGCTGATCGCCGGCTTCACGGTGGCGCCGCCGGCCCGCGCCGCCCTCGAGGCCGCCTCGCGGGCGTTCATGCGCCTGCAGGTCCCGGACCCGGAGCTGCGGGCGAGGACGCGGCCGGACTACCCCCTGGGCTGCAAGCGGATGCTGTTCTCGAGCGCGTACCTGCCGGCGCTCGGGCGCGACGACGTGGAGCTGGTCACGGACGAGATCGACCACGTCACCGAGCGCGGGATCGTCACCGCCGACGGCCGGCAGCGGCCCGCCGACGTCCTGGTCTGGGGGACGGGCTTCCGCACCCGGTTCGTCGCGCCGATGCGGATCCGCGGACGGGGCGGGCGCGACCTGGCCGACGTCTGGGGCGACGCGCCGCGCGCGCACCACGGGATCACCGTCGCCAGCTTCCCGAACATGTTCCTGCTCTACGGGCCCAACACGAACCTCGGCGTCGGGTCGGTGGTGGAGATGATCGAGGCGCAGGCGGGCTACCTCGTCGACGCGCTCGCCCGGCTGGACGCCGCCGGCGCCGATGCGATGGACGTCGAGCCGACGGTGATGGCGGTCTCCGACGCACGGGTCCAGGAACGGCTGCACGGGTCGATCTGGACGCGCTGCGACTCCTGGTACCGCACGGAGGGCGGCCGCGTGAGCACCAACTGGCCGGGCTTCATGCGCGAGTACGCCGCCCGGGTCCGCCGCGTGCGCACGAGCGAGTACGCGTTCTGGTCGCGGCCGGGGGAGTCGCCCGACGCGGGCGTCGCGGCGGTGGGGACGGGCGGCACGGCGGCCGGCACCGGCGCGGCGGGCGGCCCGGACGCGCCGGCGTCGGGCTCCGTCACCCGTCGGGCCGCCGGCCCCGGCACTCCCGGGACCCGGGAGGCACGATGAGCACCACCCCGATCAGGACCGCACCGCCCGCCCGGACCGCCTCGACCGCCGGTCGCGGCATGACCCGCGACGAGGTCGCCCGGCTCGGGCTGCCGCTCGGTCCGCGGTCGCTGACCTGGCGGTACTTCGGCGACCTGCGCGGCTTCCTCCTCGCCGAGCGGGCCGGCGTGCTGCAGAACATGCACCCGGTCATCTCGCAGACGCTGGTCGACCACTCCGACTTCTTCGCCAACCCGATGGATCGGATCCGGCGGTCGGGGCCGCCGATCCTCGGCGTCGTCTACGACCACGTCGAGCGCGGGACCGGCCCGCACGTCCGCGACCTCCACAAGGGCATCAAGGGCACCGACCTGGAGGGCCGCGGCTACCGCGCGCTGGACCCCGAGGCGTTCTACTGGGCCCACGCCACGTTCTTCGAGGGCCAGCTCGCGACGCAGCGGCTGCTCGGGACGGCGCTGTCCGACGACGCGGAGGAGCGGCTCTATCGCGAGTCGATCACCTGGTACGCCCGCTACGGCGTGAGCCTCCGCCCGGTCCCGCGCGACTACGCGGCGTTCCGGAGCTACTGGGACGAGATGCTGGACCACGTGCTGGAGGCGACGCCGGTCGCGCTCTTCGGCGTCCGTCGCGTCCCGCACCAGCCGCCCCCGATCCCCGAGATTCCGGGGATCGTCTGGACGGGCCTGCGGCCGGCGGCGGTGCGCCTGGGCCCGTGGCTGGGCCGCGTCACCCTGCCGCGGCGGGCGCGCGAGACGCTCGGCGTCCGGCGGTCGTTCGTCGACGAGGCGGCCCTCGGCGCCCTGCGCACCGCGGTCCGCGCGACGTGGCCGGCGGTGCCCCACGCGCTGCGCCGGCAGCCGCGCGCGCTGGCGGCGGACCGGCGCGAGGGCGTGCGGTTCTGAGGCGGCGCGGGCGGTTCTACGAGGGCGTGCGGTTCCGAGGCGGCGTGCGGTTTTGCGGCGGCGTGCGGTCCCGAGGCGGAGAGTGGGCGCGTCGACGGCGCTGCGAGACCCCTCCGGTGCGGCGGCCCGCGTGCGCAGCCTCCGGGCCGCGCGCCCGCGGGGTCTCAGTCGCCCCGCGCCGGCCACCAGCCCATGCAGATCGACGAGCGCGGGGCGCCCGTCGTGGCGTCGAGCCAGTGGTCGCGCAGGATCCCCTCGACGACGAAGCCGTGCGCCGCGTAGAGGCCGATGGCGGCGGCGTTGTCCGTCCACGCCTCGAGCGCGACCTTGTGGATCCCGGGATCCGCGGTGGCACGCGACAGCAGGTCGCCGAGCAGCAGGCGGCCCCCGCCCCGTCCGCGGTGGGTCGCGGCGATCGACATCCCGAGCACCGCCGGCCACCGCGGCGCGGGCGGCGCGATCGTCCCGACGCCCACGGCCGCGTCGCCGTCGAGCACGACGACCACGTGGGCGGCCGGGTCGGCGACGAGCCGGGCGTAGCGCGCCTCGAGCTCCTCGACGGGGGTGCCCGGCGCGGTGGCGATCCACCGGCCTTCGTCCGCGACCGTCCGGACCACCCGGGCGACGGCGGCGACGTCAGCGTCGTCGAGCGCCCGCGAGGTCAGGGAGCCATCACCCATCGCCGCAGCCTACCGGGCGGCGGAGGCGGTCCGGCCGCTCCGGTCGTGGGAGCTACGACGGTCGGCGCGTCGACGGCCCGAAGCGGATCGTCATCTGCCGCAGGACGCTCGTCACGAGGGGGCGTCCGCGGTTGATGAACGCCAGCGGCGAGTCGTCCGGGAACGACCACGCGGCCGACCCGAGGTGCAGGCGGCCCAGCGACTGGACCTGGGCGTAGGCGTCGTGGCCGTCGAGGCGCTGCGCCGTCGGCATCGGCAGGCGGTGCCAGCCCGGCAGGCGGACGCCCTGGGCGGCGCGGACCGACGCCAGCTCGCGACCGTCGACGCTCGCGCGGGCCACGAGCGGGTTCTCCCAGGACTGCTCGAAGTCGGCCAGGCCCTTCGGGATGCCCCAGAGCTCGCGACCGCCGGCGACCGACGCGGGGCTGTCGACCCAGATGTGGGGGATGACCGCGACCGGCGAGGCGCCGCGCCGGCCGACCGCGGCGACGAGCAGCTCGTCGTAGGAGAGGACGCTGCCGGGCGTGTAGCGGACGAACGCGGTGAAGAGCAGGGCGTGGCGTCCGGCGGTGACGAGCTTCACGCCCTCGGGCACGTACCGGCCGGCCTCGCGGCGCACGTCGGCGGTCGGCAGCCGCCACATCGTCATGAGCATGCTGCCGCCGAGCTGCCACGGCTCGGGCGGGTAGGACACGCGGGTCGCGACGGCGTCTGCGGGCGCGGCGGTGCTCATGCGCGCAGGGTACCCGGTCCTCGGCTGGCTGGCCAGCCAGGACGGACGGGTGGGTGGCCCCGACCCGCGTGCCACGCCCGACGGCCGTCCCGCCCGCCCTACGCCGCGTCCGCCGCCAGCGGGTCGGGCAGCCGGTCGCCGTCCATGAGCGAGCCCTGCTGCTTGACCACGCGCATGGCGGGCACGACCTCGAGGTCGCGCACACCCTCGATCGGGCCGACCCGCCGGGTCATGTAGCGGTAGAGGTCGTCCGTGTCGCGGCAGAGCACCGAGGCGACGAGGTTCGTCGCCCCGGTGGTGGCGGCGACGAACGCCGTCTCGGGGTGCAGCGACAGCTCGCGACCGACGCGTTCGAGGGCGGCGGGGGCGGCGGAGATCCAGAGCATCGCCCAGGCCCGGAAGCCCAGGGGCTTCGGCGCGAGCTCGGTGTCGACGAAGACCGCGCCGGCGGCCAGCAGCGCGTCGACCCGCCGGGCGACCTGGGCCTCGGACCGGCCGGTCCGGGCGGCCACCGCGGCCCAGCTCGCCCGCCCGTCGCGGAAGAGGGCGGCCAGCAGGTCGTCGTCCTCGGGGCCGACGGGCGCGACCGTGGCGACGCCCGTGCGGCCGTCGCGGCGCCGTGACGCGGCGCCGTTGCGGGACGTGCCGCCACCCAGCAGGCGTCGGTCCTCCGGCGTCAGACCGTCCGGGAGGGCGTGCCACTCGGCCGCCTCGTCGTCGTCGAAGACGTGCAGGAGCGTCGCGGTCGCCACGTCCGTCACCTGGCTCGCGCGCGGCAGGCCCTGCAGCAGCAGCGCGTCGCGGTCCTCCGACGACGCGGTCCGCATCGCACAGGTGACCTCGGACCCGCCCGACGAGACGGTGACCCACGAGGTGTCGGGCCGGGCCGCCATGGCGCGCGCGACGGCGACGGCGGCGCCGGGCTGGATGCGGATCCTCAGGAACAGGCTCTCGGGGTAGCGGCGCGGGTCGGGGACGACGACGACGCGGATCACCCCGGCCTCGCGCATGCGCCGGTAGCGCCGGGCGACGGTCTGCTCCGACGAGCCGACGGCCTCCGCGAGGGTGCGGAACGACGCGCGCCCGTCGAGGAGCAGGGCGTGGATCAGCCGCCGGTCGACACGGTCGATGGTGAGAGTTTCCGCGGTCATGTCCGTGTCCGTTGGCGGGATCCGTCGAGATCGGGGCCCGTGCTCGGCAGATCGGGAGGTCCTGGCGACGATACCCGCATGTCCGCTCCTTCCACCACCCCCGAGGCCGGCGCACCCGCCGAGCGCGCGCCGGGCCACTGGCTCCCGCTGCTCGCCGTGTGCCTCGGCACCTTCATGCTCCTCGTCGACGTCACGATCGTGAACGTCGCCCTCCCCGACATGGCCATCGACCTCGGCGCGTCCTTCGCGGGCCTGCAGTGGGTCGTCGACGTCTACGCGCTGGCCCTCGCCGCGCTGCTCCTGCTGGTCGGGTCCGTCGCCGACATCGTCGGGCGCCGACGCACCTACCTCGTCGGGCTCGGCGCCTTCGTCGTCGCGTCGCTCGCCTGCGGGCTGGCACCCGGCGAGGGCACGCTGATCGCCGCCCGGGCCGTGCAGGGCGTCGGTGCCGCGGCGATGTTCGCGACCACCCTCGTGCTGCTGAACACCGCCTACTCCGGCCGCGACCGCGGCGTGGCCTTCGGGGTGTGGGGCGCGACGTCCGGCGCGGCCGCGGCCGCCGGCCCGATCGTCGGCGGGCTGCTGACCCAGGGCATCTCCTGGCGCTGGGTCTTCTTCGTCAACATCCCGATCGGGCTGGCGACGATCTGGCTCGCCCGTCGCGAGCTCGCCGAGTCGCGCCTGGACCACCGCCCGCGGATCGACTGGGCGGGGGGTGCGGCGTTCACGGTCGCCGCGGCCGCCCTGACCTTCGCGCTGGTCCGCGTCACCGACGAGGGCTGGACCTCCGCGGCGACGCTCGGCGTCCTGGCCCTCGCGGCGGTCGCCCTGGCCGCGTTCGTGGCGATCGAGCTGCGCACGGCCGAGCCGATGTTCGACCTCCGCCTGCTCCGCCGCCCCTCGTTCCTGGGGATCCTCCTGGCCGCGGTGGTGCTCTCCCTGTCGGCGTTCGGGTCGCTCGTCGGCGTCTCGATCTGGCTGCAGACCGTGCTCGGTCTGGGCGCGATCTCCGCCGGCCTCGTGACGCTCCCGCTCAGCGGCCTGGCGTTCGTCGTCGCCGGCTCGATCGGCCGGCACCTCCACCGCCTCTCGCCGCGCTGGGTCATCGCGGCGGGTCTCGCCCTCATCGGCGTGGGGGACCTGCTCATGAGCGGGCTCGACGGCGGCTCGGGCTGGCCGGCCGTGCTCCCCGGGATGGCGGCGATCGGCCTGGGGGTCGGCCTGATGAGCCCGATGCTCGTCTCGACCGGGATGGCCGCGGTGCCCCAGGAGCGCGGCGGGATGGCCGCGGGGGCGATCAACACGGGCCGCCAGCTGGGCCTGGCGATCGGCATCGCCGTGCTGGGCAGCGTCTTCAGCGCCCGGATCGGCGACCTCCTGACCGGCGCCCCCGGCGGCGAGCGCGCCGCCGACGCGGTGACCGGCGGGGGCGCCCAGGCGGTCCTGGGCGCCGCGCCGGCCGGCAGCCGTCAGGCGCTGGACGACGCCATCCACCAGGCCGTGGGCTCGGGCCTGGGGACCGTGATGCTCGTGGCCGGCGTGGTCGGCCTCCTCGGGGCGGCCGGGGTCGCGACGCTGCTGCGCGAGCGTCGTCCCGCACCGGCGACGGAGTCGGGCCCGGCACGGGCGACGGCGTGAGGCCCTGACCCGCGGCGGCGGGGTCTGGACCGGGGCGCTCCGCGCGTCGGTCGGCACGGGGCCCCGACGCCGGCGGGCGCCTCCCGGACCGCCCTCAGCCCGCGGCCAGCTCCCGGTAGACGTCCCACGTGGCCCGGCCGGCGTCCTCCCACGTCCACGGCGGGGCGGCCGGGGCGGGGTGCCGGAGGGACTCGGCGAGACGGACCAGACCGGCGACGTCGTCGTGCGGGGCGAACGCGGCCCGGTCGCCCAGGACCTCGCGGAGGGCCGGGACGTCGGAGCAGGCGACGGGGCAGCCGCACGTCAGCGCCTCGACCGGGGTCAGGCCGAAGCCCTCGTCGTCCGACGGCAGCACCAGGGCGTGGGCGGCCCCGTAGATCGCGCAGAGGTCGGCGTCGGAGACCTCGCCGGTCAGCCGGACCCCGGGCAGGTCGTGCGCCCACGGGCCGGTCGGGCCGACCAGGACGAGCGGCAGGTCCCGTGGGGCCGCGGCGAGCTCGGGCAGGCGCTTGCGGGGATCCGGGTGGCGCATCCCGCCGACCCACAGCAGGAACCGCTCGGGCAGCTCGAGCCGGGCGCGCAGCTCGGCCACGGCCGCGGAGCTCGCCGGGCCCAGGTGCGGGGCGGCGGCCTCGTGGACCACCCGCAGCCGCTCCTCCGGGACGTCGAGATGCTCGGCGACGTCGTCCGCGACGGCCCGCGTGGGCACCAGCACGACGTCGGCGCGCTGGACGGCGAGGTAGCGCAGGCGGAACCGCACGCCGGTGCGCAGGTACTCGCGCCGGCGCTTGAGCGGGACGACGTCGTGCAGCGTCACCACCTGGGGGCGGCCGGCGCGCAGCAGCGCGCCGTCCAGCCAGGGGCTGTGGAAGACGTCGGCGTCGGAGCGCCCACGGCCGCCCTGGACCTCGACGACCTCGTCGCCCGGCGCGGCCGTCGCCCGCAGGCCGTCGAGCAGGCAGCGGACGTAGCGCCCGATGCCGCGGACGTCGCCGGCACCGCGCACGTCGAGCAGGACCTTCACGAGCCGCAGCCCGCGTCCGCGGCGCCGGGGGTCCCGGCGCCGGGACCACCGCACGCGTCGAGCGGGGTCCTCACGCGCCGCCGTCCTCCACGGCGCCGTGGCGGACCTGGTCGTCGCTGCCTCCGGCGTCGGGGAGGGAGGGGGCGGCGGCGCCGGTCAGCGCCGCCTCGATGCGGTCGGTGACGGCCCTCAGGGACCAGCGGCGGGCGGCCTCGAGACAGTCCTCGCGCAGGAGCGGGCCGTTCTGGAGCGCCCAGATGATCCCGTGGGCCAGGGCGAGCGGGTCGTGCGGCGGGACCAGGCGGCCGGTCACGCCGTCCTTGACGACCTCGACGAGCCCGTCGACGGCACCGGCGACGACGGGGACGCCGACGGCGAGCGCCTCGGCGGCGATCGTCCCGAACGGCTCGCGGTCCGACGGCACCACGAGCACGTCGACGTGCCGCAGCAGCCCGGGGCCGCCCGCCTGCCACGGCCAGCGCTCCACGCGGGCGGCGTCGGCCCGACGATCGACGGCGCGGGCGTAGCGCGGGTCGGCGTCGTAGGTGTCGTCGCCGACGACGACCACGCGGGCGTCGGGCACGACGACGCGCACCGCCTCCGCGGCGGTGATCAGGTCCAGCGGGCCCTTGCGCGGCTCGACCCGGCCGACGAAGGCGACCACCGGGCGGCCGTCGGGCGCCCACGGCGGCGTCACGGGGGCGGGGTCGAGGTCGACCGGGCAGCCCGTGACCGCGACCTCGCGGCCGAGCGCGGCGGCGACCGGGGCGGCGCACGCGGAGGAGTCGGCCAGCAGGGCGTCGGCCGCGGACCAGAAGCGCGGCACGCGGGCGACCATGTCGTGGACGTGCAGGACGGTGCGGACGTCCGGCGGCGCGGCGATCGAGGCGTCGACGTGGCCGCGCAGCCGCAGTCCGCGGGCCGCGACGCCGGCGACCTGCCCGGTGCCGAGGGCGGGCAGCAGGCGCCCGGGGACGGTGCCGTTGAGGTACGCGACGTCGTGCTGGGCGGCGAGCGCACGGAACGCCCCGTAGGCCAGGAGGGCGGCGGCCCCGCGGCCCCGGCCGAGGCCGCCGACCGCCTGCTGGCGCCAGAGCACGTCGTCGGGCGCGGCGGCGGGCCGTCGGCCGCCGGGGCCGGTCATCGTGATCCGCCAGCCGCGGTCGATCAGCAGCGGAGCGGCGCGCAGCAGGGCCAGCTCGGCGCCGCCGGGCTGGTCCACCGCGTGCACCACCAGAAGCGACGGCATCGCAGGGAAGGCTAGCCCGCCCGCGCGGGGGCCGTGCGCGGTGGCGCCCCGACGG
>NZ_JAURWA010000062.1 GCF_030655195.1 Patulibacter sp. | reverse complement strand
CGGCCGCCCGGGCCGACGCCCCCGGCGTCATCGGGCGGCGGGACGCCCTGCGGGTCCGCGTCGACCCCGGTGGCGAGCGCACGCTGCGGACGGCCTCGGGCCGCCGGGTCGTGCTCCGCGGCGCCAACGTCATCGGCCTCCTGGACTACGGCGGCGTCCACTCCGTCGTCGGCGTCACCCCGGCCGACGGCGCGCAGGCCGCGGCCCTGGGGCTGAACGTCGTGCGCCTCGGCGTCTCGTGGTCGAAGGTCCAGCCCGCGCCCGGGATCATCGACCAGGCGTATCTCGCCGACGTCGAGCGGGCCGCCCGGGTCTTCGCGAACCGCGGCATCTACGTGCTGCTGGACATGCACCACGACCGCTACGCCGCAAACCTCGGTCAGCCGCTGGACACCGAGGCCGACGGGGCGCCGAAGTGGGCCGTCGACACCGGCAGCGCCTCGTGCGACTCGCGGCTGGGCGGCGCGCTGGGCTTCGGGGGCTACTACCAGACGGCCTGCGCCGCGACCGCCGCGAGCGCGCTGTGGAAGAACCGCGTCGTCGCCGGCAAGCCGTTGCAGACGCACTACGCCGAGGCCGTCGAGGCCGTCGCCGCGACGGGGAAGGAGCTCGGTCCGGCCTACGCCGGCATCGAGCTCTACAACGAGCCGCGCAGCCCGGAGCCGAACCTGCCCGAGGGCTGGGCCGCGCGCGAGCTGTGGCCGATGTACAAGACGCTGATCACCCGCCTGCGCGCCGCCGGGTCCACGGCCCCGATCTGGTTCGACAGCACCGGCACCGGCGTCGCGCGGTTCAGCGGCGACGACGACCTGGTCTACGCGCCGCACGTCTACGACGACGTCTACGACCGGGCCCCCGACGCCGGGACCGGTGCCCGCCTGCGCGCCGCCTACGACGGCGTGGTCTCCCGGGCCCGGGGGTTCGGTGCGGCCGCCGTGGTCGGCGAGTTCGCCGGGGCGCGCGGCGGTCCGTGGGAGTCCTACCGCCAGGCCGGGCTGGGCGACCAGGACCGCACGCTGACCGGCGGCATCGTCTGGGTCTGGAAGCAGCACCCGTCGAAGGACTACGGCTGGGGCGTCCTGCAGCCCAGCGGGGCGCTGCAGCCCGACGGCGCGCTCGCGACGGACCTCGGCCGACCGCGACTGGTCGCCGCCGCCCCCCGGGTGGTCTCCCACGGGTACGACGGCACGACGCTGACGGTCGTGACCCGCGGCGCGGGCGTCGTGGAGCTCTGGAACGGCGTGGCGAAGGGCGCTGCCGCCGGTCGGGGACGGGCACCGGTGCTCACGCTCGACGGCGCCGCGCCGCGGGCCGCCGCCCGGGTGCGCTCCGCGGGGGCGAAGGTCGCGGTCCCCGGAGCGGTCCTCGGCGGTCGCCGGATCCGCCTCACGGTCCCCCGCGGCACCCACACCCTGCGCCTGCGCCCCTGAGCGGTCGGCCCGCCCGCGGCACGATCGCCCGCGGCGGGACGGCCCGCCGCGCTACCGCCCGCGGCACGGCGCCCGGCGGACCGCCCGTGCGAAGGTGACGGCATGGCCGCCCCCGTCGAGGACCCCACCGTCGCGGCGCTCCTGGCCGCCGCGGACGCCGTCGCCGCCGACGCCATGGCGTTGATCGAGCCGCTCGTCGCGGTCTCCTCGCCGTCGGGCGACCACCCCGGTCTCGAGCGGTGCGTCGAGCTCGTCGCGGCCGCCGTGCCCGCGGACGCCGAGATCGAGCGGATCCCCTGCTCGACGACCGGCAGCGCACCGGACCTGCTCGTCCGGGTGCGGGGCACCGGGAGCGCCCGGATCGTGCTGCTCGGCCACCTCGACACGGTGATCCCCCACGACCGGCATCGCCCGCTGGAGCGCGACGGCGACCGCTGGACCGGCCCGGGCACGTTCGACATGAAGGGCGGCGACGCGCTGGCGGTCGGGGTCCTGAACGCTGCGGCCACGGTCCCGGGCGCGCGCGAGCTGTTCTCGGAGGTCGTGCTGCTGCTCGTCGCGGACGAGGAGTGGCGGACGGAGGAGTTCGTCCACGGCCCCCGCTTCGACGGCTGGGACGCCTGCCTCTGCTTCGAGGGCGGTGAGCGGACGGCCGACGGCGACGAGGCCGTCGTGGTGCGGCGCAAGGCCGCCGCGGCGATCGTCGTCCGTGCGGCGGGCCGCTCCGCCCACGCGGGCTCCCGTCCCGACGACGGGCGCAACGCGCTGGCGGCCCTGGCGCGGGTGGCCCTCGACCTCACCGCCGTGCACGACCCGCGGGGCCGACAGGAGCTGAGCGTCGTCCCGACGATGATGCGCAGCGGCACCGCGCTGAACGTCGTCCCGGACGACGGCGAGCTGATCGTCGACGTGCGGGCCGGGGAGATCGACGCGCTCGAGCAGGTCCTCGCGAGCATCCCGAACGAGAAGTTCGACGTCGCGCTCGAGGCCCGCTTCAGCCGCGTCTGGCCGGGGATGGACCACCGCGAGGCCGCCGCGCCGGTCCTGGCCCGCGCCGGAGAGCTGCTCGGACGACCGATCGTCGCGTCGGGCCGCGGCGGCGCGTCGGACGCCAGCCACCTGGCCTCGTGGACCCGCGTGGCGATCGACGGTCTCGGGCCGCTGGGCGGGGGCGCGCACGCCGTCGACGAGCACCTCGACGCCGGCACCCTGCGGGACCGCGCGGCGGTGGCCCTCGCCGTGCTCGCGGGCGTCCTGGCGCCCTGAACGACGGCCGCGGAGGCCGCCCGCGGGGGACCCGTCCGGGGTGGGCCGGGCGGGCGTTAGAGTCGAGCCGGTGACCGATCCCGTCCGCCGTCCCGGGTCCGCCGACGAGGAGCTGCTCAGCGCCGAGTGGGCCGCCGTCGAGACCGAGCTCACCGACCCGCAGCGCATCGACCGGATCGCCGCCGAGCTCGAGATGGCCTTCCGGACGCTCGCCGACGTCCGCCGCGGCATCACGATCTTCGGCTCCGCCCGGATCGGCGAGGGGACCCCGGAGTACGAGCTGGCCCGCACGCTCGCCCGACGGCTGGCGACGGAGGCCGGCGCCTGCGTCCTGACGGGTGGCGGCCCCGGGATCATGGAGGCGGCCAACCGGGGCGCGCACGAGGGCGGGTCCGGGTCGATCGGCCTGCTCATCGACCTGCCGTTCGAGACCGGCGCCAACCCGTACGTCGACCTCCCCGTGCCGTTCCACTACTTCTTCACGCGGAAGGTCTCGTTCGTCCGGTACTCCGACGCGTTCGTGGCCATGCCCGGCGGGTTCGGCACGCTCGACGAGCTCTTCGAGGTGCTCTGCCTCGTGCAGACGAAGAAGATCCGTCGCTATCCCGTCGTCCTGGTGGGGACCGCGTACTGGGGCGGGCTGGTGGACTGGATCCGCGAGCGCGTCCTGGCCGAGGGCCTGATCTCGCCGGGCGACGAGGACCTCGTGACGTGCACGGACGACCTGGACGAGGTCGTCCGGATCTGCAGCGCCGCCTGCGACCTGCGCTCGGGCCCCGCCGCCCGGCGGCGCTGAGCGCACGACGCCGCGACCCCGCCGGGATCAGGGGCCGGGGACCAGCGGCGTCCAGCCCGGCCAGTCGAACGGGACCGCCGTCGGGGAGAGCGCCGCGGTGCAGGCGGCGGCCGTGGCGGGGTCGCCCGCGAGTCCCTCGGCGAACGCGACCGCCTCGGCGTCCGGTGCGGCCAGTCGGCGGGCGCGCTCCAGGACGGCCGGCTCGTCGAGGGCGTCGAGCGTGCGGCCGTCCGCGCGCACCGGGCCGACCGCCAGGGGCTCGCCGTCCGGCGCCAGCGCGCCGTGCATCGAGACGTAGCTCAGCAGCTCGGGGCAGCGCGAGCCGTCCGCGAAGCACGCGCGGACCCCGCCGAGCCGACCCAGCACGTAGTTGCGTCCGAGGCTCTCGCTCGCGTTGACGACGTCGAGCTCGTCCGGGCGCAGCAGGAGCACCCACGCCCGCAGGACCGTGCCGGGGGAGCGGGCGACGGTCGCCGGGACGTAGCCGGCGTGCACGTGGGCTGACCACACCGCGTCGAGGTCGTGCACCGCCAGCTCGAGCACCGGCACGGCGACCGGGCCCGCCGGGAGGTCGCGGAGCTTGCGCGCCAGGGTCTCCGGGGACGGGTTGGAGCCGTAGCCGAGCACCGCGGTCCGCGGGCCGGGCTCCACACCGAGCTCGTCCTGCAGTGCGCGCCACGTGCAGGTGCGGTCGCCGTCGCGCAGGAGCGTCCCGGGGCCCCAGGGCGTCCGAGGGGCGACGAGGGGGAGCGGCCCCCGGCGGGTGAAGACGTAGGACGCGGCGGGCTGCGCGAAGGGGTACCGCGCCGCGCGGGCGGCGAGCGCGGCGGCCTCGGCGCTCAGTGGTCCGCCACGACGCCGCCGTCCGGGGAGAGCGGCCTCCCGGACGCGTCCCAGGCGAGGATCCCGCCCCGCAGCGACCACGCGTCGTAGCCCGCCTGGCGCAGCGCCTGGGCCGCGACGGCGGAGCGGCCGCCGATGCGGCACTGGACCACGAGGGTCGCGTCGCGGTCGAGCTCGCCGGCGCGGGCGCTGAGCTCGGACAGGGGCAGGTGGACCGCGCCGTCGATCCGGCCGGCGTCCCACTCGTAGGGCTCGCGGACGTCGACGAGGACGACGGATCCGCGCTCCAGCTCGGGCGCGAGCTGGTCGACGTCGACCTCGAGGCCGGGCTGGTCGAACACGGGGGAGGGCATCCCGGGCACGGTACCGCGCCGGGCCGGCGGCGCCCGGCGGCCGGGCGCAGGACGGACGGCCCGTGCGTCGCGCGGCACGCGTAGAATGCCGGTATGAGCACCGCCCCGACCCCCACCGACGTGGACGCCGACCTCGTCGGGCGTCTCCGTGGTGCCGGGTTGCGCGTCACGCCGCAGCGGCTGGCGCTGCACCGGCTGATCGCCGCGGAGCACCGGCACCTCACCGCCGAGGCCCTGCTGCGCGAGGCCTCCGCCACGCTGCCCGGGCTGGCCCTGCCGACGGTCTACTCGACCCTCGAGCTCTTCGCCGAGCTGGGCGTCGTCCGCCGCGTCGCCGTGCCCGGCGCCGCGCGCTACGACACCGACCCCACCCCGCACGACCACTTCACGTGCGTGCGCTGCGGGCAGCTCTACGACCTCGACACCAGCGCCGGCCGTGCCGCCGCGCGCCGTGCCGCGGAGTCCGCCGGCCATGCGGTCGAGTCCGCGTCGGTGGTCGTCTCGGGCGTCTGCGCCGCCTGCCTGGCCTGATCGGCGGGGCACGGACCCCCACCGCGGCGCGGGGGCCCGGGCCCAGACCCGGCAGGGCGCCGTGAGGCCCCGCCACACCGGGTCGGGACCGCCCGGGTCGTAGGATCGGTGCATGCCCGTTCTCGGATCCGAGCTCTACGACATCCCCGAGGAGCTCATCGAGTTCCGCGACGCGATCCGTGAGATCAGCCGCGACAAGATCGCTCCCGGGGCGGCCGAGCGGGACGAGAAGGCCGAGTACGGCTGGGACGTCAAGACGCTGCTGGGCGAGCAGGACATCCTCGGCCTGGCGGTTCCCGAGGAGTACGGCGGCACCCACATGGGGACGCTCATGCTGCAGATGGCGGTGGAGGAGATCGCCAAGGTCGACGCCTCCGCCGCCCTCATCCTCATGGTCCAGGAGCTCGGGTCGCTGCCGATCCGCCTGTTCGGCTCGGACGAGCTGAAGCAGCGGTTCCTGCCGAAGGTCGCCACCGGCGAGAACATCGCGGCGTTCGCGCTGTCGGAGCCCGAGGCCGGCTCCGACCCCGCGTCGATGAAGACCCGCGCGGTCCGCGACGGCGACGAGTGGGTCATCAACGGCTCCAAGAACTGGATCACGAACACGTCGGTGGCCGACTTCTACGTCGTCTTCGCCAAGACCGACGACGAGACCGGGCGGATCACCGCGTTCGTCGTCGAGAAGGAGCGCGAGGGATTCTCCTACGGGCCGCTCGAGCACAAGATGGGCATCCGCAGCTCGCCCACCGGGTCGCCGGTCTTCGAGGACGTCCGGGTGCCGCACGAGAACGTCGTCGGCGAGGTCGGCCGCGGCATGTCCGTCGCGCTGGGCACGCTCGAGCGCACGCGTCTCGGCGCCGCCGCGCAGGCCGTCGGCATCGCCCAGGCGTCGATCGACTACGCCGCGGCGTACTCGAAGGAGCGCATCGCGTTCGGCAAGCCGATCTCGTCGTTCCAGGGCCTGCAGTGGAAGCTCGCCGACGCCGAGACGCGCACCGCCGCGGCCCGCGAGCTGCTCTACAAGGCCTGCGCCATGGCCGACCGCACCGGCCAGGGCGAGGGCTTCGGGAAGTGGAGCTCGATGGCGAAGCTCTTCGCGTCCGAGACGGCGATGGCGGTGACCGTCGACATGCTCCAGATCCTCGGCGGCTACGGCTTCGTCAAGGACTACCCGATGGAGCGCTTCATGCGCGACGCGAAGATCACCCAGATCTACGAGGGCGCGAACGAGATCCAGCGCGTCGTCATCGCGCGCTCGATGGTCGGTTGAGCGGCGACGGCCGGGCCGCGGGGACCACGGACGTGGACGTCGTGTCCCGGCCCGCGCGGGCCGGCCGCCGGGGCCCTTCGACGGGCGTCGGGGCCGCGATCCCCGTCCCGGCCCTGCCGGACCGGCCCTCGCGTACAGTGGCCTGATGACCGTTCGCACGCCTCTCGTCGTCGCCGCGGTGGGCGTCTGCCTGGCGTCGACGCTGACCTATCTGCTGATGGGCGGCTGGACGAGCGAGCCCCTCGTCGCGGCGGTCCAGAAGATCGGCGTCGTCGGCACGGTGATCGGCGTGATCGTCGGCGTCCTGGCGCTCATCGTCGGGCGCCTGTCGGACTACCGCGAGCCCGAGACGGACGAGGAGTTCGAGCGCGTGGTCGCCCGGACGGAGTACCTCGCGGAGCAGGGTCTGGCCGTCGAGCCCGACGAGGGCGAGTTCATGGCGAAGGACCCCTACGACGACACCGACTTCGCCGAGCTCGTCCGGGACGCGCTCGACGACCTGCCGGACCTGCTGATCGGCGTCCTGGACACGAACGTCGCCGTGGTCATCTCCGACGACGGTCGCCGGCACGGCGCCTACGGGCTGTACATGGGCGACGGCGCCACCCGGGACGAGCACTCCGACCGCATCATGATCTTCCGCGACACCCTGCGCCGGGACTTCGGCCACGACGCCGACCTGCTGCGCGAGCAGGTGACCATCACGGTCCGCCACGAGCTCGCCCACCACGTCGGCTTCGACGAGCTCGGGGTCCGCGACCTCGGGCTGTAGCGCGGGGGGCCCGGGCCCTCCGCCCGGCGCGACCGCCTCGACGGCGGCATCCGCGCGGCCGGGGCGGGCGTAGGTTCTGGGACATGGTCCGCGCGCGCCCCCTCCGCCTCCGCACCGGCACGCTCGTTGCGCTCCTGGGCGCCGGCGCCGTCCTGGCCGGCTGCGGCGGCGACGATCCGTCGCCCTCCGCCTCGGCGACGACGACCACGCCGACCACGACGCAGCAGGCCCCGTCGACCACCGCGCCGTCGACGACGATCCCCGCCCCGAGCGCCGACGAGCTCCGCGCCGAGCGCCGGGCGTTCCCGGACCTGCCGCCGCTGCGCGAGGTTCCGCAGACCGCCACGGACCCGGCGGACGCCGGGGACCGGAAGGTCGCCGAGCAGTGGTTCGACCTCGTCCGGCGGGGCCAGGACGAGAAGGCCGCGGGCCTGATGGCCGACGGCGCGCGCTTCTCGAACTTCGACGTGCTGCTCGTGAAGAACCGCGCCGCCCGCGTCGCGGTCGCCGGGAGCCTGCCGTGCGGCGCGACGCCCGTCAGCGTCGGCGGGGCGGAGGGCGGCTACGTCGTCCTGACCCTGAAGCTCACGGACAAGGCCGGCGAGGCGCCGTGCGACGGGGCGGGCGCCCCGGTCGCCGTCGCCCTCCACGTGGAGGACGGCAAGATCGACGACTGGGTGCGCGTCCAGGCCGACGACGCGCCGATCAACCGCGGCGCGCCCGTCTGAGCCCGTGTCGACCGAACTCCGGGTGGTCCCGACGCCGACCGTCCGCGGATCCCGGCTGGGACCGGCGGGGCGGACCGTCCACCGGGGCGACCCGAACGGCGGGTGCGTGCGACGTCCGGCCTGCCCGGGGACCTCGCGCCGGCCGTAGGGTCGGCGCATGCGCATCGGGATCCTCACCGCCGGCGGCGACTGTCCCGGACTCAACGCCGTCATCCGCGCGGCCGGGCGCAAGCTCCTGCGGGAGGGGCACGAGCCGGTCGGCCTGCTGCGCGGCTACCGGGGCCTCGCCCACCGGGACCACCGCCCCCTGGACCACGAGGCGCTGTCGGGGCTGCTGCCGCTGGGCGGCACGATCCTCTCGACCTCGAGCTACGACCCCTTCCGCCACGACGACGGGCCGCGGCTGGTCCGCGAGGCGCTGGGTCGCGGCGACGTCGACGCGGTGATCGCGATCGGCGGGGAGCACACGATGGAGATCACCCGACAGCTGCACGACGAGCTCGGTCTGCCGGTCGTGGGGGTGCCCAAGACGATCGACAACGACATCGTCGGCACCGACCGCACGTTCGGGTTCGACACCGCGGTGCACGTCGCGACCGAGGCGATCGACCGGCTGCACTCGACCGCGCAGTCGCACGACCGGGTGATGGTCGTCGAGGTCATGGGCCGCAACGCCGGGTGGATCGCCGTGACCGCCGGGATCGCCGGGGGCGCGGACGGGGTCCTGGTGCCCGAGGTCGACGTGCCGGTCGAGCGGATCGCCGCGACGATCCGCCAGCGGCACGACCGCGGGAAGGACTTCTCGATCATCGTCGTCTCCGAGGGCGCCCGGCTGGCCTTCGAGGACGGACGCAGCACGAAGATCGTCGCCAACGCGGAGACCGACGAGTACGGCTACGAGCGGCTCGGCGGCATCGGCGGCGCGCTCGCCGCCGAGCTCGAGGCCGCCACGGGCTACGAGACCCGGGTCGTCGTCCTCGGGCACATCCAGCGCGGCGGGACCCCGACGGCCACCGACCGCGTGCTCGCCACCCGCTACGGCGTGGCCGCCGCCGAGACCGTCCTGGCGGGCGCCTTCGGCACGATGGTCGCGCTGCGCGGCGCCGAGATCGAGCCGATCCCGCTGGCCGACGTGGTCGGCGTCAAGGGCGTCGACCTGCGGCTGCTGGAGCTGGCGGAGGTCTTCTTCTAAGACGACCGTGTCAGGATCCGGGCGATGCGCATCGTCACCGTCGTCGGCAACCGGCCGCAGTTCGTCAAGGCCGCCGCGGTCTCCCGTCCGCTGCGGGCGCGGCACGACGAGGTGCTGATCCACACGGGCCAGCACCACGACGACGCGCTGTCGGCCGTCTTCTTCCGCGAGCTCGACCTGCCGGCCCCCGACCACGAGCTGCGGCTCGGCGGCGGCAGCAACCTGGCGCAGACGGCCCGGATGATCGCGGAGCTCGAGGGCCTGGTCGTCGCCGCGCGCGAGCAGGGCCCGGTCGACGCGCTCCTCGTCTACGGGGACACGAACACGACGCTCGCCGGCGCCCTCGTCGCCGCCGACCTGGGGATCCCGATCGCGCACGTCGAGGCGGGGATGCGCTCGTTCGACCGCCGGATGCCCGAGGAGCGCAACCGCGTCGTCACCGACCACCTGTCGCAGCTGCTGCTCGTCCCGACCCCGACGGCCACCCGCAACCTGGAGCGCGAGGGCCTGGCGGACCTGGCCGTCGACGTCGGCGACGTGATGACCGACGTGACCCTGGCCGTGCATCCGCGGGCCCGGGAGCGCGCGGGGGAGTGGCTGGCCGAGCGCGACCTGACGCCCGGCGGCTACCTGCTGGCCACGACGCACCGCGCGGGCAATGTCGACACGGCCGACCGGCTGGCCCTGCTCGTCGACGTGCTCGTCGCCGCCGCGAGCCCCGAGCGGCCGCTCGTCCTCCCGCTGCACCCCCGGACCGCCGCGCGACTGCGGGAGCACGGCGAGGACGATCGCCTGCGCGGCGCCCCGGGCGTCCGCATCGTCGACTCGGCGGGCCCCCTGGACTTCGCGACGCTGCTCGTCGGCGCCGAGGCGGTGCTGACGGACTCGGGCGGCGTGCAGAAGGAGGCGTACCTCGCCGGCGTCCGCTGCGTCACGCTGCGCGACACGACGGAGTGGGGCGAGACGGTCCAGACCGGGTGGAACACGCTGGTCGACCTCAACGCGGAGGCCGCCGTCCAGGCCCTCGCCGTGCCGCTCCCCGCCGGGCGCCCCGAGGTCTTCGGGGACGGGCGCGCGGGGGAGCGGGTCGTGCAGGCGCTGGAGCGCGCCTTCGGCTGATCCCTACTTCGGCGCCATCCGGATCGCGCCGTCCAGGCGGATCGTCTCGCCGTTGAGCACCGGCTGGCTGATGATGTAGGCCGCCAGGTCGGCGTACTCGGACGGGCGGCCGAGGCGGGCTGGGAACGGCACCTGGGCGCCGAGGGACGCGCGGGCCTCCTCGGGCAGCGCGCCGAGCAGCGGGGTGTCGAACAGGCCCGGCGCGATCGTCACGTTGCGGATGCCGTAGCGGGCCAGGTCGCGGGCGACCGGCAGGGTCATCCCGACGATCGCGCCCTTGGACGCCGAGTACGCGGCCTGGCCGATCTGGCCCTCGTAGGCGGCGACCGACGCGGTATTGACCAGCACGCCGCGCTCGCCCTCGTCGTCGGGCTCGTTCTCGGACATCGCCTCGGCGGAGAACCGCAGCGAGTTGAACGTGCCGAAGAGGTTGATCCGCAGGACCGTCTCGAAGGGCTGCATGGGGTGCGGGCCCTTCTTGTGGTGGAAGATCTGCTGCGGCCAGCCGGTCCCGGCGCAGTTGACGGTGGCCCGCAGCGGCGCCTGCTGCACGGCGGCGGCGACGGCGGCCTTGACGGCGTCCTCGTCCGTCACGTCGGTCTTGACGAAGACCGCCCGCTCGCCCAGCTCGGCGACCAGCGCCTCGCCCTTCTCGTCCTGGATGTCGGCGATCGTGACGAACGCGCCGTCGGCGTGCAGCCTGCGCGTCGTGGCCTCGCCGAGTCCCGAGGCACCACCGGTGATGAGGGCGCTCTTGCCCTTGATGTCAGCCATGGGATCGACCCTATCTGGCTGACCAGCCAGCGGGGTGTGGGACGCCGGCACCGATCGGGAGGGACCAGTCCGCCGGGGCCCGCACCGGCCCTCCTGCGGCGCGCCGACCCGGGCACCGGTCGGCCGGGTGCCGCCGCTCAGGTGTTCCAGCGCACGAGGGCGGGGCGGCCCCGCTCCGACCCCAGGATCGACAGCGACGCCGTCCCCAGGACGAGCTGCGCGCCGAAGCCCGCGGGCTGCTCGAGCCACCGCGCCGCGAGGACCCGGAGCAGGTGGCCGTGGGCGACGACGAGCACCGCGCCGCCGGGCGTCTCGTGGGCGGAGCACCCGTCGTCCGGCGCGGCGTGCCGCCCAGCGGCGACGGCGCGGGCGATCGCCCGGTCGGTGCGGACGCCGACCTCGTCGATGGTCTCCGCGCCCGGGGTCTGCGCGGTCCACGACGTCCAGCCGGGCTGCTCCTCGCGCAGCTCGGCCGTCGTGCGGCCCTCCGCGACGCCGTAGTCGCGCTCCATCAGGTCGTCGTCCAGCGTCGGCCGCGTGCCGGGGACTGCGATCTCGAGCGTCTCGCGGGCGCGGGAGAGCGGCGAGCAGCGGACCGCGACGAAGCGCTCGGAGGCGAGTCGCTCCCGCAGCGCGGCGGCCTGCTCGCGGCCGCGGTCGGTCAGGGGGACGTCCGTGCGGCCGGTGTGCCGACCGTCGCGGGCCCACTCCGTCTCGCCGTGGCGGACGAGCCACAGCCGGACGGACGTGGCCTCGGGCGACCCGGCGAGGACGCCGGGGGTCCCGGCCGGACCCGGGGTCCCCGGGCCGGCGCCGCTCACGACGCGAAGACCTCGTCGGCCCGCGGCCGGGTCAGGGCGGCCTCGTCGGCGACGACGGTCATCGTCTCCGAGCGCAGCAGGCTGGCGGGCGCCTCGATGCCCTGCGACCCGAGGGTGCGCGACAGGGCCTCCGACTTGCCCTCGCCCGTGACGAGCAGCAGCACCACGGCCGCGGCCTTCAGCGCCGGAATCGTCAGCGAGACGCGCTCCGGCGGCGGCTTCTTCATGTCGAGGACCGCGACCGTGACGCCCTCGGCCTCGAGCGAGGGGTGCCCGGGCTCCAGCGACGCGGTGTGGCCGTCCTCGCCGAGACCGAGCAGGACGACGTCCATCGGGGCGTCGCCGATGTCGTGGGCGTAGGCCTTGGCGCGATCTCCCGGCGAGCCGACCTCGGAGAGGCGGTGCAGGACGTGGCCGCGGTCCGTCCCCAGCGCCTCGTCGACGAGGCGGGCGTTGGAGTCCTCGTCCTCGTAGGGCACGCAGCGCTCGTCGGCGAGGAAGACGTCGATCGACGGCCAGTCGTCGACCATCCCGGCCAGGCGCTCGTAGGCGCCCACCGGCGTGCCGCCGCCCGACAGGGCGATGCGCACGCGCTCCGCGCCGCCGGCCCGCGCGGCGGTGATCGCGCCGGCCAGCGCCCGGGCGGTGACGTCCTTGGCGGCCTCCGCGTCGGCGACCGGGACGACGCGGAACCCGTTGCGCGCGGTGAGGTGGGTGTCCTGCGGGACCTGGTCGGACATCAGCGTGCCTCCGGGGGCGTCGGGCCGAACGGGCCGGTCGGGTCGCTCGCGCGGATCACGTGCATCACCGCGTTGATCAGCGCCAGGTGCGTGAACGCCTGGGGGAAGTTGCCAAGGTGACGACCAGTCTTGGGGTCGAGCTCCTCGGCGTAGAGCTGCAGGTCCGACGCGAAGCTCAGGAGCCGCTCGCACAGCTCGCGGCCGCGGTCGATCTCGCCGATCTCGACGAGTGCCGAGACGAGCCAGAACGAGCAGATCGTGAACGTGCCCTCCTCGCCCGACAGGCCGTCGTCGGTCTCGTCGACCTTGTAGCGCAGGACGAGCCCGTCCTCCGTCAGCTCCTCGGCGATCGCCAGGACCGTCGCGCGGATCCGCGGGTCGTCCGGGGGAAGGAACCGGACGAGCGGCAGCATCAGCAGCGACGCGTCCAGCGCGTCGGTGTCGTAGTGCTGGCAGAAGACGCCGCGCTCGTCGACGCCGTTCTCGCAGATGTCGGCGTGGATCTCGTCGGCGATCTCCTGCCAGCCGACGGCGATCTCGTGCTCGCCCCGCAGCTCGGCCAGGCGGGCGCCGCGGTCCAGTGCCACCCAGCACATGACCTTGGACTGGGTGAAGTGCTTCAGCCCGCCGCGGACCTCCCAGATGCCGGCGTCCGGCTCGCGCCAGTGCGCGATCGCCTCGGCGACCTGCTTCTTGAGGATCGGCCAGATCGACTCGGGCAGCTGGTCGCGGGAGCGCGTGTGGAGGTAGATCGAGTCCAGCATCGCCCCCCAGACGTCGTGCTGGTTCTGGTGGTACGCGCCGTTGCCGATGCGGACCGGACGTGCGCCGTCGTAGCCCTCGAGGTGGTCGAGCTCGAACTCGTCGAGCTGCCGCTCGCCCCCGATGCCGTACATCACCTGCAGCGGCTGCTCGCCCCGGGCGACGTCCTGGATGAAGTAGAAGAAGTCGTTGGCCTCCTCGTCGAAGCCCAGGGTGTAGAGGCCCCAGAGCATGAACGTGGAGTCGCGGATCCAGGAGTAGCGGTAGTCCCAGTTGCGCTCGCCCTGCGGCGTCTCCGGCAGCGACGTCGTGGCCGCCGCGAGCATGGCGCCGGTCGGCGCGAACGTCAGGCCCTTCAGCGTGATCGCCGAGCGCTGCAGGTGCGGGCGCCACGGGTGGTCGGGGAACTCGCCGTGGCTGAGCCACTCGTGCCAGAAGTCGGCCGTGTAGTTCAGGCGGGCGTGGGCGTCCTCGAACGTCTGCGGGGCGCCGTGGTTGGACCACGAGAGCGCGATGAAGTGCGTGTCGCCGGCGCGGACGGTGGTGCGCGCACGCGCGCGCTGGGCCTCGAAGCCCAGACGCAGGTCCGTGGTCAGCGTCAGCTCGGTGGTGCCGCCCGGATCCTTGATCCGGCCGATGCCGTAGCCCTCGGAGCCGTACTCCCAGCGGCCGTGGCGCTGGCCGTAGTCGAAGACCGGCTCGCACTCCATGTACATCTCGACGTAGCCGTTGACGCAGCGGATCGTCCGCAGGAAGACGTGGTCGGCGTCGTCGTCGGTGGGCGAGCGGCGGTGGCTCTCGGAGCGCTCGGCCTCGTGGTGCCAGGGGCCGACGAGCAGCGCGTCGCGGACGACGACCCAGCCGGTGCGGGTGCCCCAGGTGGTCTCGAGGATCATCGTGCCCGGCAGGTAGCGCCGGCCGGCGGGGACCGTCTGCCCGACCGGGCCGACCCGGAACTGCCCGGCGTCGCGGTCGAGGATCGCTCCGAACACCGACGGGCTGTCGTGCCGGGGCAGGCACATCCACTCGACACCGCCCGACGGGGCGATCAGCGCGTTCGTCTCGCAGTCGGAGACGAACGCGTAGTCCGCGATGGGCGGGTACGCCGGGTTGGGGTTCGGGCGGTCGACGGGACTCAGGTGCACGAAAGCAGCCTCCGGGCTGTGGCGAGGGCGCCGATGTAGCCGTCGTCCGGCACGAGGGTACGGCGGAGCGCGCGTCCGAGCACGCCCGCCTCCCCGCGGGAGGCGCCGAGGACGGTCCAATGACGTTCGGTGCTGGTGTGCTCGCCGACGGCGGCGTACACGTCGGTGCGGCCGGCCCGCAGGCCGCCGCGGTTGCGGTCCAGCGAGAAGACGGCGCCGGCGCGCGAGGTGACGGTGGCCCCGGCGAGACCCTGGACGCCGACGTCGACGGGGCTCAGCCGCAGACCGACCTCGGCCCCCGACGCATCGCGCGTGCGTCCGTGCTCCGGGGTCCAGCCCAGCCGGTCGGCGAGCCAGCCGAGGAAGAGCCAGGCGGCGGTCTCCGACCCGGGCTGGTGGCGGATCTGGACGTCGGCGATCGACCACAGCTCGCCGCGGCGCGCCGGGGGCTCGTAGTGCGAGGCCAGGCGCAGGCGCCACGGCGTGGCACGCAGCCACGAGAGGTCGACGATCGAGAGCCCGTGGTCGTCGATCAGGCCCTGGGCGGCGTCGAGGCCGGCGGTGTAGTCCGCGGCGTCGGCGGTGTCCAGCAGGACGGTCTGCCCGAGGGTCCCGAGCGACTCGAGGGCGTCCACGTGCCCGTGCGGCGCCCACAGCAGCGTCGGCACGTCGGTGAGGACGATCGGGTCGACGATGGAGTCCAGACGCGTCAGGTGCCGCTGGGCGACGTCCAGGGTGACGAGCTCGCTCGACGCCTCGTCCGGGGTGCCCTCGTGGATCGTCGACAGCGTGACGCGCGCGGACAGCCCGCGACGGTGGCCGTGGACGCGCACGAGCACGGTGCGCGAGGGCGCGTTGCGGCCCACGGCGTCCAGCCGCCGGACGATCTCGCCGGTGTAGTCGGCGTCGACGACCACCACGAGGTTCAGGGCGCGCGCCGGCAGCACGCCGCGGCGGCGCTGGGAGCGCTCGCGCTCGAGGGCGATCATCGCCTGCTCGACCGCACCGGGGTCGACGTCGTCCTGCTGCCAGACCGTGTGCTCGACGGCGGTGCCGTGCGTGCGCGGGGCGGGAGGGCCGAGGGCGTCGGCCGGGGGGAGGGTCATGCTCAGATCGCCCGCCAGCGGTCGCCCGGCAGCAGGATCCGCCGGGCGGACTTCGGGCCCGACGTGCCGGCCGGGTAGTCGTCCGGCGAGGCGGACGACCGGGTCCAGGCGGTGAGGATCGGGTCCATGACCGCCCACTGCGCCTCGACCTCGTCCGCGCGGGTGAAGAGCGTCGCGTCGCCGCGCAGCGCGTCGGTGACGAGCCGCTCGTAGGCCTCGGGCGAGGCGGACAGGAACGCGGTGCCGTACGAGAAGTCCATCGTCACCGGCCGCAGGTTCATGCCCGAGCCGGGGACCTTGGCGGCCAGCTTGATCGACACGTGCTCGTCGGGCTGGATCGAGAAGACGATCTGGTTGGGCTCGACGGTCGTGCCGTCGAACGCGTTGTGCGGCACGGGGCGCAGGGTCACCGCGATCTCGGTGAGCTTGCGCGAGATCCGCTTGCCGGTGCGGATGTAGAACGGCACGCCGGCCCAGCGCCAGGTGTCGACCTCGAGCCGCAGCGCGACGAACGTCTCGGTCGTCGACGTCTCCGGGACGTCGGGCTCCTCCAGGTAGCCGAGCACGTCCTCGCCGCCGACGGTCCCGGGCCCGTAGCGCCCGCGGACCGCGACCTCCTCGATCCGGTCGGGGTCGATCGGGGTGATCGCCCGCAGGACCTTGACCTTCTCCGTGCGGATGTCGTCCGCCGTGAACGTCGTCGGGGGCTCCATCGCCAGGTTGCAGAGCAGCTGGAGCAGATGGTTCTGGACGAGGTCGCGCAGCGCGCCGGACGTGTCGTAGTAGCCCGCGCGGCCCTCGAGCCCGACGGACTCCCCGGCGGTGATCTGCACGGACTGGATGTGGTTGCGGTTCCAGATCGGCTCGAACAGCCCGTTGGCGAAGCGCAGCGCCAGGAGGTTCTGGACCGTCTCCTTCCCGAGGTAGTGGTCGATCCGGTAGACCTGCTCCTCGCGCAGGACGTTCAGGACGCGGGCGTTCAGCGCCAGCGCCTCCTGCTTCGTCGTGCCGAACGGCTTCTCGATGATCACCCGGGTGTCGGCACCGGAGCGGTCCGACAGGCCGTGCGCCCCGAGCTGCTCGATGATCGTGCCGAAGAAGCGCGGCGCGGTGGACAGGTAGAAGACCCGGTTGAGGGCCTGGCCGGCGCGGTCGTCCAGCGCGGCCAGCCGGGGCTCCAGGGCCTGGTAGGCGTCCTCCTCCTCGAAGCCGCCGGAGACGAACGAGATCGTGCTGAGGAACGTCTCCAGCACGAGCGGATCGCACGGCCGCCGCGAGTACTTCTGGATCGCCTCGCCCACGAGCGTGCGGTAGCCCTCGTCGTCGAGGTCGTCCATCGCCACGCCGACCAGACCGAAGCGCTCGGGCAGCGCCCCGTCGTGGGCGAGGTTGTAGAGCGCCGGGAGCAGCTTGCGCTTGGAGAGGTTGCCCGTGCCGCCGAAGATGACGAGCACCGACGACGGCGGGGGCAGCTGGTCGAGGCCCGCCCCGAGCGGGTTCTCGTCGTGCTGGACGTCGTGGATCATCGGCGGGTCGTGCGGGCCGGAGGGCGTCAGTCGTTGCGCTTGACGGCGTGGCCGCCGAACTGGTTGCGCAGCGCCGCGAGCACCTTGGACCCGTAGTCGTCCTCGGTGCGCGAGGCGAAGCGGGCGTAGAGCGACGAGGTGATGACCGGGAGCGGGACGCTCTCCTCGAGCGCGGCCTCGATCGTCCACCGGCCCTCGCCCGAGTCGTCGACCCAGGGCTGGAGGGCGTCGAGGCCGGTGCCCTCCTGCTCGAAGGCGCGGGCCGCGAGCTCGTTGAGCCACGAGCGGACGACGGAGCCCTGCTCCCAGAGGTGCGCGACGCGGGCGAGGTCGAGCTCGGGGTTGTTCTTGTGCAGGAGCGCGAAGCCCTCCGCGAACGCCTGCATCATCCCGTACTCGATGCCGTTGTGGACCATCTTCACGTAGTGGCCCGAGCCGGAGCCGCCGACGTGCTCCCAGCCGCGCTCGCCGATGACGTGGCGGGACCCCTCGGACGTCACGGGGGCCAGGGAGTCGAGGACGGGGGAGAGGGTCTCGACGGCCTCCGACGGGCCGCCGACCATCATGCAGTAGCCGACCTCGAGGCCCCAGACGCCGCCGGAGGTGCCGACGTCGAGGTAGTGGATGCCCTTCTCGGCCAGCTCGGAGCTGCGGGCGGCGTCGTCGCTCCAGCGGCTGTTGCCGCCGTCGACGATCACGTCGCCCTTCGAGAGCAGCTCGCCGAGGTCGTGGACGGTCGAGATCGTCGGCACGCCGTGGGGCACCATGACCCACACGTGGCGCGGGCCGTCCAGCGCGGCGACGAGGTCCTCGAGCGAGCCCACGGCGCGGGCGCCGGTCTCCTCGGCCAGGGCGGCCGTGAGGTCCTGGTCGCGGTCGTAGGCGACGACGTCGTGGTCGTCGCGGCGCAGGCGACGGACCATGTTGCCGCCCATCTTGCCGAGTCCGACGAAAGCGATCTGCATCAGGAGTCCCCCTTGATGGCGGTGGTCAGGGCGGCCAGGCTCTCGCGCCAGTCGCTGCCCAGGCTGACCCGCAGGACGGGCCGGTCGTGGGCACCCAGGGTGCGCAGGTCGCCCTGCGACTGGGCGTGGAAGAGGGTGCGGAACGACGTCGTCGGGTTGGACGGCTCGTCGTCCGACGCCGGGGCGGGGATGGAGCGCTCCGCGCGCGGGTCGTGCTCGAGCAGCAGGTAGTGCCCGACCGCGGGCCCGCCCTTGTGCAGCTGCCCCGTGGAATGCAGGTACCGCGGGCCGAAGCCGGTGGTGACCGCCGCGTCGGTGCGGGCGGCCAGCGCGCTGCGCAGGCGGCCGACCTCGACGCCGGCGTCGGAGCTCGGCGGCAGGTAGGCGAGGATCGCGAGGTAGTCCGGCGCCGCGAGCCCATTGACGAACGACAGCACCGCGTCGACGCTCACCTCGTCCGCGCCCGGGATCGGCGTGCCGTCGGCGACCTCGGCGAGCACGGCCTTCGTGGCGTCCTTCGCGGCCTGGACGTCGGGCTGGTCGAACGGGTTGATGCCCAGGGACCAGCCGACCGTGGCGGTGGCGACCTCGAGGATCGAGAAGGCGGCGCCGAGGGCCTCGGGACCGGTGACGACGAGCTCGAGCACCGGCACGCCGGCCCCCGTCGACTCCGCGACCGCCGCGTCGACGACCGGGTCGTCGCCGGGGCCGCGCAGCACGAGCAGCTGGCGGTCGGAGGCGACCGTCGGCAGCCCGCCGTCCTCCGTGGCCGGGTCGTCGACGACGGGGAGCACGCCGTGGCCGCCCTTGCCCGTGGACTCCGCGATCAGCTGCTCGAGCCACAGGCCGAACGAGCCCAGGCGCTCGTCCTGCACCTGCAGCGCGAGCTTGTCCCTCCCGCCCTTCGCCAGCGCGGCGATCGCGGCGCCGAGCCGGACCGCGACGTTCTCGGGCACCGGCGCCTTCGAGGCGTCGAGCGCCCGGACGCCGCCCTGCAGCAGCGCTCCGAGGTCCGCGCCGGTCAGTGCGGCGGGGACGGTGCCGAACGGCGAGAGGGCGCTGTAGCGGCCGCCGATCTCGGGGTCGCCGTGGAAGATCGCCCGGAAGTCGTGCGCCTTCGCCATCGCCTCGAGACCCGACCCGGGGTCGGTCACCGCGACGAACGCACGGCCGTCGGGGTTGCGCGACCAGAAGTGCCGGAACAGCGAGACCGTCTCGACGGTGCCGCCGGACTTCGTCGAGACGAGCACGAGCGTGCGCCCGGGCTCGGTCGCCGCGTCGACGGTGGCGATCGCGTCGGGGTCGGTCGAGTCGAGCATGCGCAGGCGCAGCCCGCCGGTGCTCGGGCCGGACCAGTGCCAGACGACCTCGGGGGCCAGCGACGAGCCGCCCATGCCGACGAGCACGACGTCCGTGTACCCCTCGGCCGCGACCTCGGCCGCGAGCGCCTCGAGGGTCGCCTGCTGCTGGAGCCCCGTGGTCGGCGCGTCGAGCCAGCCGAGGCGGTCGGCGACCTCGGCCTGCCCGGCGGGACCCCAGAGGGTGTCGTCGCGGTCCCACAGGCGCTCGGGCACGCGCTCCGCGGCGGCGCGCTCGATCTCGGCGGTGACCGCCGACTCCTGCTCGGCGGTGAGGTGCGTCCGGAGCGCGGGGGCGGGGGAGTGGTCGGTGTCAGGCATCGGTGGGGGACTCCTCGAGTCGGGCGAGCAGGGCGGCGCCGCGCAGGCCCGCCTGGGGCCCGTGGTGCGCGACGCGGATCTCGGTGTCGGCGCCCAGGCCGGGCAGCAGCAGGCGGCGGGCGGCCTCGCGTGCGGGCCCGACGAGGAGCTCGCCGGCGCGGGAGACGCCGCCGCCCACGACGACGACCTCGGGCTCCAGCAGCGTGACGACGGCGGCGATGCCGACGCCGAGGCGCTCGCCGAGGATCCGCAGGGCGTCGACGGCGCGCGCATCGCCGGACTGCGCGGCGTCGGTCAGGGCGGGGCCGCCGTCGAAGCCGCGCTCGCGGGCCAGCCGGTCCAGCGCACGTCCGCTGGCCCAGTGCTCCAGGGAGCTCGGCAGCGGTGCGTCGCCGGCCGGGGGCGCGCCGTCGGTGAGGTCGGCGCCGACGGTCAGGTGCCCCAGCTCGAAGGCCGACGTCCGTGCCCCGTGCAGCGGGTGGCCGCCGAGCACCGCTCCGCCGCCGATGCCGGTGCCGACGGTGACGCACACGAGGGACTCGTGGAGGAGCTCGAGGTCGTCGCCCCACGCCTCCGACAGGGCCGCGAGGTTGGCGTCGTTGTCGACGTGCACCGGGACGCCCAGCCGCGAGGCGAGCTCGTCCCGCAGCGCGACGTCGCGGAACGCGTCGATGTTGGCGCTCGAGACGACCCGGCCGTCGGAGATCCGCACGACCGACGGGACGCCGATCCCGACGGCCTCGACCGGGCCGAGCTCACCGACCAGACGGCTGATCTGCGCGAGCAGCGCCTCCGGGTCGTGGACCTCGGTGGGTTCGAGTCCTCGTGGGGTGAGGGTTGTGCCGTCGAGCAGGCCGACCGCGACCTTGGTCCCGCCGACGTCGACTCCCGCTGTCCGGGCCGTGCGATCCATCCCGGCGAGGTTCGCACATCCCCACGGCAGCCTCGCTGTCCGCAGGTGAAGTTCCCGGGCAGCAACCATTGGACGGACGCGCACGTAGTCTGCGGTGATGGTGCAGAGCACGGTGCCCGAGCGGATCCTCCTGACCGGCGCGACCGGTGCCATCGGCGGCCGGCTGCTGCCGGCGCTGCTCGCGCGTGAGCCGCGCGCCCCCGCGGTGCGCGCGCTGGTCCGCAACCCCGACGGCGCGGACCTGCCTGCGGGCGTCGGGGTGGTCAAGGGCGACGTCTTCGCCGGCACCGGCCTGGACGCGGCCCTCGAGGGGGTCGACGTCGCCTACTACCTCATCCACGCGATGGGCCGGGGCAACAAGGGCGACTTCGCCGACCTGGACCGCCGCGGCGCGCGGCAGTTCGGCGAGGCGGCCGAGAGGGCCGGCGTGCGGCGGGTCATCTACCTCGGGGGCCTCGGCGGCAAGAACGCCGAGGAGTCCCACCACCTGCAGAGCCGGGCCGAGGTCGCCAAGATCCTCGCCGCCCACGTGCCGGAGCCCGTGCACGCGCGCGCCGCGATGGTGATCGCGTCCGACAGCCAGTCGTTCGTGATCCTCCGGCACCTCGTCAGCCGCCTGCCGGTGATGATCTGCCCCGAGTGGGTCGGCACCCGGAGCCAGCCGATCGCCGCGCGCGACGCGACGTCCGCCCTGCGCGCGCTCGGCGAGGTCGACGGCGTGCCGGACGAGGTCGAGCTCGGCGGCGCCGAGGTCCTGACCTACCGCGAGATGATGCTGCGGACCGCCGACGCCCTGCAGCGCCGCCGGCCGCCGATGGTGCCGGTGCCGTTCATGACCCCGCGCCTGTCGTCGCTCTGGGTGAGCCTGTTCGGCGGGGTCGAGTACCCGCTGGTGCGCCCGCTCGTCGAGGGCCTGCGCGCGGAGATGATCGTCTCGACGCCGCCGCCCGAGGGCGTCAACGACCGGCCGCTCGGCTTCGACGTCGCCGTCGCCGAAGCCATCGCCGGGGCCTGAGGCCCGGCCGGTGCTCCCCCCGGAGCACCGTGCGACCTCCTCCCGGTCCCCGACTGGTTGACTGCAGGACGATGCCGTTCGTCCCCCTGATCGCGATCGTGATGGTGGTCACCACCTACGTGGCGATCAAAGTGACCCGCGCGCGCCTGCACGCCGCCGAGCGGCGCGAGGGGATCGCCGTGGGCCGGCTCGTCGACCACACGGGCCTCGACGTGCAGACCGGAGCGGTCTACTCGATCCAGACGGCGTCGATCACGACGCCCACCGAGCGCCTGGACGGGATCTGGTCCACGCAGCACCTCGAGCGGCTCGCGCGGTCCTACTGGCTCTACATGGAGCGCTTCTCGCTCGGCCTGGTGCGGGTCTACTACGACGACCGCGGTCGCTACGTGTGCTTCCTCAGCCGCCATCTGCCGCTCCTGGGCTTCTCCGAGCCGGAGTACGAGTTCGGCGAGACCCACGGCGTCGTCCGCTGGCCGATCGACCGCGGCCTGCTGATCTCGCGCAAGGGCCGCGGCCGCGGCTACCTCGAGATCGAGGTCCACCGGCGCGACGGCGTCGGCACGGACGAGCAGCCGTTGAGCCGCACGTACGTCGAGCTCGAGGTGTCGGGCTTCTACCCGACGATGAACTCGGGCCTGGCGTACCTCGTCTACAAGCACACGCAGTCGCGGTACCACGTGCTCCTGGCCTACGGCTTCATCCGCTCGCTCGCCCGGGCGGACCTGGCGCCGTCGAAGATCGGGCGCTTCGCGGCGGCCGTCGACGCGGCCGCCGACGAGGACGAGGTGCCCGCCCCTGAGCGGATCCCGCGGGGCGGGGTGCGCGAGTCCCGCGAGCCCGGGCCGCGCGGCACCCCGCGCGGCCTCGGCGGCTAGCGACGGCGCCCGGCCGCGACCCACCGCGGCGCGGCTCCGGTCACCCGAGAGGGGGCCGGGCCCCGCCCGGAGCGACGCGGGGCCGGACCGCTCCCCACTGCGCCGCGGCTCCGGTCACCCGGTCACGAGATGCCGTAGCCCGGCATGTCGGCGAGCTTGAGGCGGCGGTGCGTGGCGTGCACGCGGCGGACGGTGTCCGAGCCGGCGCGCATGACGACCGACTCGGTGGTGGCGCCACCGCGCGGGGTGCGTCGGACGCCCTGCAGGAGCTCGCCGTCCGTGACGCCGGTGGCCGAGAACATGCACTGGTCCGCGTTGACCAGCGTGTCCTGCGTGAGCTGCTGGTCCAGGTCGTAGCCGCCGGCCACGGCCGCCTGGCGCTCCGCGGCGTTGCGCGGGTACAGCCGGCCGACGAGCGCGCCGCCCAGGCACTTGATCGCGGCGGCGGAGATGACGCCCTCCGGCGTGCCGCCGATGCCCCAGAGCAGGTCGACCGCGGACTCGTCCATGACGGCCAGCAGCGAGCCGGCGACGTCGCCGTCCGAGATCAGGCGGACCTTGCCGCCGGCGGCGCGGATCGCCTCGATCTGCTCCTGGTGGCGGGGGCGGTCCAGGACGACGGTGAGGACCTCGGAGACGTCCTTCTTGCGCCGCTCGGCGACGAGGCCGATCGTCTCGACGACGGGGCGGTCGAGGTCGAGCAGGTCGGCGATGTCGCGGTCGCCGGCGAGCTTCTCCATGTAGACGCACGGACCCGGGTCGAACATCGAGCCGCGCGGGGCGATCGCGATGACGGCCAGCGCGTTGGGCTGCCCCTTGGCGGTCAGCGTCGTGCCCTCGAGGGGGTCGACGGCGATGTCGACCTGCGGGCCCTCGCCGTTGCCCACGGACTCGCCGTTGTAGAGCATCGGCGCCTCGTCCTTCTCGCCCTCGCCGATGACGACGACGCCGTCCATGGCGACGGACTCCAGGACGTGGCGCATGCCGTCGACGGCCGCCTGGTCGGCGGCGATCTTGTCGCCGCGGCCGGCAAGACGGGAGGCCGCCAGCGCGGCCGCCTCCGTCGTGCGGACGAGCTCCATGGCGAGGGTGCGGTCGGGCGTGGTGGTCATGCGCTCTCGGTCGTCTGAGGTGGGTGCCGGCGCGGAGGCGGCGACGATGACGGCCGGGCGGGCCCGGACCGCGGTGCCGGGCAGCTTATGGACCTGAGGCGCGCGAGGGCACGCCCGGCGCCCTCAGCGGGCGGAGGACGGGGTGGCGACGCGGGGGAGGTCGTCGCGCTGGACGAACGAGACCGGGTTCACCCCGTCGACGCCGATCCCGTCCGCGGCGGCCTTCGTCAGGTCGAAGGTGGCGCCGTTGGCGAACGGTCCGCGATCGATGACGGGGACCACGACGCTCCTGCCGCCGCGCCGGATCTCGACCTGCGTCCCGCAGGGGAGGGTGCGGTGGGCGACGCCGACGGTGTCCTTCTGCAGCGTGACGCCGCACGCCGTCGTCCGGCCGTAGAAGCCGGGCCCGTACCACGTGGCCTTCGCCCGGCCGAGGACGGCGATGCGGACGGACGGGACGTCGGCGGTCGACCGGGAGCTGGCGGTGTCGCCGGAGCGCGCGGGGACGGGGACGAGCACCACGCGGAGCTCGTGCACCCGGGTGGACCGCGTCCTCCAGACCGCCGCGAACCGGCCGGTCGACCGCACGCGGGCGGTCGTGGCCTGCTGCCAGCGACCGGAGGGCGTACGACGCTCGACGCGGACGCGGCGGTCCGCGAGGCTCTTCACGAAGCTGCCGGTGACCCGCAGGGGCGAGCCGGTGCCGGCGGAGGGCACGGCGCTCCAGGTGCCCGCGCCCGCGAGCTGGGCGGACGCCCGGGTCGGGACGGCCGGGACCGGCGCGGTCGCCGGGGCGGCCGGGGTGCCGGCCGCCGGGGTCGTCGAGGCGTCGAGGCCGCCCGTGGGGGCGTCCGCGGCCAGGGCGGTGGTGGGGAGTACGAGCAGCGTCAGCAGGCCGGCGAGGGCCGTGCGCCGCACGGAGAAGGGTGCGATCACGTCATCCAGTTGGTTCTCGTTCCGTGCCTACGGGGTGAGCTGTCGGGCTCGCGCTGAACGAGTGCGCTACGGACCAGAAGACGGTCCGATTCGCCCCGACGAGCGGCCTCTTCAGGCTGCTCGCAGTGGGTCCCCCGCCGCGGGTCGAACAGGTCGTCCCGCGCTCGGCGTCGCGAAGTATGGCAGACGTCCCCGGCGTCGCCACGGGCCCCGGGCGGGGTCGGAGGGCGGCGGGCCGGCGGCGCCGGCGGTCGGTCCGGGAGGCCGGCTCAGCGCCGGCCGAGGCGCTTCAGGACGCCGCGCACGACCTTGTCGCCCTGCTTCGCGGCGCCTCCCACGAGGCCCCCGACGCTCAGGCCGTGGCCCTGCTCCTCGGTCTCCGGAACGGGCGTCGCCCATCCGGAACGGGGCGTCGGCGCCTCGGCCCGGGGCGGGGCGGCGTCCGCGGGGGCGGGCGTCCGGGGGGTCCCGCGCGAAGGACGCGCCGCGGGCTTCGCCTTGGCGGCGGTCTTGGACTTGGCCGCCGGCTCTGCCCCTGCGGCGGAGGTGGCCTTGGCGCCGGGCTTCGCCTTGGCGGCGGACGTGGCTCTGGCCGCGGGCTTGGTCTTGGCGGCGGGCTTGGTCTTGGCCACGGCCTTCGGCTTGGCCACGGCCTTCGGCTTGGCCGCGGCCTTCGCCTTCGCGGCGGACGTGGACTCGGCGGCCGGCTTCGTCCCCGTCGCGGCCTTGGCCCTGCTCACGGGCTTCGTCCTCGCGGCGCCGCCGCCCGCCCTGCGGGTCGACGACCCCGTCGAGTCGCCCTCGGGGCCTCCGCCGTCGTCGCCGGACCCCGCCCGTCGCGTGCTGCGCCGACCGGGACGCGTCGCCGGGAGGTTGCCCAGGACGCCCTCGCTCGGTGCCTGGTCCTGGGACTCGTCCGCGTCGGCCATCGTGCGTGGATGGTGGCGCATGCGTCGCTCGGACGCCTCGACGCGTGCGATACCGCACACGAACGGCCCTCGATGACGAATTCGGCCATCGGCGTGCACCTTTTGCGTGCGGCGGGTGTAGTGATGGGAGACGACGCCTCGCCCGTCGCCCTCCCCGCGCCGAACGCGGGAGAGCGGTGCACCGGGCGTGGTAGAGTCTCAGGACGCTGTCGGTAGCCTGGGCCGCTTGCGCCTATCACTCGATACGGCCGACGCACTCCTCTTCTCTTATGCATTTTCTGTCCCGCCGTGGCCACGGCGGGGCTCCGATGGGACGCCTCATATATGTCTGCAGTCGAACTCCAGGAACTCGAAGAGGTCAAGACGCTGGTCCACCGTGGCCAGACGCTCGGCGTGCTCACGCACGCCGAGGTGAAGAAGGCGATCGCTGAGCTCGACTTCGACGACTCCGACGTCGAGGAGCTCAACACCTACCTCGAGAAGATCGAGATCGAGCTCGTCGATGAGATCGATCCGGCCCAGGCCGACCAGGTCGAGCGGGCGCCGGAGAAGCGCACGCGCAAGAAGCGCGTCGCCACGCCGCTGGACCTCCGCCCCGACATGACGACGGACAGCCTCCAGCTGTTCCTCAAGGACATCGGCAAGGTCCGGCTGCTGACCGCCGCCGAGGAGGTCGACCTCGCCAAGCGCATCGAGCGCGGCGACCTCGACGCGAAGCAGAAGATGGTGGAGTCCAACCTCCGCCTCGTCGTCTCGATCGCGAAGAACTACCGCAACCAGGGCCTGCCGTTCCTCGACCTGATCCAGGAGGGCACCCTGGGTCTCGTCCGCGCGGCGGAGAAGTTCGACTACCGCAAGGGCTTCAAGTTCTCCACGTACGCCACGTGGTGGATCCGTCAGGCGATCGCCCGCGCCCTGGCCGACAAGGCCCGGACGATCCGCATCCCGGTCCACGTCGTCGAGAAGCTGAACAAGATCGGCCGCGCCGAGCGCAAGCTCGTCACGGAGCTCGGTCGCGAGCCCACCCCGGAGGAGATCGCCGAAGTCACCGGCATCGACCCCGAGGAGGTCGAGTCGATCAAGCGCTCCGCCCAGGCCCCGGTCTCGCTCGAGAAGCCGGTCGGTGACGAGGAGGAGTCCGAGTTCGGCCAGTTCATCGCCGACGAGCGCGCCGAGTCCCCGTACGAGCGCGCGGCGGAGATCCTCACGAAGGAGCACCTCCGCGAGGCGCTGGAGAACCTGAGCTACCGCGAGCGCCGTGTCCTCGAGCTGCGCTACGGGCTCGGCGGCGAGAAGCCGTGCACCCTCGACGAGGTGGGTCACCGCTTCAACGTCACGCGTGAGCGGATCCGCCAGATCGAGAACCAGTCGCTGAAGAAGCTGCAGTCCCTCGCGGAGGCCCAGAAGCTCCGCGACGTCGCCTAGGCAGGCGCGCTGAGGCAGACGGGGGCCGGCGCATCTCGCGCCGTCCTTCGCTCGGCAGTACTGGCGTACAGCTCTCGCTTCGACGCCACGACCTGCTTGGCCCCCGCCCACCTCAGCATCACCTGCGCCGTCGGCCGGGTTCCGAGGGCGCCGCCAGGCGCCCTTCGTCGTTCCGGTGTGGGTCGATCGTCCATCACGGACGTCGGCCGCTGGCGGGGGAGGCCCGGGCGGTCGACTGCACGGTCATGCCCGTCGACCTCCGTGCCTGCCTCACCGCCCTCGTCGCGGGTGGTGGGTCCGACCTGCACCTGAAGGTGGGCCGGCCGCCCCTCGGGCGGTTCGACGGCGTGCTGCGCCCCATCCTGCCCGGGCTCCCGGCCAACACCCCGGAGGACACCGAGGCCGTCCTCCGGCTCATGCTGAGGACCGAGGAGGCGGCCCGCACCTTCGCGGAGGACAACGAGCTCGACCTCGCCCACCACGAGGAGGGCGTCGCGCGTCTGCGCGTCAACGCGTTCCGGCAGCGCGGGCTCGTCTCCATCGTGTGCCGCGTCGTCCCGGACGCCCCGACGTCGCTCGACGACCTGGGCCTGCCGCGGGCGATCGCCGAGCTCGCCGACGAGGAGCGCGGCCTCGTGCTCGTCACCGGCATCACCGGCTCGGGCAAGTCGACGACCCTCGCGGGCATGATCGACCGGATCAACCGCGCCAAGCCGTGCCACGTCGTCACGATCGAGGACCCGATCGAGATGCTCCACCAGGACCGCGTCGCCGTCATCAACCAGCGCGAGGTCGGCAGCGACACCCGGTCCTTCGGCCAGGCGCTCCGGCGGGTCCTGCGCCAAGACCCGGACGTCATCCTGATCGGCGAGCTGCGCGACGAGGAGACCGTCCGCGCCGCGCTCTCCGCCGCCGAGACCGGCCACCTCGTGCTCTCGACCGTCCACACGATCGACGCCGCGGAGGCCGTCGGTCGCCTCGTCGGCTTCTTCCCGCCCCACCAGCACACCCAGATCCGCGAGATGCTCGCCACGACGCTGCAGGGCGTCGTCTCGCAGCGGCTCGTGCCGCTCGCCGAGGGCAAGGGCCGGATGGCGGTCTGCGAGATCCTCCGGGCGACCGGCCTGGTCAAGGACATCCTGCGCGACGCCGGCCGCACCGGCGAGCTGAACGCCGTGATCGCGGAGGGTGCCCACTACGGGATGCAGACCTTCGACCAGGCCCTCTGCCGGTTCGTCCTGGACGGCGTCGTCTCCCGCGAGGACGCCATGCGCGCCGCCGCCCGCCCGCACGACCTCGACCTGCTGCTGCGGGCCGACGGCCGGTCGGGCACCTCGATGGCGGACGTCGCGGACCAGGCGCGCCGCGGCAACGTCGCCGCCGGGGGATCGCCCCTCGCGCCGGCCGCGCTGCCGGTCGTCTGAGCGGCGCGGGGCGGGGCGGCGTCGGCCTCGTCGGGCCGACCCTCGCCGGGGTGCCGGCGACGTGGGAGACCCGGGCGCCGGGTCGCCGCTGCCGGGCCCGTCGCTTCATTCGGTAAAGTGTGGGCATGGCCGTCGATCCCACCTGCCCGGTGTGCCGCACCGCGGACATCGTCTGCGGCAAGTGGACGCTGCTGCTCGTCCGCGACCTCGCCGAGGGCAACACCCGCTTCTGCGAGCTCGAGCGCTCCCTCACCGGCATCAGCCCGCGCACGCTCTCCCTGCGCCTGCGCGGCCTCGAGGAGGAGGGGATCGTCGCGAGGCGGACCTACTCCGAGGTCCCGCCCCGCGTCGAGTACGCGCTGACGGAGAAGGGCCTGGCCCTGCTGCCGATCATCGAGGGCATGCGCGCGTACGGCTCCCTCTGGCTCGGTGCCGACGAGGAGTGCGCGCAGACCGCGGACCCCGAGTCGGTCGCGCTGCCCGCCTGAGCCCCGCGCTCCCGGGCGCGGACTTGCAACCGTCGCGACTTCGGCCGCGGACCGGAACTCTTCGGGTTCCCCCGGTTTTGGACCCTCGATGTCGTTCTCGCAGGACCGTCCCAGCGACGCCACGTCGTCCCCCGACCTCGCGCCCCGCCTCCCCGTGCTGACCCGCCGCACCGTCGTGCGTGCCGGGGCGGTGCTCGGAGCCGCCGCGACGCTGGGGGCGACCGGGCCCGCCTCCTCCGCGCTCGCGGCCTCCGGATCGCGCCGGATGGTGGTCCGCCGGAGCGCCCTCGGCCCCGGTCGGACGACCGGCCCGCTCCGCGCGCCGCACCGGTTCGACCTGCTCGGCGCGCCCGTCCGGACGATCGCCGGCATCGGGCTCGAGGTCCGTGCCCGGCCACGCGGCGGCCGCTGGAGCGGCTGGCAGGCGATGAGCGACCACGACGGCCACGCCCCCGACGGCCGACGCGCCGCAATGTCCGAGCCCCTGTGGTTCGGTGACGTCGACGAGGTCGAGCTGCGCTCGAGCCGGCGTCCGGCCACCGACGTGCGGCTGGACCTCGTCGCCGTCGCACCCTCCGACAAGCGCGACGCAGGACGGGCCAGCACGCGGGCGGCCGACGCGGGCGGCATCCTCGCCGCCGGCCGCGCGAGCACCCGTGCGACGGGCGGCAGGGCGTCGACCCGGGCCGGCGTGCCGACGATCATCCCGCGGTCCGCGTGGGCGTCGGGCCTCAGCCCCAAGGGGAGCCCCGGCATCGGCTCGGTGCAGATGGCGTTCGTCCACCACACCGTCAACGGCAACGACTACGGCGCCTCCGAGAGCGCCGGCATCGTGCGGGCGATCTTCGACTACCACGTGCGTTCCAACGGCTGGAACGACATCGGCTACAACTTCCTCGTCGACCGCTTCGGCCAGATCTTCGAGGGCCGTGCCGGCGGCATCGACCAGGCCGTCATCGGTGCCCAGGCGATCGGCTGGAACAGCGTGTCGACGGGCATCGCGATCATCGGCACGTTCGAGGGCACCGCCGCGCCGCCCGCCGCGCTGGCGGCCGTCGCCTCGATCATCCGCTGGAAGCTGCCGCTCCACGGTGCGCCGACCGCCGGGACCGTCGCCCTCGTCTCCTCGGGCGGATCGGGCAACCGCTACTCGCGCGGCACCGCGGTGCGCCTGAACCGCATCAGCGGCCACCGCGACGGCTGCTCCACGGACTGCCCCGGCACGAGCCTCTACGGTCAGCTGCCGGCGCTGCGCTCCAGCGTCGGCGACGTCGCCGCGGGCCCGGTCGCCGCACTCACGATCGTCGCGGCAGGCTCGGCCGTGGGGTACGGCCAGGACACCACCGTGACGGGGCGGCTGACGAACGGCGGCAGCGGCGTCGGCGGTGCGACCGTCGTCGTGGAGAAGAAGAGCCCCGGTGGCTCCTGGGTCCCGATGACCCAGGTCACCACGACCGCCGACGGCAACTGGACCGCCGGCTTTCCGCTGCGCGCCGCCAGCCCGGTGCGGGCCACGAGCGGGGGCGCGACCTCCTCGGCGGTCACCCCCGTCCTCGACCCGGGGCTGGGCATCAGCCAGCCGACGAAGTACCCGCGGACGGGGCGCGACCTGACGGTGCGCGGGACGGCCCGCGGCGTCTCCGAGGTCACGATCGTCCTGCGCCGCAAGCAGGGCGGGCGGTACATCACCGCCGCACGACGCACGGCCAAGGTGAAGAACGGCCGGTTCGTGGGTGAGGTGCCGGTCCGGCGCTCCGCGCTGCACGCGGTCTACATCGAGTCGAAGGTCGGCGGGAAGACGTTCCGCTCGTCCACCCGCGGCGTGCGCTCGAAGTCCTAGGGAACCGCGGCGGCCGCACGGCCCGGGGGCGGTCGGCCTGTCAGGCGGGCGTCGCGGCGGCGGCCCGGCACGCCGCGCAGGAGCCGTGGAGCACGACGTCGTGCCCGGTGACCTCGAAGCCGGCGCCCGCGCTGAGGCGGTGGATCGCCTCCTCGAGCCCGTCGTCCGTGAACGGCACCACGGCGCCGCACTCGCGGCAGACGAGGTGGTGGTGATGGTGGTCCGGGGCCAGGCGCTCGTAGCGGGCGATGCCCTGACCGACCTCGATCCGCTGGACGAGGTGCAGCTGCTCGAGCTCGTCGAGCACCCGGTAGATGCTGGCGCGGCCGATCGCCCGGCCGCTGCCGCGCAGCTCGTCCTCGATCTCGAGGACCGTGCGGGCGCAGCGCTGCTCGTCGAGCAGGTCGAGCAGGGCCGTGCGGGCACCGCCGCGGCGGTAGCCGGCGTCCGTCAGGCGATCCTCGGCGCGTCGGCGCCAGGCGGTTCCCGAGTCGGTGGTGCTCATCCCGTCCATCGTAGCCCGGGAGCACCCCGGCACCCGGCCGCCCGGGGGAGCCGCTGCACGGTCGCGTGCAGCCGCGAGGAGCCGGCGGGACCGTGGAGAACGGCCCACCATGCGTCACCCCCAGCTGCACGCGGCGCTCCGCGCCGCCGGTCTCCACGCCGCCCGAGAGCTCGCCGAGCTCGTCCGGGACGGCGACGAGGTGCCGTTCGAGCTGCTCGAGCACGCGCGCCGCGCCCGGTCCGGGGCCCCCGGCCCGACCCTCTACTCGTACCGGCCGCTGGTGGGCCTCTACGTCGAGCGCCACGCGGCGGCGATCGCGTCGCTGCCCGCGGTGGCCGAGGCGCAGCACACGATGGTCGCGGCGTGGGGGGTCGAGGCGTACCTGCAGGCCCGCGGCGTCGATCGCCCGCCGGCCGATCCGCACGAGCGGGCCGCGCTGGCGGTCCGGCAGTTCCTCGAGCGGCTGTTCGAGGACGCCCCCGACTTCCAGCTCCACGAGGAGCACTTCGAGCGGGCGTTCGCCGAGCTGGAGTCCGTGCTCACCGCCGACGCGACGGAGACCGTCGTGGTGATCCCGCTCGTCGGGGTCGACCCGGCGATGCCGACCGTCGCGATCACCCGGGGCGTGGCGCTGCAGCGTCCGGAGGCGCTGCGGGGCGAGGTGCCCGACGCGGCGCTCAGCGGACCCGACGGTCGGCCCGCCGACGCCGTGGCCACCCTGCGCTGGTCCGCCCGGCCCGGGTCGCCCGAGACGCCCCGCCGGGCCCGCGAGGCCGCCCGGCGCCTGATCACCGCGCTGCGGCTGCACGTCGCGGGGGCGACGCCGTCCGCCGGTCCGCTGGTCTGGCTGCGGCCGTCGGGCGCGCCGTGGCGGGCGATGGCCGTCGGGGGGACGTTCGCCGCCCGCGGCGTCGTCGTGCTCGACGCCGACGACGTGCCGGACCTGCGCACGTTCGTGGACCTCGTGGCGCGGCGCCTGCCGCAGACCGGCGAGGTCGCCTGGGCCCTGCGCCGCTGGACGCTGGCCCTGGACCGCGACCGGCCGGAGGAGACCCTCACCGACCTGCTGCTGGCCGCCCGCGCCCTGCTCGAGCCGGAGGGCCCGCGCTCGGGTCGTCTGGCCGGCCGGCTCGCCGCGCTCTGCGCCGTCGGCGACGAGCGGACGCGCCTGGCCCGCCGCCTGGCCCGGCTCGCGTTGCAGGAGCAGGAGGTGATCGCGGGCAGCCGCCGGGTCGACCGCGATCTGCCCGAGCGCGTCGACGAGCTCGCCGACTGCCTGCGCGCGGTGCTGCGCGACTGCGTCGTCGGCCACCTGCGCGGCGACCTCGTCGAGCTGGCCGAGGAGATCCTCGACGGCGTCGCCGACGACGCCCGGCCCGCCCCGGCCGGCTGGCCGTCGGAGCGCCGCGCCGGTCGGTCCGTCGGCGGCGATCCCGTCCCGACGGTCGACGGCTACGAGCTGGCCGACGACCACCGCTTCGACGAGGACGACGAGTTCGAGACCGAGGACGGGCCCGACGGCCCCCCGCGGTTCGCGGACGACCGCGAGTACGTCACGGACGCCGGGGCGGGGGACGACGCGTTCCTCGACGGTCTCGAGCCGGCCGTCGGGACCGTCGACGACGCCATCGACGCCGAGGCGCGCACGGGTCGGCACCACCCGGGGGTCCGCGACCTGCGCGACGCGGGGATCATCCGCTCCGACGCCGCCGCGGACCGCGCCGTGCGCGGGGCCGGGGACCCGGACGGTCCCGCCGTGCACCGACCCGCCGGTCACGCGTCGGCCGGCGCGGGCGACGACGACCTGGAGTCCGTGGTCCCCGAGTTCCGGCCCGGGGGCGGCGACTGGCCGGACGCCCTGCGCCCGCTGGACCCGACGGGCGAGATCCGCGCGTCACGGCGCGCGGCGCAGCCGCAGGAGCTGTGGCTCGACGTCACCTGGGACGAGCCGCAGCTGCGCGAGCCGGCCGACGAGGACGACGACGACTCGACCGGCCCGTGGCCGGTGAGCGAGGCCGGCTGAACGGGGGCCGGGCGGGCGCCGCCGGGGCCGGCCGCGCTTCGCCCCTGCGGGGCCGACCCTGCCGCGGCGCCGCCGCTCCGGCGGCCTCAGCGTCCGGAGGCGACGAGGAGGTCCCGCACCGCGGCCAGGGCCGGCAGGTCGAAGACCTCGCCGTCCAGGGCCGCGACGATCGCGGGACGCGGGTCGCCGACGACGCGCGCCAGCCCCGCCACCGCGACGGCGTCCCGGGCGGCCCGCTCGCGGTGCTCGTCCCACGTGCGGCCGACCTTCGACGCGAGCGCCTCGCCGAGGACGCCCTGCAGCTCTGCGCGCACCGCGGTGCCGTCGCGGTCGGCGGAGCCCGGCGGCACCGTCTCGACCCGGTTGACGACGAGGCCCGTGAAGGGCATGCCCACCTCGCGCAGGTGCTCGCGGAAGAACACGGCCTCCGCCGCCGGGATCGGTCCCGGACCGCTGACGACGACGAACCGCGTGCCCTCGTCGCGCAGGATCGCCCGCACCGCGACCGCCCGCGCCGAGAAGCCGTCGGTCAGCGGGCCCAGCGCCTCGAAGAACGTGGCCAGGTCCCGTACGACGTCGACGCCCGTGAGGCGCTGCAGCGCCGACAGCGCCAGTCCGGTGCCGCGCCGGGCGAGCCGGGCGGCGAAGCCCGTCCGCCCCTGCCCCAGGAGGGCCTGGACGGCCCGGCCCTCGAGGAAGCCCGCGATCCGGTCGGGGGCGTCGAGGAAGTCCAGCGCGTTGCGCGACGGCGGCGTGTCGAGGACGACGACGTCGAAGCGGGGGTCCGCGACGAGGTCGTGCAGGCGGGCGACCGCCGTGAACTCGTGGCTTCCGCCCGCGGCACCGGAGATCTGCCGGTAGAGCGGGTTGGTCAGCACGCGCTCGCGGGTCTCCGGGTCCGGGCTGAGCTCGTCGATCAGGCCGTCGAAGGTGCGCTGCGGATCGAGCATGCAGGCCCACAGCTCGCCCGGGGGCGCCACGCCCAGGGCCGCCATGCGTCCCGGGTCCACGCGCTCGGGATCGTTGGCCAGGGTGCCGAGGCCGAGCGCGTCGGCCAGACGGCGCGCGGGGTCGATGGTCACGACGGCGACCCGCCGGCCCCGGCCGGCCAGGGCCAGGCCGAGCGCCGCCGCGGTGGTCGTCTTGCCGACGCCCCCGGGACCGGCGCAGACCACCACGCGCGCACCGTCGAGCCGGTCCACGAGCGGGCGGACGCTCACGACGACCGCCCGGGGGTCGCGGTGCGCCGGAGCGCCTGACCGAGCCGCTCCGTGAGCTGGGCGACGTCGTCCGGACCGAGGCGACGCCCCGCCGCGGCGGGCAGGGTGACCACCGGCGCCCGGAGCCCGCGGCGCAG
>NZ_JAURWA010000061.1 GCF_030655195.1 Patulibacter sp. | reverse complement strand
GGCTCCGGGGACGTCGACGTCCCCGGAGCCGCCGGCCGGGCCTTCCCGCCCGGCCCGGTCAGCGCGTCACGGGCGACGGTCGCCGCGCGGGTGGCCCGGGCGACGAGGGTGCGGTCCAGGCTCGATCGCTCGCTGCCGTTGACGCCCGCGACGACCGCCACGCCGGCGCCGAGCAGCGCCAGGGCCGCGGCCAGCGCGGCCGCAACCGCCAGCCGGACCCGCAGGCTGCGGGACGCCCGGACCAGGGAGGTCCGCAGGGGGGATGGGCGCGCGCCGTCGCCGCCGACGCTCATGGGCGGAGCATGAATCCCTGGCCGCGCACGGTGCGCAGCATGCGCTCGCGACCGTCGGCCTCGAGCTTGCGCCGCAGGTAGCCGACGAAGACGTCGACGACGTTCGTGCCGACCTCGAAGTCGTAGCCCCAGACCTGGTCGAGCAGCTGGTCGCGGGTGAGGACGACGCCCGCGTGCTCCACGAAGCAGGCGAGCAGCCCGAACTCCCGGCCCGTGAGCTCCATCGGCTCGTCGTCGAGCCAGGCCAGGTGGCGCCGACGGTCGACGCGGACCGGACCCGCCTCGCTGAGCCGCGCGGTCGGCTCGCCGCGGCGCCGGAGCAGCGCGTGGAGTCGGGCGAGCAGCTCGCCCACGTCGAACGGCTTGGTCAGGTAGTCGTCCGCGCCGGCCTGCAGGCCGAGGATCCGGTCGTCGACGCCGTCGCGGGCGGAGAGCACGCAGATCGGCATGTCCTCGCCACGGCCGCGCGAGCGGCGGATGACGTCGAGGCCGTCCGTCCCGGGCATCGTCATGTCGAGGACGACGGCGGCGGGCGCGCGGCGGGCGATCTCCTCGAGCGCGGCGTCGCCGTCGGCGGCCGTGCGCACGACGAAGCCGCCGAGGCGCAGCGCGCGCTCGAGGGTCCGGCGCAGCGCCGCGTCGTCGTCGACGACGAGGACGTCGGGGAGGGTCGTGCCGGGCACGGGGGGATCTTGGCGCACCGGGGCCGACCGCGGACGCGGTCGGCCCGCGGGGATCACTTCTTGCTGGTCGAGGGCGGCGTCGGCGCCGTCCCGGTGGTGCCGGTGCCGGAGCCGGGCGTCGGGGCGCCGGCGGGCGGCGTCGGGGCCTTGCCGTCCTTGCCCGGTGCGCCGGCCGGCGGGGTCGGGGCCTTGCCGTCCTTCGACGGGCCACCGGCCGGCGGGGTCGGCGCCTTGCCGTTCGTGCCGCCGGGCGGGGTCGGGGCCTTGCCGTCCTTGCCGGGACCGCCGGCGGGCGGCGCCGGACGCGCGTCGCGGAGCTTGGAGACGGACACGCCGAGCTCCTTGGCCAGCGCGGTGTCCGGGTCGGTGCCCGAGCCGGGGCCGCCGCCGGCGCCGGGCGGCAGCGGCACGTCGAATCCGGTCTCGCGCAGCTGCTCGATCAGGTCCTGCTGCTTCGAGGTGACCTTGCCGGCCTTCACGGCGGCGTCGAGCTCGGCGGCGCGGACGGCCTTGCGGGCCGACTCGACCTTGTCCTGGGAGACGCCGAGCGCCTTCGCGAGGCGGGCGTCCTCCTGGCCGGGGCTCGGCGGCTTGGGCGGGGTGGCCGGCCGCGAGCTGCTCGTGGTCGTGCCGCTGCCGGTGGAGTCCGCCGCGCCGGCGGTCTGGGAGACGACGCCGCCGATGGCCAGCGAGGCCGCGGCGATGGTGGTGATGCCCGCGACGCGGAGGCGGCGGGTCTTGGGGGTGGTGGTCATGGAGGACATGCTGCGCCCGGTTCTTGTGACTGGCTTGTGGGACCGGCCCCACCGGCCCACGTCCGGCCCCGGACCCGCCCCGCGGCCGCCCCACGTCCGGCCCCCGACCCGCCCCGCGGCCGCCCCGCGGCCGCCTCCGTCTCCGCCCGACGGGCCGTCCCCCCGGCCCGGTCAGCCCTCGGCCGGCGTCCCCGCGATCCCGAGCTCCTCGGCGTGCGGCTCCAGCGCCGCGATGACGAACGCGATGTGGTCCGCCAGGTCGACCTGGAGCTCCTCCGCGCCGAGACGGACGTCCTCGCGGTCCACGGCGGCGGCGAACGACGCGGTCTTCAGCTTCTTGCGCACCGACTTCGGGGTCAGGCCGTGGATGCCCTGCGGCCGCACCTTCGCGACGGCGGCGACGAAGCCGCTGAGCTCGTCGACGGAGAACAGGGTGCGCGCCAGCGGTGTCGTGCGCGGCACCTGCATGTACGCGGCGTGCCCGGCGATCGCATCGACCATCTCGGGCGGGGCGTCGCGGCGCTCCAGCTCGGCCATGATCATCCGCGGGTGCCCGGTGTCCGCGTCGGGATGGCGCTCGTAGTCGGCGTCGTGCAGGAGACCGGTGACGCCCCACAGCTCCTCGTCCTGCCCGCCGGCCCGGGCGTAGGCGCGCATCGCGGCCGCCACGCCGAGGCAGTGGCGGCGGAGCGACGGCTCGCTCACCCACTCCTCCAGCAGGGTCCGGGCCTCGTCGTGATCGATCGTGCGCGCCATCCCCCCAGTCCTACCGGACCGCCCGTCCCGGCAGCGCCGCGCGAGGCCGGGGCGGGCCGTGGCCGACCGCCCCACGGCGGTCGGCGAGGACGCCCGTCCTATCCCCCGACGACGAACCGCCGCGCCAGCGACCACGTCGCCACCGTCGCGCTGTCCACGACCCCGCCACCGAGGACGAGCTCGTCGAGCTCCCCCGGGGTGACGGTGCGGTGGCGCAGCATGCCCTCCTCCTCGGCGTCCGGGGCGACCGGACCGGGACGCAGGTCGGTGGCCAGCCAGGCGGTGAAGAGCTGGTCGGACATCCCGGGCGCGAAGGCCAGCTCGCCCAGGCGGCGCAGGTCGCCCGCGTCGAAGCCGGTCTCCTCCCGCAGCTCGCCGCGCGCGATCGCCTCGTGGTCCTCGTCCGCCCCGGGCTCGTGGTGCGCGCCCTGCGGGAACTCCCAGGACCAGCGGTCGATGGGGTAGCGGTGCTGGCCCACGAGGTGGACGACCTCGCCGTCGAACGGCACGACCACCGCGGCGTGCGGCTTCATCACGACGCCGTACATCCCGGGGCGCGGGGTGCCGTCGGGGTGCGGCCGCTCGATGACGTCCTCGCGGATCACCATCCACGGGTTCCGATAGGCCTCGCGGCTGGAGACGGTGCGGGCGCGCGGCCGGTCCTCGGGCGTGGTCACCCCGGGGAGTCTGGCGGACCGGCCCGCCCCGCCCGCCGTCGCCGCCCCCGATCGCCGTCCCTCCGGCGCATCGTCCCGGTCGCGAGCACGCGGTCGGGCCGGCCCGACCGCCCGCCCGTGCTCACGCCGCCGCGGTCGCCCCGACCTGCGCGTAGACCGCGGCCTCGAGCTCGACGAACGCCTGGACGACCCCGGCGTCGAAGAACGGCAGCACCTGCGTGAGGACCATGCCGCCGACGCCGGTCCCGCGGTCGATCCAGAAGTAGAGGTTGAACAGGCCCGCCCAGTCGCCCGAGCCGGCGCGCCGCATGCCGGGGACGTCCTCGAGGGTCAGGTGCAGCCCGAGGCCCCAGCTCTGCGCGAAGGGAAGCGGCGGCACGTCGTTGCAGAACTCCGGCGCGGCGCTCTTGATGCCGTCCGTCGGCATCGGCACGCCGGCGAGCTGGTCGGAGAACGCGAGCTCGACGGTCTCCTCCCGCAGGATCCGCGCCCCGTCGAGCTCGCCGCCGCGCAGGAGCGCCCGGATCAGCCGGCCGTAGGCGTCGGCGGTGCCGAACAGGCCGTGGCCGCCGGCCGCCCAGTCCGGCTCGGGGGCCAGGTCGATCTCGGTCGCGGCGAGACCGCCGTCCGGCGTCCGGACGTGGATCGGCATCGCGCGGGCGCGCTGCTCGTCCGTCGGCGAGAAGGTCACGTCCTCCATGCCGAGGGGACCGACGACGTGCTCGTCGAGGTAGGCGTCGAGCGTCTGCCCGCTCAGTCGCTCGACGAGCAGGCCGAGCCAGTCGGTGTTCGTGCCGTAGTCCCACCGGACCCCCGGGTCGGCGGCGAGCGGCACGCGCGTCAGGGCGTCGAGCTTCCCGGTCAGCACGTGCGGGATCCCGGTCACCTCGTGGAAGCGGGCGACCGCAGCGTTGGTGAAGAAGTACGTCAGCCCCGCGCTGTGCGTCATGAGCTCGCGGACGACGGGCGGTCGGCTGGGCGCCCGGAGGACCGGGGTGTCCCCGTCGAAGCCGTCGAGCACCTGCAGGTCCGCGAACTCGGGCAGGTGCGTCCGGACCTCGTCCTCGAGGCCCAGGCGCCCCTGCTCGATCAGCTGCAGCGCCGCGACGCTCGTCAGCGCCTTCGTGCACGACGCCCAGCGGAAGATCGTCCGGCCGTCGACGGGCGCGCCTCCCTCCTGCAGGACACCCGCCGTGCCCTCGTAGAGGGTGCCGTCGCGGTCGGTGACGATCGCCGCGATGCCGGGCACGCGGCCGTCGGCCACGGCCGACTCCAGGACGGCGTCGAGGGTGGAGGGATCGAGGGACACGGGTGCTCCTTGGGGTTGGGGTCGGGGTGGGGTGGAGGTCGGTGGGTGGCGCGGGGCGTGACCGGCGACCGGGCCCGTGGCCCGGGTCCGGGGCGACGCGCCGGGGGCGCGCCTCGTCGGGCGACCAGCGCGCTCAGGCGTCCGGGACCACGGCGGCCTGCAGCCCGAGCACGTCGATCGACGTCTCGCGCATGACGTTCTTGCGGACCTTGCCGGTGACGGTGAGCGGGAACTCGCGGTCGACGACGACGTAGCGGGGCACCTTGTAGTGCGCCAGGCGCCCGTCGCAGAACGCGCGCACCGCGGCGGCGTCGAGGGGCCCGGCCTCGGGCCGCAGGCGGAACCAGGCGCAGAGCTCCTCGCCGTAGCGCTCGTCCGGCACGCCGACGACCTGCACGTCCTCGACGTCGGGGTGGGTCGAGAGGAACTCCTCGACCTCGCGCGGGTAGACGTTCTCGCCGCCGCGGATCACCATGTCCTTCGACCGGCCGACGATGTTCAGGTAGCCGTCGTCGTCCATCGTGGCCAGGTCGCCGGTGTGCATCCAGCCCGCCGGATCGATCGCCTCGGCGGTGCGCTCCGGGTCGCCCCAGTAGCCACGCATCACGGAGTAGCCGCGGGTGCAGAGCTCGCCGGTCTGTCCGCGCGGGACCGCGGTCCCGCGGTCGGCGTCGACGACCTTGACCTCGAGGTGCGGCCCGACCCGGCCGATCGACGACACGCGGCGCTCGAGCGGGTCGTCCCGCCGGGTCTGCGTGGACACCGGGGAGGTCTCCGTCATGCCGTAACAGATGGACACCTCGTCCATGTGCATGTCGGAGACGACGCGCTTCATGACCTCCGACGGGCAGGGCGAGCCGGCCATGATCCCCGTCCGCAGGGTCGTCAGGTCGTGGTCGGCGAAGGTCGGGTCGCCGAGCATCGCGATGAACATCGTCGGCACGCCGTAGAGCGACGTGCAGCGCTCGGCCGCGACCGCGCGCAGGGTGGCGGTGGGGTCGAAGCCGGCGGCGGGGATCACGACGCAGGCCGCGTGGGTGAGCGCCGCGAGGTTGCCCATGACCATGCCGAAGCAGTGGTAGAAGGGCACCGGCACGCAGATCCGGTCCTGCTCCGTGTAGCCGCAGAGCTCCCCGACGGAGAAGCCGTTGTTGAGGATGTTGTGGTGGCTGAGCGTCGCGCCCTTCGGGGCGCCGGTCGTGCCGCTCGTGTACTGGATGTTGATCGGGTCGTCCGGGTCCAGGCCGGCGTCGCGGTCCGCCAGCGCCTCGGCGTCGACCGGCGTGGAGGCCAGCGCCGACCACGCGGAGTCGCCGAAGAAGATCGCGTCCCGCAGCGTGCCGACGTCGCCCGAGACCTCGGAGACCATGGCCCGGTAGTCGCTGGTCTTGAACGCCGGGGCGGCCATGAGGATCCGCATGCCGGACTGCTGCAGCGCGTAGGTCAGCTCGCTCGTCCGGTACGCCGGGTTGACGTTGACGAGGATCGCGCCGATCCGCGCGGTCGCGTACTGGACGACCATCCACTCGACGCAGTTGGGCGCCCAGACCCCGACGCGGTCGCCGGCCTCCACCCCCAGCTGCAGGAACCCGGACGCCACGCGGTCGACCAGGTCGTCGAGCTGCGCGTAGGTCAGCCGCGCGTCCTGCTCGCACGAGACGACGGCCTCGCGCTCGGGATGCTCCGCGGCGGCGGCACGCAGCCGCGCGCCGATCGTGTCGCGCAGGAGCGGGGTGGAGGAGGCTCCGTGCGCGTAGGAGGGCTCAGGCATGGGAGGACGCTACGCCCCCGCCACCTCCGGGACAACGGTCCTTTCGGGTGATCTCCGGTCCCGGCCGACCGTCAGCCCTGCCAGCGCTCCACGGCGCGCTCCGCGATGTCCTTGCGGATCTGGCGACCGTCGAACAGGATGCCCTGCGCGGCGGCGTAGGCGGCCTGGCGGGCCTGCGACGGTGACTCGCCCAGGGCGGTGACGTTGAGCACGCGGCCACCGCCCGTGACGACCCGCCCGCGCTCGTCGATCGCCGTGCCGGCGTGGGTGACCTCGGCGCTGGAGGGCGTGCGATCCAGGCCCTTGATGACGTCGCCCTTGTGCGCGGACGCCGGGTAGCCGCGGGAGGCCAGCACGATCGTGACCGCCCAGCGCTCGTCCCACGTGAGCTCGACGCCCTCGAGGCCGCCGAGCCGTGCGTCGGGCCCGCCCGCGGCCGCGGCCGTAAACGCGAGCAGGTCGCTCGCCAGGCGCGGCAGGACGGCCTGCGTCTCCGGGTCGCCGAACCGCGTGTTGTACTCGAGCACCTTCACGGTGCCGGCCTCGGGATCGACCATCAGGCCGGCGTAGAGGACCCCGGTGAAGGGGGTGCCGCGGCGCGCGAGCTCGTCGACGACGGGCTGGTGGACCGCCGCGGAGATCTCCAGCGCGCGGTCGGCGTCGACGCCGACGACCGGCGAGTAGCTGCCCATCCCGCCGGTGTTCGGTCCCAGGTCGCCCTCGAAGATCCGCTTGTAGTCCTGCGCCGGGGCCAGCGGGACCGCCCGCACGCCGTCGCAGACCGCCAGGAGCGAGACCTCCTCGCCGTGGAGGAACTCCTCGACGACGACGGCCGCGTCGCCGAACTGCTGGTCCTCGAGCATGTCGACGAGGGTCGCCCGGGCGGACGCCTCGTCCTCGGCGATGACCACGCCCTTGCCGGCGGCGAGCCCGTCGTACTTCAGGACGACGGGGTAGGCCGTGATCGCGGCCATCCCGGCGTCGACGGAGGTGACCGTCTCGTACCCGGCGGTGGGGACGCCCGCGGCGATCATGATCTCCTTGGCGAAGGCCTTGGAGCCCTCCAGGCGCGCGGCGGCCGCGGTCGGGCCGAACGCGGGGATGCGGGCCTCGCGCAGCGCGTCGACGAGCCCGGCGACCAGCGGCACCTCCGGGCCGACGACCACGAGGTCGACGGTCAGCTCGCGGGCGAGGGCGACGAGGCCCGCGACGTCGTCGGCCGCCACGTCGTGCACGACGGCGTCGGCCGCGATCCCCGGGTTGCCCGGGGCGGCGTGGACCACCGGCGTCTCGGCGGCGGTCCGGAGGAGCGCGCGGACGATCGCGTGCTCGCGACCTCCCGCGCCGACGACGAGAACCTTCGGCATGCCCGCCACGCTACCGGCGCGACCGGGGCACCGCCGACCGCGCCGGGCCGGATCCGCCGGCGGCCGGCGGATCCGGGGTCAGGGGGCGACGGTGCGGTCGCTGTACAGGGCCGAGGCGCGCAGCTTGGCCTTGACGATCTCGGCGCGGGTCCAGGCGACCGTGTACCGACCGTCGGGCAGGGCGCCGATCGCGGCGGACCCGAACGCGTTGGAGCGGTCGAGGAGCTGCTGGTCGCTGAACTGGTCGATCGTCTCGGGCGCGCCGATCGTGCCGGACGCCGGGCGGAACGCGGCCTGGACCGCGACGCCGCGGTCGCCGTTGGAGCCGCCGATCGGCCGCTCCTGCTCGCGGACCAGCACGAGACCGGTCGTCCCGGTCTTGTCGGACGTGGCGATGCCGTGCACGCGGCCGGCGGCGGCGATGTCGCGCGACGCGCCGAGCGCCCCGGTCGCCTCGCCCTCGGCGACGCGCGGGATGTCGTGCGCGGTGCCGTCGGCGACGCTGCCGACCTGCTGGTTCCAGGCGACCGTCGGGCGGCCGGCGGGATCGACCACGGAGACGAGCGCGCCGCCGGGGGCGCGGACCGTCGTGCCGCCCTTGTCGATCGGCTTGGGCACCGCGAAGCGGACCCGGTCGGTGTCGCGGGTCGTGGCGCGGACGACGTAGGGCTTGGTGCGCTCGGTGGCGGCGTCCTGCTCGCCCCACGCGACGACCGCGCGACCCTTGCCGCCGATCGAGGCGGTGGCGCTGCGGAAGCCGGGCCCGCCCCGTCGCAGGGTCTGCGGCTTGCCGAGCTCGTCCCGGCCCATCGACAGGCTGCGCGCGTAGAGGCGGCGCGTGGAGTCGCTGGCACCCGTCTGGTACACGATCACGGCGCGGCCACCGACGCCCGCGGCGACGGCGAGCAGGCGACTGGACTTGGACGTGCTGATCTTCTGCGGCTTGCCGAGGCGCACCGTCTTGGCCTTCGCGTCCCCGCGGCGCCACGCGGCGTACACGCGCACGACGCCGTCGGAGCCGACGTCGCTCCAGGCCATCAGCACGCTGCCCTTGGCGTTGCCGGCGATCATCGCGGGCTCGTCCAGGACGGCGGTGCCGTGCGAGCGCTGCGTGCCCAGGCCGGCCGACGCGGTCTTGCCGACCGAGATGCCCAGCCGGTAGTTCGTCAGCTTGATGCTCTTCGTCCCGCCCTTGCCGTCGGGCACGGTGCGGTAGACGGAGCCCAGCGACTTCTGCCGCGCCCAGACGAGCCCGTCGCCGTCGTAGGGGACGGGGTCCTGGAGCAGACCGGAGAGGGTGCGCAGGGCGCCCGGGCTGCCGTCGGCCTGCACGCCCATGAGGCGGGTGTTGACGGTCTTCTTCTCGGACCCGCGGGCGCCGACGATCCGGGAGCCGGAGGGGTCGACGGTCAGGCCGGTCACGCCGACGCCGGTGTCCAGCTCGGTGCCCGGCGTCCAGTCCGCGGCGGCGGCCGACGGGAGGGCGAGTCCTGCGACCACCGTGGCGAGGACGGCGGCGGAGCGGAGGGGGCGGGCGGTGAGCGTCTGCGGCACGAAAGGGTCCAGGCGAAGAAGGACCGGCACGGAGTGCGCCGGTCACATCGACGGTAACGCAGAACCTCGGCGACCCGCCCCGCTACCGCGGCCCTCTCACCGAACCCTCACGAGCCGCGCCCTAGATGCCCGCGATGAAGTCGTCGACCGGGATCGCCGTCAACGTCTCGAAGCTGCCGGTGCCGCGCGAGGAGAGCTCGAGCGAGATCCGCGCGATCGTCTGCTCGTCGGGCGCCTCGACGACGTTGACGAAGTCGTACTGCCCCAGGACGGCCCACTGCGCGGTCACGGTGCCGCCGAGCGCCTCGACCTCCTTGTTGACCTCGCGGATGCGGTGCGGGTTGTTCTTGATCGTCTGGACGCCGTCGGGAGAGAGGCGCGTGAGCAGCACGTAGGTCGGCACGGGGGGCTCCGGGGTCGGTGGTGGGCGGGTCCGATCGACGCGCCCGGGACTGGGGTCGTTCTATCCGATCGGGCGCCCGGCGTGGGCGCGGGTGGCGGCCCGGCCCGCGGGCCTCGTGTGACGGAGGCACGCTCTTCGACGGCCTTCAGGCGGGCTGCATACGATGGCTCGCATGTGGAGCGGACCGTCGTGACCCGCAGGACGTGGACGATCGCCGGCGTCGCCGTGGTCGCGGTGCTGGTGGTCGTCCTGGTGATCCTGCAGTTCACCCTGAAGGGCATCGCCGAGGGCAAGGTCCGCGACGAGGTCGGCGACGACAGCGCGAAGGTCACCGTGAAGGCCTCGCCCGCCCTGAAGCTGCTCTTCGGCGACGCGGACGAGATCGACGTCGACACGCCGACGGTCGCCGGCGACCAGCAGGCCCCGCTGGGCCGGCTGCTGGACCGGGCGAAGGACGTCGGCCGCACGGACGCCCGCGTCGGCCAGATCCAGGTGGCCGGCGAGGCCGGGAACCTGACGCTGCGGAACGTCCACGCCATCGTGGAGGACGGTCGCGTCCGGGCCACCGCCTCGCTGTCCATCCGGGAGCTCGCCGCACTCGTGCCCGGCGGCGGATCGCTGAAGGCGCTGCCCTCCGGCTCCGGGGGCGAGCCGCGGTTCTCGATCACCGTCGCGGTCCCCCTCCTGGGCGACACCACCGTCGACGGCGCCGTCGTGGCGCAGGACGGGGCCGTGCAGGCGGCGGCCGAGGGCCTGCCGATCCCGCTGGCGATCACCATCTTCCAGGACCCGTCGATCTCGGTCGACGCCGTGCAGGGCCGGTCCTCCGGGGACCGCCTGCAGATCTCGTTCACCGGCGCCCTGAACTGAGGTCCCGGATGGCGCGTCGCGACGGACCGGACCGCGACGCGTTCGGCCGTCCCGTCACCGACCGGCCCGCAGACGGGCGGGCGCCACGTCCCGCCCCGGCCCGACGTCCGACGCCGACCCCGGGGCCCCGTCCGACGCCGACCCCTGAGCCGCGTCCGTCGTCGGCGTCGCCTCCGGCCCCGGGCTCCGGCACGTGGTCCGCCCCGGAGCGATCGGGGTCCTCGCCGCCCGCCGCGCGGCCGCCCGTCGCGCCGGCGCCCGGCGCGGTCCGGAACCCCGACGCCACCGCCGCCCTGCTGTTCGGGATCGCGAGCGTGTTCGTCCTGCCGATCCTCCTCTCGATCCCGGCGATCGTGTTCGCCCGCCGGGCCCGCCGGATCGCACGGGACCTCCCGGGCCGCCCCGGCTGGGCGGCGGCGACGTGGGGGCTGTGGCTCGGCTGGTTCACGCTGCTGTGGCCGACGCTCCTGGTTGCGGTCTTCGTCGTGGGAGCGACCGGCGGGACCATGTCGTGAGCCGCCGGGCCGCGATCGCGCGCGTCGCCCTGTGCGGCGCCGCGCTCTGCGTGGCCGGGTGCGGCGCGAGTGGCGCCGCCGACGGGGGTACGGACGGCTCGGGGCCGACGCGCGTCGACGCGGCGGTCGGGTCGCCCGCGACCGCCGTGGACCGCACGACGTCGTCCACCGTCGGCACCACCTCCCCCGCCGCGGACGACGCGACGGTCCGCACGGCGTCGTCCACCACCACCTCCGCCGCCCCGGACGACGCCACCCCCTCCGCCGATCGCCCCCTGCGGGGCCGCACGATCGTCCTGGACCCCGGGCACAACGGCGGCAACGCGGGCGCACCGTCGCGCGTGAACCGGCCCGTGTCGATCGGCAACGGGACGAAGACGTGCGACACCACCGGCACCGAGAGCGTGCGCGGGCTGGCCGAGCACCGCTTCACCTGGCTCGTCGCCGGGCACGTCCGGCGGGAGCTGCGACGCCGGGGCGCGCGCGTCGTGCTGACCCGGTCCTCCGACACCGGCGTCGGCCCGTGCATCACCCGCCGGATGCCGCGGGCGAACCGGATCGACGCCGACCTGGCCGTCTCGATCCACGCCGACGGCGGCCCGTCCGGCGGCCGCGGGTTCCACGTCATCCTGCCCGGCCGGGTGCCCGAGCTGGCCGGGCACGACCGCGTCGTCGCACCGTCCGCCCGGCTCGGCCGCGCCGTCCGGGCGGCCTTCCGCGGCGGCACCGGCATGCCGTACTCGACGTACCTCGGCCGCCGCGGCCTCGACGTGCGGACCGACCTCGGCGGGCTCAACCTCGTCCGCGTCCCGGCCGTCATGCTCGAGACCGGCAACATGCGCAACGCCGTCGACGCGGCGCTCATGAGCGATCCGGGCTGGCGCCGTCGGGCCGGGATCGCGATCGCCGAGGGCGTCGTCGACGGGCTGGCGGCGATCGACCGATGAGCCGTCCCCGGCCGGGCCAACGGGCGTCGCGTCGCTTGTGCCAGCGGTCCAAGCGCGGGACCCCCCGGTCCGCGTACGCTGGTGTCCAGTGATCGAGAAGTCCTTCGCCTCGCTCCCCGACGCTCCGCGGAGCGTCCCCGTCTCCGCCGAGCACGCCCTCAGCCCGGGCGCCGGCGCGTCGCTGCTGCTCGACGGCTTCCGGCTGGTGGGCGTCGCCACCGACGTCCCCGCCCGGTGCGGCCGGCACGCGGTCGTCGCGGGCCGCGAGCTGGCGATCTTCAACACCGGCGACCGCTTCGTCGCGGTCGACCGCGGCTGCTTCCACGACCACCTCGACCCGTTCTGCGGCGAGGTCGTCGACGGGCACCTGACCTGCCCCGACCACCGGTGGAGCGTCGACTCGTGGAGCGGCGCGGACGCCGACGGCGGCCCCCCGGTGCGCATGCACGACGCGCTCGCCCGCGACGGCCTGCTCTACGTCCGCCTCGCGGCCGACCTCGACGACTGAGCCGCCGGCCGCTGGTCGGCCGGGCTCGGTCGGGAGGAGTGGGAGTGGGTCCCCGGGCTCAATCGGTCCAGGGGTCCGCGACCGCCTCGCCGTCCCCCGCGTGGCGGGCCCCGAACGCGAGCAGCTCCAGGCCGTCGGGTCCGGCCTCGAACGCCCGGGCGGTCCCCGGCGCGACCCGCACCGCGTCGCGGCGGGCGAGCTCGACGATCTCCCCCTCGAGCTTGGCCCGCCCCGACCCCTCCAGCACGACGTAGACCTCCTCCGCCTCCACGTGCCGGTGCGTGAACGGGCTGCGTCCCCCGGCCGGCAGGCGCAGCAGCATCGCGCCGGTGCGCTCCATGTCGAGCGGCTCCCGGGCGGCCCGGGCCTGCCAGCGCTCACCGAAGCCGAATCGCGGCGCGACGTCCTCGACGTCGTCGAGGGACAGGTGCGTGAAGGGCGTGCTCATGGTGCTCCGACGGTCCTGGGGGCAGGAACTCATCGGTGGCGACGATCGGGCGGACGCCACCGGGGCCACCGCGGCGGGGTGGCCCCGCCGTCCGCACCGGGACGGCGGGCGTCCCAGGAGGCCTCGGCCGGACCCGCCTCAGCGGCGCAGCAGGCGCACCGCGTGGGTCACGACCGGGCCGAGGACCGGGATCGCCTCCGCCGCGGCCTTGGGCGAGCCCGGGAGGTTGACCACGAGCGTCCGGCCGCGGGCCGCGGCGACGCCGCGGGACAGCGGCCAGGCGTGCGTGTGCTCGCGCGACTCCAGCCGCAGCGCCTCGGCGATGCCGGGGACCTGGCGGTCGCAGGCGTCGAGGGTGGCCTCGGGCGTGACGTCGTCGGTCGTCATGCCGGTGCCGCCCGCGGTGAGGACCAGGTCGCAGCCCTCGTCGGCGAACCGGGCGATGGCGGCGGCGATGGCGACGCGGTCGTCCCGGACCCGGCCGGTCGCGGCGACCTCGGCGCCGAGCGCGACGGCGAGCTCCCGCAGCGCGACGCTGCCCGGATCGTCGGGCGGCCCCTCCGCGCGCGACGTCGAGACGGTGAGCAGCCCGACGGCGATCGGCGGGTCCAGCGGCTTCGCGGCGTCGCGCGCGCCGGGACGGGCCTGGGCCGGGGAGGCGGCGGCCG
>NZ_JAURWA010000060.1 GCF_030655195.1 Patulibacter sp. | reverse complement strand
GACGCCCCCGCGCCTGCGCGCCCGCCGGCGTCGCCCGTCCGCGCGCAGGCCGACCCCGAGCCGCAGGCCTCCCACGACGACGGCCTCGGCCTCGCCACGCGGGTCGTCACGGCCGGCATCGCCGCCCCGGTCCAGGGGGAGCCCTTCCTCCGCGGGCCGGTCTTCGCCGGGCCGTACCACGCGGCCGGCGAGGCCGGCGACGCCCCGCACGTCTACGGGCGCATGAGCAACCCGGGGTTCGAGCGCTACGAGCAGGCGCTGGAGGCGCTCGACGGCGGTCGGTCCGTCGTCTTCTCCTCCGGGATGGCCGCGGCCACCGCGGTGCTCCAGGCCCTGCTGGGCTCGGGCGACCTGCTCGTCGCCCCGCACGACGGCTACCCCGGCGTCCTGCAGTTCGCGCGTGAGCACCTCGCCACGCGTGGCGTCGGCGTGCGGACGGTGCCGACGGCGGACGAGGCGATCGTCCGTGCCGCCAAGGGCGCGGCGCTCGTCTGGATCGAGACCCCCGCCAATCCCGGTCTGCAGACGCTCGACCTGGCCGCGACGATCGCCGCCTGCCGGGACGCCGGCGCCAAGGTCGTGGTCGACAACACGCTCGCCACGCCGCTGCGCCAGCGCCCCCTGGACCTCGGCGCCGACCTCGTCGTGTCCTCGGACTCCAAGCACCTGACCGGGCACAGCGACCTGATCCTCGGCCACGTCTCCGGCACGGACCCCGACCTGGTCGAGCGCCTCCGGCGCTGGCGGACCCTCGCGGGCGCCGTCCCGGGGCCGTTCGAGATCTGGCTCGCCCACCGGTCGCTGGGGACCCTCGACGTGCGCCTGCGGCGCCAGGAGGCCGTCGCCGTCGCCGTCCACGGGGCGCTGTCGGCCCGGGAGGACCTCGACGACGTGCGCTACCCCGGCTTCAGCTCGGTCGTCGGCTTCGACCTCGGCAGCATGGGGCGGGCGCGGGCGTTCCTCGCCGCGCTGGAGCTCGTCTCCGAGGCGACGAGCTTCGGCGGCCTGCACTCCACGGCGGAGCGGCGCGACCGGTTCGGCGACGGACAGGTCGGGCCCGGCTACGTCCGCTTCTCCGCCGGCCTCGAGACGCCGGCCGACGTCGTCGCCGACCTGATGCGGGCGCTGGACGTCGCGGGCCGGGGCTGAGCCCGGGCGCGGAGGGCGCAACACCTCCGGCCGACCGTCGGGCGGAGGGCCGACACGTGTCCGGGGGCGACCCCCGGTGCGGAGCCTCGGCACGCCTCCGGTGCGGAGCCGCAACGCCCCGCCACTGGGGCGTCCGCCGCGGTCGTCGGTAGCGTCGATCGGCCATGGCTCGCGCCGCCACCATCCACGTCTGCACCGCCTGCGCGCACGAGACGCCCCGCTGGCTCGGCCAGTGCCCCGGCTGCGGCGCCTGGGGCACCATCACGGAGGAGCGGGCCAACAAGCCGACGGGCGGTCGCGGCGGCGCCGCCCCCACGACGGGCCCGGCGAAGGCGCGTCCCGGCACCGTCCCGGCGGGACGGCCGACGCGGCTGCGCGACGTCACGGCGCCGCGGGTCCCACGGCTGCGCACCGGCCTGGGCGACGTCGATCGCGTGCTCGGCGGCGGGCTGGTCCCGGGGTCGCTCGTCCTGCTCGGCGGCTCGCCCGGCATCGGCAAGTCGACGCTCCTGAACACCGTCCTCGGGCACCTCGAGGGCGCGGGCACCCGCACCCTCTACGTCTCGGGCGAGGAGTCCGCCGCCCAGGTGCGCCTGCGGGCCGAGCGCCTGGCCGCGCCCCCGCGGGCGGAGGACGTCGCGGCGGGCATCGGCTCGCACTCGCCCTCGGGGCTCACCGCAGCGATGGACGTGCCGATCCTCGCCGAGACGGACCTGGCGACCGTCATCGCGACGATCGAGGCCGAGCGGCCCGAGGTCTGCGTCATCGACTCCGTCCAGACGATGCACGACCCCGACCTGAACGGCGCACCCGGGTCGGTCAGCCAGGTCCGCGAGGTCGCCGGGCGCCTGATGGAGGTCGCCAAGCGCCTCGACGTGGCGACGGTGCTCGTCGGGCACGTCACGAAGGAGGGGTCGCTCGCCGGGCCGCGGGTGCTGGAGCACCTCGTCGACTGCGTCCTGCAGTTCGAGGGCGAGCGCGAGCGCACCTACCGCACCCTGCGGGCGAGCAAGAACCGGTTCGGCTCCACGAACGAGGCCGGCGTCTTCGAGATGCGCGGCGTCGGGCTCGTCGAGGTCCTCGACCCGTCCGCCCGGTTCGTGGGGGAGGCGACGAAGGCCGCCGGGTCGGTCGTCCTCTGCGCCATGGAGGGCACCCGGCCGCTCCTGGTCGAGGTCCAGGCCCTGGTCTCGCCGAGCGAGCTCGTGCCGCCCCGCCGGGTCTGCAACGGCATCGACCGCAACCGCCTGGCGCTCGTGCTCGCGGTGCTGGGCCGCCACGCCGGGCTGTCGACGAGCACCCACGACGTCTTCGTCAACGTCGTCGGCGGCGTCCGGGCGGACGAGCCCGGTGCCGACCTGGCGGTCGCCCTCGCGGTGGCGTCCGCGGCCCGCGGGATCGTCCCCGGCGTGGGCGGGGAGGCCGGGGCGGCGCTCCCGGTGGCGTGCTTCGGCGAGGTCGGGCTGACGGGCGAGCTCCGCGGGGTCGCCCACGCGGACCGCCGGCTGGCCGAGGCGCGCAAGTTCGGACTCGGCGACGTGGTGCGGCCGGAGCGCCACGCCACCCTGCGCGACGCGCTGCGGGCCGCCCTCCCCAAGCGCCAGGGCTGAGAACCTCCGGCGCCAGGGAGGATCAGCCCCGCGCCTCGGACGGGCACCCCCGTGGTCCGTGCCCGTCGCGGGCGCGGGTGACCACCGGTAGCAACCATGAACGACCACGTTCACCCGCCGAAAACGATCGGCGGAAGGGGCGTACCGGCTTGATACAATCGTTGCGATGGTCCAGCGTCCCGGGGAAGAGTTCCAAGAACTCGAAGGTCGTCAAGAACCCCGGCTCGTCAAGGCGCTGGAGATGATTGCGCCCGGAACCGCTTTGCGGGAGGGCATCGACTCCATCCTCAACGCGCACACGGGCGGCCTCCTGGCCATCGGTGAGCCGGAGGAGATCACGCACCTGTGCTCGGGCGGCATCCGCCTGGACATCGACTACACGCCGGCGCTGCTCTACCAGCTGGCGAAGATGGACGGCGCGATCACCCTGAACGCCAACGCGACGAAGATCGCCATGGCCAACGTCCAGCTCGTGCCGGACCCCACGATCCTCACGCAGGAGACCGGCACGCGTCACCGCACGGCCGAGCGCGTCAGCAAGCAGACCGCCGCGCTCGTCATCGCCGTCTCGCAGCGCCGCGAGGTCGTCTCGCTCTACGTCGACGGCATGCGGTACCAGCTGGACCAAATCCCTGTGGTCCTCGCCAAGGCCAATCAGGCCCTGGCGACGCTCGACAAGTACCGCGTCCGCATGGACCAGGTCTCCACCCGCCTCTCCGCGCTCGAGTTCGAGGGGGGCGCGTCGCTGCACGACGTCCTCACCGTGCTGCAGCGCGCCGAGCTCGTCTCCCGCATGGCGGTCGAGATCGAGCGCTACATCGTCGAGCTCGGCACGGACGGCCGGCTCATCGAGATGCAGCTCGAGGAGACCACCGTCGGCACGGCGGGGGAGAAGGCCGCGCTGGTGCGCGACTACTCCACGGACCCCGGCGAGGAGGCGGTGGCCGAGGCGCTCGACCTCCTGCCGCGGCTCCCGCACCCCGATCTTCTCGATTTCGGTCGACTCGCCGAGCTCCTCGGCTTCAACCGGAAGCTCAACACGCTGGACTACCCGGTCAGCCCGCGAGGGCACCGGGTGCTGGGGCGCATCCCGCGCCTCCCCAAGCTCGTCGTCCAACAGATCATCGATCGCTTCGGTGGCCTGGACGAGCTGCTCGTCGGAACCGACACCGAGTTGGAATCGGTGCCGGGCGTCGGCGAGATCAGGGCGAAGGACATCCGCGAGGGCCTTCGCCGCCTGCAGGAGATCAACCTCGTCGATCGCTACCTGCAGACGTGACGTGCTCCCGCACGACGCGTCGCCACGGCGATCGATCCGCCGCGCCTCCGCGCGGCCCATCCCAGGAGGGACCACATGACTGAGACCATCGACGACGATCTGTTCGAGATCCCGATCAGCACCGATTGCGACTTCCAGGTCGGCGACAACGTCGTGTACCCGCACCACGGTGCGGGTGTCGTGAAGTCCCGCGCCCCCCGCAAGGTGCTCGGCGAGGAGCGCGAGTACCTGCGGATCCGGATCCTGCACAACGACATGACGGTCCACGTCCCGTGCGACCAGGCCAACGCCGTCGGCCTGCGCCGCGTGATCGACGAGGACACGGTCCGCAAGGTCCTCGGCGTGCTCGAGGGTCCGTGCACGGACATGCCGAAGAACTGGAACCGGCGCTTCAAGCACAACCGCGAGAAGATCAAGACCGGCGACATCTACGAGCTGGCCGAGGTCGTCCGCAACCTCGCCACCCGCGAGAACGAGAAGGGCCTCTCGACGGGCGAGAAGCAGATGTTCACGCGGACCAAGAAGGTCCTCGCGTCCGAGCTGATGTACGCGCTCGAGAAGACCGAGGACGAGGCCGAGGAGTACCTCGACTCGATCCTCGCCCCGCCGCCGGAGGGCTCGCCGCAGGCGCTCGCGCTCGCCGAGCACGCCGCCGCCGCCGCGATCGTCGCCGCCGACGCGGAGGCCGCCGAGGCCGCCGCCAACGCCGAGGACGAGGACGACGAGGACGACGACGACGAGGCCCCCGCGGGGACCGACGCGGCGCTGGCCCTGCAGGACTGAGGCCGCGGACCGTGTCCCCGCGGGGTCGTTCCCACGGGGGCCCGGTCCTCCTCGTGCACCGCAGCCCTGCGGTGCACGCCCGACGGGGCCGCCTCGCAGCGGCCCCGTCGCACGTCCGGGCACCGGTGCGCCCGTGGCGGTAGCCGTCCTGGTCGCCGGCGGCGCCGGCACCCGGCTGGGCCACGAGCTCCCGAAGGCCTTCGTGCCGCTGCTCGGTCGGCCGCTCCTGGCCTGGTCGCTCGAGGTCCTCGCCGCCGTCGGGCCGCTGAGGCGCATCGTCGTCGTGCTGCCCGCCGGAGAGGAGCTGCCGGAGGACCCCGGGGCGTGGGGGCTCCCGGCCGGCATCTGGGACGGACCCGACGGCCGCCGCATCACGTCGGTGGCCGGCGGCGCCGAGCGCTCGCACTCCGTCCGGGCCGGGCTGCGCGCCGCGGGGGAGGGCGCCCCGCAGGAGCCGGTCCTGGTCCACGACGGAGCCCGCCCGCTCCTGACCGCCCAGCTGGTGCGGGACTGCCTGCTCGGCGTCGCCGCCGGCGCCGACGCGGCGATCGCCGCCGCCCCGATGACGGACACCGTCAAGGAGTCCCGGGCCGCGCACGGGGCGTCGCCCGACGCCTCCGACGCCGTCGGCCTGCCGCGCGTGGCCCGGACGATCGACCGCTCGCGGCTGTGGGCGATCCAGACCCCGCAGGTGTTCCGTCGCGACGTCCTGAGCGCCGCCCTGGAGCGGCCCGACGCCGAGCTGGCCGCCGCCACGGACGACGCGTCGCTCGTCGAGGCCGCCGGCGGGGACGTCCGCCTCGTGCCCGCCCCGCGCACGAACCTCAAGGTGACGGTCCCGGAGGACCTCCACCTCGCCGGGCTGCTCCTGGCCGCCGAGGTGCGCCAGAATCCCGCCCCGTGCTGAGCGATCTCCACGTGCACCTGCGTCCGGACGCCCACCCGTCCGGCCCGGAGCAGTACTTCACGGCGAAGAACGCGGAGGCCTACCGCGAGTCCGCCGGCGCCCGGGGCATCACCGAGCTCGGCGTCTCGGAGCACATCCACCGGTTCGAGCAGGCGCTCGACGTCTGGCAGCACCCGTTCTGGAGGTACTCGGCGACGGACGACCTCGACGCGTACTGCGCCTTCGTGCGCGAGGAGACCGACCTCCTGCTGGGCATCGAGGCCGACTTCGTCCCCGGACGCGAGGACCGGCTCGCCGAGCTGCTGGAGGCGCGGGACTGGGACTACGTCATCGGCTCGGTCCACTTCCTCGCGGACCGCGGGGTCGACGCGCAGTACTCCGAGACCGGGACGAACTGGGACGTCTGGGAGGGCGCGCGCAGCGCCGACGACGTCTGGCGCCGGTACTTCGAGACGCTCGCGGAGTGCGCGCGGAGCGGCCTCTACGACGTCCTCGCCCATCCGGACCTCGTGAAGGTCTGGGGCGGTGCGCGGCCGACCCCGGAGATCGACCCGCGCTACTTCTACGAGCCGGCGATCGAGGCGATCGCCGAGACGGGCATCGTCGTCGAGCTGTCGACGGCGGGTCTGCGCAAGCCCGTCGGCGAGCTCTACCCCGCCCGCGCGTTCCTCGAGATGGTCGCCGACGCGGGCAACCCGATCGCGCTCTCCAGCGACGCCCACGTCCCCGACCACCTGGGCTACGGCTACGCGGAGGCGCTGGCCCTCCTGGCCGACGTCGGCATCACGGAGCTGACGACGTTCGACCGTCGCACCCCGCGGGCGATCCCGATCGAGGCCGCCGACGCCGAGCACGCGCACGCCCACGGCGAGGCGCCGCCGCCGACGATCGACCCGTCGACCGGGCGCCCCGGCTGATGGGGATCGTCGACGTCCGGACCGGCCTGGGCTGGGACAGCCACCGGCTCGCCGCGGGACGCCCGCTGATCCTCGGCGGGGTCCGGATCGAGAGCGACCTGGGCCTCGACGGGCACAGCGACGCCGACGTCCTGACCCACGCCGTCATCGACGCCCTCCTGGGTGCCGCGGGCCTCGGCGACATCGGCGAGCACTTCCCCGACACGGACGAGCGGTGGCGGGGCGCGGACTCCATCGCGTTGCTCGAGCACGTCGCGCAGCTCGTCGCCGGCGCGGGCTGGACAACGACGTCGATCGACGCCACGGTGATCCTCGAGCGCCCGAAGCTGAAGCCGTACAAGCAGGAGATGGGCGAGCGCCTCGCCCGCGCCGCCGGGGTCGCCACCGACCGGGTGAACGTCAAGGCGACGACCGCCGAGCGCCTCGACGCCGTCGGCCGGGGCGAGGGGGCCGTCGCCCAGGCCGTCGCGACCATCGTGCGGTCCTCCTGAGCCCCTCGGCGGGCGCGACCGGACCCGGCAGCGCCCCGACGGCCCCCGAGCGGCGCACGGAGGCCCCCGGGTCGGCCCCGGACCGGACGGCCACGTCGCCGTCCCCGGACGAGCACCGCGGTCGGCGTGGCTCCGCGGCGGCGACCCACGGATACGATCCAGCGCGCATGGGCGCTCGAGCACGCACGCCCGTGGCCATCGTCGCCGGGATCGTCCTGATCCTGGCCCTCCTCTCGATGATCCCGCCGTCGACGGCGACCTACGATCCGTGGGCGTGGATCATCTGGGGCCGCGAGGTGGTCCACGGCGACCTGAACACCATCGACGGTCCGTCGTGGAAGCCGCTGCCCGTGGTCGTCACGTCCCTCGCCGCGCCGCTGGGATCGATCGCGCCCGACGTCTGGGTGCTGACCGCCCGCATCGGCGCGCTGTCGGCCGTCGTGGTCGCCTTCCTGCTCGGGCGGCGCACCGTCGGCACGATCGCCGGCGGCGTGCTCGCCGCCGCGCCCCTGGCCTTCGCCCCCTGGTTCTTCTGGCACGGCTGGCTCGCCAACAGCGAGGGCCTGCTCGTCGTCTTCGTCCTCGGCGCCGTCCTGGCCGAGCTGCAGGGCCGTCGCGGGATCGCGATGGCCTGCGGCGTCGCCGCCGCCCTGCTGCGGCCCGAGGCGTGGCCGTTCCTGCTGCTCTACGCCGCCTGGGTGGCCTGGCACAGCGACCGGCGAGGGCGCCTGGGCGTCCTGGGCGGCCTCGCGATCCTGCCGCCCGCCTGGCTCCTGCCCGAGAAGTGGGGCTCCGGCGACTTCTGGCGCGCCGCGACCCGCGCGCAGAACCCCGACGCCGGCGCGCCGAGCCTGACGGAGCGGCCCTGGCTGACGATCGTCCAGAACTTCGGCCACATGCTGCCCGCGACGACGTGGGCGGTCGCGACGGTGGTGGTCGTCCTCTCGGCGGCGCTGCTCGTCCGCGACCGGATGCGCACCGGGGGCGTCGCCGGCGCGGCGGACCCGGCCGGCGCGGCCCCCGCGGCCGTTGCGGAACGTCCGGACGCCGCCGCCACCGCCACCGG
>NZ_JAURWA010000050.1 GCF_030655195.1 Patulibacter sp. | reverse complement strand
GGCGGGCGAGCGCGGGGCGCCGGGCGCGGCGAGGGTGTCGGGCGCGGCAGGGGCGCCGGGCGCCCGCGGGGGTGCCGGGCGGCCGGAGGCCTCCGTGGGGTGCTCGGATCCGGACGGTCGTCCGGCGGGCGTGGGCGGGGTCGCACCGGCCGGCGGCGGGGGTGCGGTCTGACCGTCGGTCGACCACCACGGCCGGCCGGCGGCGGGGGCGTACGGGGCAGCAGGCGCGTCGCGCTCGACGGGTCGCTGCTCGTCGGCGCGCGCCCCGGGTCGGGAGGAGGGGTCCGCGTCGGGCGCGGAGGAATCCGCACGGGGCGCGACGGGGTCCGCGCCTGGTCCGGCGGGGCCCGTGCGGGGTGCGGCGGAGTCCGGCCCGGGCACCGCGGGGTTCGCCCCGGGCGCGGCCACGGGCGGTCCGCCGCCCGTCCCGACGTCGCGGCGGTCCTGTCGGTCGGGCACCGACGGGCCGGCGCCCGTCGCCCCACCGTCGGTCGGCTCCTCGATCCCGGCGCGCAGGGCGGCCAGGCGCTCGCGTCGCCCCGCGGGGTCGGCGGGGTCGGCCGGATCGGCGGGCACCGGAGCGTCGCCGACGGGCCCGGCTGGGCGGAACGTGTCGGACGGTGCGCCGGACTCGGACGGCTCCGCGACCGGCAGGTCCTCGAGCGAGCGCGGGACGGGACGGCCCTCGCGCTGGGCGCGGCGCTGCTCGCGTTCGAGTCGCGCCTGCTGGCGGTCGTCCTCCGAGCGCTCCCCGCCCCCACGCCGTCCGCGGGGGCTCACCGCTCGGTCCCGTCCGTCGTCGGCATCGCGGCAACGCTAGTCGAACGGGCCTGCCGCGTGCGCGACCGACCGGCGAGCGGGTGGCCGATTGCAGCGGTTTTCGCCGATTCGGCCCCGCCACGGGGACGTTCCGGTCGACTCCGCCGGGCAGCTCGTCCGTCCGGCCAGAACACGGGCCGACGGCTCAGGCCGTGGCCCGCACGATCGCCAGGGCTCCGGACTGCGACCGGTCGACGTGCCGGAAGCCCGCCTCGTCGAGCCAGCGGCCCAGGTCCTCCGGCGTGCCGACGTGGCCGAACACGCCGAGCCCGCGGAGCAGCCGGACGGCGTCGTCGTGGCGTCGGCCGGCACCGCGGACGACCGTCGTCAGGCGCAGCTCCCCGCCGGGACGCAGGACGCGACGGAACTCCGCGAGGGCGGCGGCCGGCTCCGCGAAGCAGTGCAGGCCGGTGAGGCTGAGGACGACGTCGAACGCGTCGTCGGCGAACTCCAGCGCGGAGGCGTCGGCCTCGGCGAAGCGCACGCCGGTCAGCGCCCGGGAGGAGGCCCGGGACGCCGCCCGGTCGAGCATCTCGGTCGAGAGGTCCGCCGCGACGTAGTCCAGTCCGTGGTCGGGCCTCAGCGTCTTCAGGGCCAGGCCGCCGCCCGTGGGCAGGTCGAGGACCCGCGTGCCGGCGGGGAGCTCGCCGAGCCGCCGGATCTCCTCGTCGATCACCCCGAAGTCGAAGCCCCAGAGCACCCGGGCGCCGAGCCAGGCGGTGACCGGTCGCTGGACGGCGGTGTCGTAGAGGGCCGCGACGATGCGGTCGGTGCTCCACGTGTCCTGGACGGTGCGCACGCCCTCGACGGTACCCGGCGCGGTCCGGGGCCACGAGGTCCGGGGCCCCACGGCGGCGGACGCGGGATCGCGCGGGCGCACACGGCGCGCGGGGTCGGGGCGACCTGGTCATCATCTCGACGCTCCCGGCGAAGCGATCGCGACCTGGGCCCGCCACCCCGCGGCGCGCATCGCCCGGACGTCAGAGCCGTCGCAGCCACTCCTCGAGGAGGACCGCCGCCGCGCGCGAGTCCTCGTCGGCCTCGCCCCCGGCGGCCTGGGCCATCCGGGTCGTGAAGCGCTCGTCGTAGAGCTCGACCGGGATCGCCTCGCCGACGTGCCCCTGAAGCGCGGCGGCGAAGGCGCGGGCCTCGCGGGTCTGGTCGGTGTCGTGGCCCTGCAGGCTGACCGGCAGGCCGACGACGATGCGCTCGACGCCCTTCTCCTCGATCAGCCGCAGCAGCTCGCGACGGCCCTTCCGCGCACCCACCCGCAGGACCGCCGGCAGCGGCGTGGCGATCGTCCCCGACGGGTCGCTCAGTGCGACGCCGGTACGTGCGGACCCGTGGTCGAGGGCCATCACGCGCACGGGCGCCGCCGCGATTCTTCAGAACGTTCGCCCGGCATACGGGGGCAAACGTACCGAGGAGCCGCCGATCCGCCCCCGCGGCCGCCCGCGGCCGGTGGCCGGGTCGTCCGATCAGGCCCCGAGCGCGGCGACGATCGCGTCGTGCGCGGCGCGCAGCGCGTCGTCGGTCTTCGCCGGGTCCTTGCCGCCGGCCTGGGCCATCGTCGGCTTGCCGCCGCCCCCGCCGCCGACGACCGCGGCGGCGGCCTTGACGACGTCGCCGGCCTTGACGCCGCGCTCGACGACCTCCGGGCCGACCGCGACGATCAGCGCGACCTTGTCCTCCGACGGCGACGCGAGCACGACGACGCCGGGGCCGTCGAGCTTGCCCTTCACGCGGTCGGCGATCGCCGGCAGGTCCTTCGGCGACACGCCCTCGACGCGGGCGACCACGACGGGGACGCCGACGTTGCCGATCCCGTCGCCGACGACCACGGCCTCGGCCGCCAGCGCGCCCTCGTCGACGGCGGGCAGCGCCTTGGCGCCGCCGCCCTTGGCGTCCTCGCGGAGCTTGGCGATGCGCTCGGCGACCTGGGCGGCCGGGACCTTCGCCGCGACGGCGATCTCGTCCAGCAGGGCGTCGTGCTCGCGCAGCAGGTCGACGGCCACCGGGCCCGTGATCGCCTCGACGCGGCGGACGTTGGCCGAGCTGGAGGTCTCCGTCGTGATCTTGAAGACGCCGATCTCGGCGGTGTTGCGCACGTGCGTGCCGCCGCAGAGCTCGCGGCTGAAGGAGCCGTCGCCGACCTCGACCATGCGCACGACGTCGCCGTACTTCTCGCCGAACAGGGCCTGGGCGCCCATCGCGCGCGCCTCGTCGAGCGTCGTGGTGATCGCCCGGACGCGGTCCGCGGCGAGGATCCGCTCGTTCACGCGGTCCTCGACCCAGCGGACGTCCTCCGGGGAGAGCTTGCCCGGGTGGCTGAAGTCGAAGCGGAGCTTGTCCGGGCGCACGGCGGAGCCGGCCTGGTGGACGTGGTCGCCCAGGCGCTCCCGCAGCGCGGCGTGCAGCAGGTGCGTGGCGGTGTGGTTGCACTCCGTGGCGTGACGGGCCTTGCCGTCGACGCGGGCGACGACGGCCTGGCCGGTGCGGAAGTCCACGTCGGCGACGTTGCGGCCGTCACCGACCGCGCCGGCGGGCTCGACGACGATCGCCTGGTCGTCGCCCGCACGGACGAGCCCCGCGACCGTCGCCGCCTCGGTGCCGTCCTCCAGGACGATCGTGCCGCCGTCGGAGACCTGGCCGCCGCCCTCGGGGTAGAACGGCGACTCCGCGAGCTTCAGGTAGGTCTTGCCGTCCCGCTCGAGGATGCCCGCGACGGTCGTGTGCTGCTCGAGCGTCGCGTAGCCCGTGAACGCGGTGGGCTCCGGCGCGACGAGCGTGGCGATCGAACCGGCGGACGCGCCGCCGTGGTCGCCGCGACGCGAGCCGGCCTTGGACCGCTCGCGCTGCTCGGCCATCAGGCCGTCGAACTCGTCCTGCCCCGCCCAGTCGACGCCGCGCTCAGCGGCGAGCTCGACGGTCATCTCGACCGGGAAGCCGAACGTGTCGTGCAGCTTGAACGCGTCGGCGCCCGAGACGGCGCCCTTGGCGAGCAGCTCCTCCAGGAGCGCGGTGCCGGAGGTCAGCGTGCGCCCGAAGCCCTGCTCCTCGGCGGTGACCCAGGTGCGGATCTCCTCGCGGCGCTCGACGAGCTCGGGGTAGGCGGCGCCCATGACCTCGACGACCGCGTCGAGATAGCGACCGAGGAACTCGCCCTCGATGCCGATCCGGCGACCCTGCACGACCGCACGGCGCATCAGGCGACGCAGGACGTAGCCGCGGTCCTCGTTGGACGGCACGACCCCGTCGGAGATCAGGAACGTCATGCCGCGGGTGTGGTCGGCGAGGATGCGCAGCGCGCGGTCGACGGTCTCGTCGCCCGACTCGTAGGTCTTGCCGGAGAGCTCCTCGCCCAGCGCGATCAGCGGCGCGAACTGGTCGGTCTCGAAGATCGTCTCCTTGCCCTGCAGGAGCATCGCCATGCGGTTCAGGCCCATGCCGGTGTCGATGGAGTTCGCCGGTAGCGGCTTCAGCGTCGAGGTGCCGTCGTCGTGCGTGGTCTGCTCGTACTGCATGAGCACGAGGTTCCAGAACTCCATGAAGCGGTCGGACTCGTCCTGGCCCGGCGCCGTGGCGGGTCCGTACTCGGGACCGCGGTCGAGGTAGAGCTCGGTGCACGGGCCGCAGGGGCCGTTGGGGCCGGCCTGCCAGAAGTTGTCCTCGCGGCCGAGCTCGATGATCCGCTCGCGCGGGACGCCGACCTCGAGCCAGAAGTCGATCGACTCCTGATCGACGCCCAGGCCGAGGGCCTCGTCGCCGCCGAAGACCGTGACGAAGACCTTCTCCGGGTCGAACCCGAAGCCGTTGGTCGTCAGGTCCCACGCGTAGGCGATGGCCTCGCGCTTGAAGTAGTCGCCGATCGAGAAGTTGCCGAGCATCTCGAAGCACGTCAGGTGCCGCGCCGTCACGCCCACGTTGTCGATGTCCGGCGTGCGGAAGCACTTCTGGCAGCTCGTCAGGCGCTTGGACGGCGGCGTGTCGGCACCGAGGAAGTACGGCTTGAGCGGGTGCATCCCCGCCGTCGTCAGCATCACGGAGGGGTCGTGCTGCGCGGGGACCAGCGACGCGGACGCCAGGCGGCGGCTGCCCTGGGCCTCGAAGAACGCCAGGAACGTCTCGCGGATCTCGTCGCTCGTGACGGGACGGGTGGTGCTCACAGAGGGAGTGTGACCGATGGGCCTCTGGGGCGACGACGACCCGATCCGGCTAGTACCGCCCCACCCCGGTCTTCGAGATCCGGAACCCGTGGCCGGAGCGGTTCGTGCAGCGGACGCTCGACGTGCTGACGCGGCAGACGATCCCCCGGGCGCTGTGCCCCGGCCTCCAGGTGTCCCCGGAGCGCAGGCGTCGGCGGGTCGAGGAGTATCCCGGGAAGTCGCCGCGGGCCCCGAGCCGCGAGCGGCCGGTCCGCTTCACCGCCACGTACGGATCGCCCTCGCCGGTCGTCCGCGGCACCCCTCGGGACGAGCACTCGACGCCCGAGCCGTCGAAGCCCTCCACGACCCGGACGACGTAGCAGCTGACGTCGCCGTCGCCGAACGCGAACGCGTTCGAGCTGCGGACGGTCCGCGCGTCCGCGACGGCGGGCACCGCGAGCGGCACGAGGAGGAGCAGGGCGAGAGGGGATCGGCGCATGCGACACATCCTGCTGGCGCGAGCGGACGGTGTCCACGCCTCCTCACCGACCCCTCACGATGCGCTCTTCGACGCGTCTTCGACCCGTCACAGGAACCTCCCAGGCGGGGCGCGTACGCTCCCGGCCATGGCCCAGGTCCTCGTCGTCGACGACGAACCCGCACTCGTCACCGCGCTGGAGCGGGCGCTGCGCCTGGACGGGCACGACGTCGCCGTCGCCGTCGACGGGCAGCTCGCGCTCGACCGGCTCGCCGCCAGCACCCCCGACCTCGTCGTCCTGGACGTGATGATGCCCCGTGTCGACGGTCTCGAGGTCTGTCGGCGCCTGCGGGCCGCCGGCGACCGCACCCCCGTCCTGATGCTGACCGCGCGGGACGGCATCGACGACCGGGTCGACGGCCTCGACGCCGGGGCGGACGACTACCTCTCCAAGCCCTTCGCGCTCCGGGAGCTCCGCGCGCGGGTCCGGGCGCTGCTGCGCCGGGCCGAGGTGCCCGAGGAGGGCGAGGGTCGCGAGGCCGTCCGCTTCTCCGACCTGCGACTGGACCCCGTGACCCGCGAGGTCCACCGCGGCGAGCGGCCGATCGAGCTGACCCGCACGGAGTTCTCGCTGCTGGAGCTGTTCCTGCGCCATCCGCGGGTCGTCCTCTCCCGCACCCAGCTCTTCGAGCACGTGTGGGGCTACGACCTCGGCGCGACGTCGAACGCCCTGGGCGTCTACATCGGCTACCTGCGGCGCAAGACCGAGGAGGCCGGGGAGCCGCGCCTGCTGCACACGGTGCGCGGCGTCGGGTACGCGCTGCGGGAGGCGTAGCGGGTGCCGCTGCGCCGCCGGCTCGCGCTCACGGTCGCCCTGGTCGCCCTGCTCGTCGTCCTCGCCGCGGGCGCCGCGGCCTGGCTGACGACGCGATCGGTGCTGCAGGGCAACGTCGACGACGGGCTGCGCGCGCAGGCCCGGGCGGCGGTCGACGGTCGCGGGCCACGCCCCGGTCGCGTGCTCGGCGGGGTGCAGGGCGGCGGTGGGCCGACCGGCGGCGACTACGGCAGCGTCCTGCCGCCCCGTCCCCCGGTCCGCGACGGCGGCCCCGCCGACTACACCCAGGCCCTCAGCGCCACCGGATCCGCGCCGCTGGGCGGCGACGTCGAGCTGCCCGTCACCACGACGGACCGCGACGCCGTGGCCCGCGGCGTGGTCAGCGACCCCCGCGACGTCACCGTGGACGGGACCCGGCTGCGGATGATCACGGTGCCCGTCGGCGACCTCGAGCGCCTGCGCTACGCGCGGTTCGGCCTCGACGTCGAGGCGTTCCAGTTCGCCCGCTCGATGTCCGGCGTCGACTCCGCGCTGCGGACGCTGTGGATCGTCCTGCTGCTGGTCGGCGTGTTCGTGGTCGGCACCGCCGCGCTGCTGGCGCGGGCGACCGCGCGCCGGGTGCTGCGTCCCGTCACCGACCTGGCGGCGGCCGCCGCGCACGTCGAGGCGACCGCCGACCTGGACGGCCGGCTGCCCGTCCGGGCCGCCGACGAGGTCGGCGAGCTGACCAGCCGCTTCAACGGGATGCTGGCCCGGCTGCAGCGCTCCCGGGCGGAGCTGGACCGCTCCATGGACGAGCAGCGCAACCTCGTCGCCGACGCCTCGCACGAGCTACGCACCCCGGTCACCAGCCTGCGCACGAACGCCGAGGTGCTGCTCGAGGACGACGAGGCGCTGAGCCCGCAGGAGCGCCGGTCGATCCTGGCGGACGTCCGCGACCAGGCCGAGGACCTCGGGGCGCTCGTGGCGGACCTCATCGAGCTCGCGCGCGGCGACACGCCCGACCACGGCGCCGACGAGCCCGTCGCGCTGGACGGCCTGGCCGAGGAGTGCGTCGGCCGGGCCCGGCGTGACCACCGCGGCGTGACGTTCACGACGACGACGAGCCCCGTCGTGGTGGCCGGGCGCCCCGACCGGCTGGCCCGCGCGATCCAGAACCTGCTGAACAACGCGGCGCTGCACGGGGCGCGGGGCGACGGACCGGTCGAGGTGCACGTCGGGACGACTGCGGACTCCCCCGCTCCCGCGGCGACGAGCGGCGCCCCCGGTCGGCCCTCCACCTCCGGCGCCTCAGCCGCTGCGGCGCCCCTCGACGCTCCGGGCGCCCCCCTGTGGGCGGGGCACGCCGGCACAGGACCGGGAGCCGGGCACGCCGGCGCCGGGTCGGACGCGGGGCGCCCGGCCGTCGTCCGCGTCGTCGACCACGGCGGCGGGGTGACGGACGAGGAGCGGGAGCGGATCTTCGACCGCTTCCGCCGCGGCGACACGTCCCGCGGGCGCCACGGCAGCGGCCTGGGACTGGCGATCGTGCGGCAGGTGGCGACCGTCCACGGCGGGACGATCGACGTCGAGGAGACCCCCGGCGGCGGCGCGACCTTCGTGCTGACGCTGCCGTCGAGCCAGGACTGAGGCGCCCCGGCCGACGGTGGGCCGGCCCCGGAGCGACGCGGCCCAGGGTCGTGCGCCGCTGCGCCCGCCCGGGGCCGGCGTCGGCGGCCGCTCAGGCCAGCGTGCCCGAGCCCACGACGACGTCGCCGTCGAGCAGCATCGCGGTCTGCCCCGGGGCGGCCTGCAGGAGCGGCTCCTCCAGGACGACCGCGCCCTCGCCGCGCTCGCCGGCGCCGGGCGAGGCGATCACCCGGGCGCGCCGGGGCTGCTGGCGGTAGCGGAGCTTCACCCCGTCGACGCGCCAGGCGTCGACGTGCAGGACGACGTCGGTCAGGCGCACCTGATCGGTCATCAGGAGCTCCTTCGGGCCGACGGTCACGACGTTCGTGTCGACGTCGGTGCCCACGACGTAGCGCGGCGTGCCCCCGCCGACGCCGAGACCGCGGCGCTGACCGAGCGTGTAGAGGTGGGCGCCCTGGTGCTCGCCGAGGGTCTCCCCCGTCTCGGCGTCGAGGATCCGCCCCGGCCGGTCGACCAGGCCGCCGTGCCGGGCGAGGAACTCGGATCGCCCGGTGCCGGCGAGGAAGCAGAGGTCCTGCGAGTCCGGGGTGCGTGCGACGGGGAGGTCGGCCTCCTCGGCCAGCGCCCGGACCTGGGGCTTGAGCAGCGCGCCGAGCGGGAAGCGCATGCGCGCCACCGACGACGGGCGCAGGCCGCTGAGCATGTACGCCTGGTCCTTGCCCGGGTCGGCGGCCAGGCGCAGCAGCCCGTCCTCGGTCGTCCGCGCGTAGTGGCCGGTGGTCAGCGTCTCGCAGCCGATCCGGTCGGCCAGGTCGAGCATGGCGTCGAGGCGCACGTTGCCGTTGCAGCGCACGCACGGGTTCGGGGTCAGGCCCCGGCGGTGGTCCTCGATCCAGGGGGTGACCACGCCGTCCCGGAACGCGTCGCGCAGGTCGAGCGTCAGGTGCGGCATGCCCATCCGGTGGGCCAGGTCGCGGGCCCGCCGGACGGCGGAGTGCGAGCAGCAGGACGACTCGGCGTCGTTCTGGGGGTCGCGCCACAGCTCGAGCGTGACCGCGACCGCGTCGGGCCCGGCCTTCAGCGCGGCGACGGCGGAGTCGACCCCGCCGCTCATGGCGACCAGGGTGCCGCGGGCGGGAACGTCGGGGTCGACCGCGGCGTCGGCGGCGACCGCCGCCCCGAGGGCGCGGTGCAGGGCGTCGGCGACGAGCTCGGCGGCGTGGCGCTTGCCGGGGTGGAGACCGCCGACCCCCTCGGCGAGGGCGTCGACGGAGACCCGGGCGGCGTCGCGGATCGAGGCGCCGTCGAGCAGCTCGCAGGCGACGGAGCCGCAGACGGTCAGGGCGCCGCAGCCCTCGGCGACGAAGCCCGCCGCGGCGACCCGGTCGCCCTCGACGCGCACCACGATCCGGACGAGGTCGCCGCACGCGGCACCGCCGGCGACGCCGTCGTGCCCCTCCGACGGGAGCTCCGCCAGCCCGACGGGTGAGCGCAGGTGCTCCTCGTAGCGCCAATCAGCCACCCCGGGAGGGTAGCCGGGTGCGCCCGCCGGCCCGCGCGGACGGGCGTCGACGCCCGCCGGGCCGTGGATTCGAGCCCGGAGCGCCCCGCCGCGCATCGTCCCCGGACGGCCCGCGTCCCGTGGGAGGATCGGCCGATGAGCTCCCCCGCCGTCCCGACGACCGCCGCCTCCTCCTCCCTGGAGGACACCGTCGCCCGCGCCCGCCGGCAGACCCTCGCCGACCTGCTGCACCGCTCCGCCCGGCGGTTCCCGGACCGGACGGCGGTGCTCGAGGCCGGCGTCCCCGACCCGCGGTCCCGCACCTTCGCCGAGCTCGACGCCGACGCGGACCGCATCGCCTCGTCGCTGGCGGCCCGCGGGATCGGCCCGGGCGACCGCGTCGCCCTCCTGGCCCGCAACGGCCTGCCGTACGTGCAGGCGATCTTCGGCGTCGCCCGGGCCGGGGCCGTCCTGGTGCCCGTGAACTTCATGCTCGGCGGGTCCGAGGTCGGCTACGTCCTGCAGCACTCCGGCGCGGTCGCGCTGCTCGCGCAGGACGCCCTGCTCACGGCCGCCGACGAGGCCGTCGACGTAGCCGACGCCGCGGACCGCCTGCGGGTGCGCGCCGTAATCGACGCGGACGGCGAGCGCGACGCGTGGGAGCCGTTCGACGCGCTCCTGGAGGACGGCGACCCGTGGCCGGACGATCTGATCATCGCCTCCGACGCGCCGGCGCAGGTCCTGTACACGTCGGGCACGGAGTCGCGGCCGAAGGGGGCCGTGCTGTCCCACGAGGCGCTGATCGCGAACTACTCGACGTGCATGGTCGACGGCGAGATGGCCGCCTCGGACGTCCAGCTGCACGCCCTCCCCCTCTTCCACTGCGCCCAGCAGCACGTCTTCCTCGTCCCGGCGATCCAGCTCGGGATGACGAGCGTGATCCTCCCGGCACCGGACCCGGCCACGGTCCTGGCGACGATCGAGGAGCACGGGGCCACGACGTTCTTCGCCCCGCCGACGGTCTGGATCGGCCTGCTGCGCCACCCGGACTTCGACACCCGCGACCTCTCGACGCTCGTCAAGGGCTACTACGGAGCGGCGATCATGCCCGTCGAGGTGCTCCGGGAGCTCAGCCGGCGCCGGCCGGAGCTGCGGCTCTGGAACTTCTACGGCCAGACCGAGATGGCCCCGCTGTCGACGGTCCTGCGGCCGGAGGACCAGCTGCACAAGGCGGGGTCGGCCGGGCGGGCGGCCCTGAACGTCGAGGCGCGCGTCGCCGCGCCCGACGGCAGCGCGGTGGCCGTGGGCGAGATCGGCGAGATCGTCCTGCGCAGCCCGCACGCCATCCACGGCTACCTCGACGCCCCCGATCGCACCGCGGCGGCGTTCGCCGGCGGGTGGTTCCACTCCGGCGACCTCGGCGTGATGGACGAGGACGGCTACCTCACCGTCGTGGACCGGATCAAGGACATGATCAAGACGGGCGGCGAGAACGTCGCCTCCCGCGAGGTCGAGGAGGCGATCTACGGCCACGACGCCGTCGCCGAGGTCGCCGTGATCGGCCTGTCGCACCCCGAGTGGATCGAGTGCGTCGTCGCCGTGGTCGTGCCGCGCGACGGGGCGTCGGTCGACGCCGAGGCGCTGCGCGTCCACTGCCGGGAGCAGCTCGCGGGCTTCAAGGTGCCCAAGGCGTTCCGGATCGTCGACGCACTGCCCAAGAACGCCAGCGGCAAGATCCTCAAGCGCGACCTGCGCGAGCGCTTCGCCGACGTCGCCGACGAGGTCGCGGGGCCGCGGGGCTGAGCGACGCCTGTAACGGGCGCCACTGTTCGGTGTACGATTGTGCACCGATGATGCTGCCGCCTGGACCGCACCCCACCCGCCCCGGGGACGCACGATGAGGGCCGACGAGCTCGAGGCCGTCGGCGACGGGGCCGCCCGCGCCTTCGCCGGTGGCGTCGCCCACGTCCAGAGCACCCATCGCGCGATCGCCCGTCGGGTGTTCGGCGCCGCCCGCGCCGCCGGTCCCGCCGCGGGCTCCGTCCGTGCCGCGCACGACGGGATCGCCGACGGGGTCTACGCCGCCGTGCGGGGCATCGGGACCGTCGCCGTCCGGGGCATCGCCCGGACCGCCACCGTCGTCCGACCCCCGGGCGACGACCTGCGGGCGCTGGCGGACCGCCCGATCGGCGTCGCGCTCCTGGGCGCGCTCAACGGCGCGTTCGGGGCCCGGTTCGCCACGGAGGACAGCCCGCTCGCGCTGCGGATGACCGTCCGCGTCAAGGGTGAGGACCTGCCCCTGGAGCCCGCCGAGCTGCGCCGTCGGTTCCCCCTGCCCAGCGGCCGCGTGGCCGTGCTGGTCCACGGCCTCTGCATGACCGACGCCGCCTGGGAGCTCGGCTCGGACGAGGACGCCTACTACGCCCGGCGCCTGCACCGCGACCTCGACTACGACGTGGTGTCGATCCGCTACAACAGCGGCCGCCGGATCCCCCAGAACGGTGCGGAGCTGGCCAGCGTCCTCGAGCAGCTCGTGGCCGTCTGGCCCGGAGGCGTGCGCGACCTGGCGCTGATCGGGCACTCCATGGGCGGGCTCGTCTGCCGCAGCGCGTGCGCGGTGGCCGCCGAGACCGGGCACGGCTGGGTCGACCCGCTCAACGACGTCGTCACGCTGGGCACGCCGCACCTGGGTGCCAACCTCGAGCGCGCGGCCGCGACCGCCCACTGGGCCGCCGGTCTGCTGCCCGAGACGAAGCTCTTCGCCGACCTGCTCGAGCTGCGCAGCGACGGGGTGCTCGACCTGCGCGACGGCGCGATCCTCATGGAGGACACCCCGCTGTCGGTCGACCGCTGGCCGTGGGGCGAGCGCGGCACCGCCGTGCCGCTGCTGGAGGGCGTCCACCACCACGCCGTCGGGACGACGATGGCCCGCAACCCGGAGTCGTGGCTGGCGGCCAACGTCCTGGGCGACCTGCTCGTGACGCCCGCCAGCGCGTCGTCGCGGGCCAAGGGCGACCGCCGCCTGGCGTTCGAGGAGGACGACGTCGTGATCCTCGGTGGCGTCGACCACTTCGCCCTGCTGCACGACGCCAAGGTCTACTCCCACGTCCGCCGCTGGCTCCGGCCGGTCGGGGCGCTGCCCGCTGCCGGTCGCACGGGCGACGGCGTGGTCGACGGGACCGTCGAGGGCGGCTGAGGCCCGCCCCGCCTCAGCGCACCCTCACCGTCGCACGCCGCGTCGTCGCCCGTCCGTCGGCCGCGCGGGCCCGGACGACGATGCGGTAGCGCCCGGCCGGGAGCGGCCGCAGGCGCGCGACGACGGATCCCGGGCGGGTCGCCCGCAGCAGCCTCGTGGCGACCGTGCGCCAGCGCCCGGCGGCGCGGCGCTGCACGCTGACCCGGACCGACGAGCGCAGGCTGACCCGCGCCGACACGCGGCGCGGGGTCAGGCGCAGTCCCGAGACGCGGACGCGCGCGCCGGTCGACGCGGCCGGCGGCGGGGCGACGGCGACGATCGCGGTCGACGGGACGCCCTCGGCGGCGTCCGTCGTCCGCGAGCGCAGCGCGACCGAGGT
>NZ_JAURWA010000046.1 GCF_030655195.1 Patulibacter sp. | reverse complement strand
GGCGGCCGCTCCGGCCGCCGCGGCACCCGCCACGCCGGCCTCCGGCGGCGCCTCCACGGGCACCGCGACCCAGACGGGCAGCCCGGCGACCGGCTCCGCAGGCACCGGAGGGGGCACGAATTCCGGCACGACGGGCACCGGGACGGCGGTCCCGGGGACGGGCGGCGGCGCCACCCCGTCGGGCGGCGGCACGGCGCCAGCGGCCCAGACCACACCCTGAACCACAGCCTGAGGCCCGGCTACTTGAGGCTCCTGTCGACGTCGAGAATGGGCGTGCAATCCCCGTTGCGTGCTTATCATTGGCGTTGACAACGTGGTCCAGGCGCACCTACCTTGACCCACTGGGCGCTCGCGGTCGGGACGACCCTCGTTCCCTCAACCCCCAGCGCACCCCCAGGACCGGAGACACACACTTCTTATGGACGCCACCGGCAGTTACCTCGCCGTCATCAAGGTCGTCGGTGTCGGCGGCGGCGGCACCAACGCCGTCAACCGCATGATCGACGCGGGCCTGCGCGGCGTCGAGTTCGTCGCCTGCAACACCGACGCCCAGGCGCTGCAGATGTGCGACGCCGACATCAAGATCAACATCGGCGGCGAGGTCACGCGTGGCCTGGGCGCGGGCGCCAACCCCGAGGTCGGCCACGCCGCCGCCTCCGAGTCCCGCGACGAGATCCGCGATGCGCTCAAGGGCGCGGACATGGTCTTCGTCACCGCCGGCGAGGGCGGCGGCACCGGCACCGGTGCGGCCCCCGTCATCGCCGAGATCGCCAAGGGCGAGATCGGCGCGCTGACCGTCGGCGTCGTCACGCGCCCGTTCTCCTTCGAGGGCAGCCAGCGCATGCGTCAGGCCGAGGACGGCATCAACCGCCTCCGCGAGGTCGTCGACACGCTCGTCGTCATCCCCAACGACCGCCTGCTCGGTCTCGTCGAGAAGCGCACGTCGATCCTCGACGCGTTCCGCTCCGCGGACAACGTGCTGCGCCAGGGCGTCCAGGGCATCACCGACCTGATCACGATCCCCGGCCTGATCAACCTCGACTTCGCGGACGTCCGGACCGTCATGCACGACGCCGGCACCGCGCTCATGGGCATCGGTCAGTCCGGTGGGGAGACCCGCGCGGGCGAGGCCGCCAAGCAGGCGATCTCCAGCCCGCTGCTCGAGGACTCGGTCGAGGGCGCCACCGGCATCCTGCTGAACATCACGGGCGGGCGCGAGCTCGGCCTGTTCGAGGTCAACGAGGCCGCCGAGATCGTCCAGCAGGCCGCCGACGGCGACGCGAACATCATCTTCGGCGCGGTCATCGACGAGGACATGGGCGACGAGATCCGCGTCACGGTCATCGCCACCGGCTTCGACAAGACCCGCGCCGCGCGTCAGGCCGCGTCGAGCAGCCAGCCGGCGTCCCGCCCGGGCCGCGGCACCGAGCGGCCGGAGCGCTCCGAGCGGTACGAGCGCAGTGCCGAGCGTCCACGCCGTGGTCGCGAGGACGACCGTGCCCCGCGCCCCGGTCGCCAGACCGGCTCGTCGCTCGAGATCGGCGACGACGACATCGACATCCCCGCCTTCCTGCGCTGAGGAGGGGACCGGGCCCCGTCCCGAGCGTCTCGGGTCCGGCCGCGTCGGACTTCGGCGGGGCTCGGGCCACCCGGAGAGGGACCGGGCCCCGTCCCGAGCGTCTCGGGTCCGGCCGCGTCGGACTTCGGCGAGGCTCGGGACACCCGGAGAGGGGCCGGGCCCCGTCCCGAGCGTCTCGGGTGCGGCCGAGCGCCCGCTCCGCACCACGGGGTGTCGCCCTTCCGGGCGCGACGCACCCCGGGGTGTCGCATGCACCCGGCCGCCCCGGGTTCCGGGCAGGGCCGTTGGTAGGCTGGCGCGGTGAGTTCCACGACGGATCTGCGGCGCACGCCGCTGTACGAGCGGCACCTCGCCGCCGGGGCCCGCGTGGTCCCGTTCGCCGGGTGGGAGATGCCCGTGCAGTACGCGGGGGTCAAGGAGGAGCACCTCGCCGTGCGGAGCGGCTGCGGGGTCTTCGACGTCTCGCACATGGGCGAGATCAGGACCCACGGTCCGCAGGCGGCCGAGTTCCTCCAGCGGATCCTCTCCAACGACGTCGACAGGCTCGTCGTGGGCGGGGCGCAGTACTCCGTCCTCTGCCTCGAGGACGGCGGGGTCATCGACGACCTCTTCACCTACCGCCTGGCCGACGACGTCTACCTGACCGTCACCAACGCCAGCAACCACGTGAAGGACCTCGCGTGGTTCGGCCGCTGGGCGCAGGACTACGACGTCACGGTCGAGGACGCGTTCGACGAGTTCGCGATGCTCGCCGTCCAGGGCCCCGACGCCCGGCGCATCGCCTCGCAGGTCCTGGGCCACGAGCTGCCGCTGCGCTTCCAGACCGGCGGCGCGATCTGGAACGACGCCGACGTCCTCGTCGCCGGCACCGGCTACACGGGGGAGGACGGCGTCGAGCTGCTCGTCCCACCCGCCGCCGCGCCCGCGCTCTGGGACGCGCTGCTCGAGGCCGGGGCCGTCCCGATCGGCCTGGGCGCCCGCGACACCCTCCGCATGGAGGCCTGCTTCCACCTCTACGGCAACGACCTGTCCGAGGACCGCGACCCGATCGGCGCCGGCCTGGGCTGGGCCTGCAAGGAGTCCACGGGCTTCGTCGGCTCCGAGGCCGTGGCGAAGGCCCGCAAGGACGGCTCCCCGCACGGCGAGAAGCTGGTCCCGTTCCGCTTCACCGACAAGGGGATCCCGCGCGGGGGCAACACCGTCGTCGACGGGGGCACCGTCACCAGCGGCACGTTCTCGCCGAGCCTCGGCGTCGGCATCGGCATGGCGTACGTGCCGGTCGAGCGCTCCGACCTGGGCACCCCGCTGCAGATCGACGTCCGCGGCCGGGTCCGCCCCGCCGAGGTCGCGACCAAGCCGCTCTACCAGCGCCCGTCCTAGGGATGCGGCCCTGCGCGCCAGGACCGGTCCGCTGCGCTCCGCGGCGTCGGCCGGCGTCCGGCGCGGCCCGCTCCCGCCCCACACCCTTCCCCCCGACGCCCGACGGGGCCCGGACTCAACCGACCCGCACACCGATCCCGTAACAGGAGCAGCAATGGCCGACGCGTCGTACCCCGAAGACCTGAAGTACCACCCCGAGCACGACTGGGCCCGCATCGACGGCGACGTAGCGACGTTCGGCATCACCTGGTTCGCCCAGGACGCGCTGGGCGAGGTCGTCTTCTTCGACGCGCCCGACGTCGGCTCGACCGTCACCAAGGACGAGAGCTACGCCGAGGTCGAGTCCGTCAAGGCCGTCTCCGACGTCATCGCCCCGCTGTCGGGCGAGGTCGTCGAGGTCAACCCGGCGCTCGAGGACAGCCCCGAGTCGATCAACGAGTCCTCCTACGAGGACGGCTGGATGATCAAGGTCCGGCTGTCGGATCCCTCTCAGGTCGACGCGCTGCTGGACCAGGCCGCGTACGTCGCGTCGCTCGACTAGACCGCTCCCCGTCCCCGCGTCGGCCGCCCACGGGCGACCGCCGACGCGGCGGACGGGCACTCTCCGTCCCCTCCCGAAGGGCATCACGTGACCCGCTACACCACCGCCACCGACGCCGACCGCGAAGCCATGCTGGCCGCTGTCGGGGTCTCCTCGATCTCCGAGCTGATCGCCGAGCAGATCCCGCAGAGCCTGCTGCTGGACCGGCCGCTCGACATCCCGGAGGGCCTCTCGGAGCAGGAGGTCTACACGGAGCTGGCGTCCCTGGCAGCGCGCAACACGTCGGCCGAGGACGAGGTCACGTTCCTCGGGGCGGGGATGTACGACCACTACGTCCCGTCGATCATCGACATGCTGCTCGGCCGGTCGGAGTTCCTGACCCCGTACACGCCGTACCAGCCCGAGGTCTCCCAGGGCGGCCTGCAGGTCATGTTCGAGTACCAGACCGCGATCTCGGAGCTCACGGCGCTGCCCGTCTCCAACGCGTCGGTCTACGAGGGCCCCTCCGCCGTCGGTGCGGCCGCCTACCTGGCCAAGCTCGTCAACGGCAAGAAGCGGATCGTCGTCTCCGCCGGCGTGCACCCGCACACGATCCAGATGCTCGGCACGCTCGCGGTGGGCTACGGCAGCGAGGTCGTCGTCGTGCCGCTGAAGGACGGCGCGACCGACCAGGAGGCGTGGGCCGCCGCCGTCGACGGCGAGACCTCCTGCGCGATCCTCCAGCAGCCGAACTTCCTCGGCGCCGTCGAGGACGTTCAGGCGCTCTCCGACGCGGCCAAGGACGACAGCCCCGCCGTGGTCATCGGCGCCTACGACCCGCTGACCCTCGGCGTCCTGGCGCCCCCCGGCGAGACGGGTGTGGACGTCGCCGTCGGCGAGGGCCAGACCCTCGGCAACCGCCTGGACTTCGGCGGTCCGTCGTTCGGCTTCTTCGCCGCGCGCGAGGCGTTCCTCCGCCGCATGCCCGGCCGCATCGCGGGGGAGACCGTCGACGTCGACGGCCGCCGCGGCTTCGTCCTGACGCTGCAGACCCGCGAGCAGCACATCCGTCGCGAGAAGGCGACCTCGAACATCTGCACCTCGCAGGCGCTCAACGCCCTGGCCGGCGTCGTCTACCTCGGCTGGCTCGGTCGCGAGGGCCTGCCGGAGCTGGCAAACCTGCTCGTGCAGCGCACCCACTACGCCCGCACCACGCTGGCCGCGATCGACGGCGTCGAGCTGCTCCACGAGCAGCCCGTCGTCCGCGAGTTCGCGCTGCGCCTGCCGGGCGTCGACGTCGAGCAGCTCGTCTCGTACGTGCAGGACCACGGGGTCAACCCCGGCCTCGCGCTGACCCGCACCCACGCGGGCACCTACGACGACGGCCTGCTGGTCGCCGTCACGGAGCAGCGCACGAAGGAGCAGATCGACGAGCTCGCCGCCCTGATCGGCGACGCGATCGCCGCCCAGCGCGGTGGCGCGACGTCGGCCAACGCCCGGACGGAGATCTCCGCATGAGCACGACCGAGAACACCACCGGCCGCGGCACCAAGGACGTCCACATCGGCGACGACAGCGCCATCGCCCGCGAGGCCGTGCTGCCCGCCGCGGGTGGCTCCGACCCGCGTCCGCTGGCCGCGCCGACCACGTCGGTCAACCCGATCCAGCGCGACCACGCGACGACGATCTTCGAGAAGTCCGTCGCCGGCCGCCGCGCGTTCGTCGCCCCCGACGCGGGCGTCCCCGAGGTCGCGCTCGACGAGATCATCCCCGCGGCGTTCCGCCGCAAGGCCCCGGCGCGCCTGCCGCAGGTGACCGAGCCCGAGCTCGTCCGCCACTACGTGCGCCTGAGCCGCCGCAACTTCGATCTCGACACGGGCTTCTACCCGCTCGGGTCGTGCACGATGAAGTACAACCCGCGCCTGCACGAGCGCGTCGGCGCGCTGCCCGGCCACGCCCGGCTGCACCCGTTCCAGACGGCCGACCACGCCCAGGGCGCGCTGGAGGTCATGTACGGCCTGGAGCGCCAGCTGGCCGAGGTCTCCGGCCTGCCGCACGTCTGCCTGCAGCCGTCGGCCGGGTCGCACGGCGAGCTCGCCGGCGTCCTCCTGGCGCGCGCCTACCACGAGGCCCGCGGCGAGAAGCGCACGAAGGTCCTGACGCCGGACACGGCGCACGGCACGAACCCGGCGACGGTGACGATGGCCGGCCTCGAGGTCGTCAAGGTCGCGACGAACCCCGACGGCGGCGTCGACATCGACGACCTGCGGGCGAAGGCCGACGAGGACGTCGCGCTGATCATGCTGACCAACCCCAACACCCTGGGGATCTTCGACCCGAACATCGAGGAGATCGCCTCGATCGTCCACGGCGTCGGCGGCGTCCTCTACTACGACGGCGCCAACCTCAACGCCATCATGGGCATCTCGCGCCCGGGCGACATGGGCTTCGACATCGTGCACTTCAACCTGCACAAGTCGTTCACCCAGCCCCACGGCGGCGGTGGCCCGGGCTCCGGCCCGATCGCGGTCTCGGACCGCATCGCCCCGTACGTGCCGGTGCCCGTGATCCGGCGCGAGGAGGTCCCCGCGGCCGACGGCGAGGGCACGACCCACCGCTTCGACCTCGTCTCGGACCCCGACCGTCTCCCCGACGGCGCCCCGGGCTCGAAGACGATCGGCAAGCTGCGCGGCTTCCAGGGCAACTACGGCGTCTTCGTGCGCTGCTACTCCTACATCCTCAGCCTCGGTGGCTCGGGGCTGAAGGACGCCTCGGAGGTCGCGGTCCTGAACGCGAACTACCTGCTGGCCAAGCTCGAAGAGCTGGGCGTGCGCAAGCAGCTGCCGCTCGCGTTCGGCACGCGCTGCATGCACGAGTTCGTCATCTCCGGCGGCCCGATGAAGCGCGAGCTGGGCATCCGCACGCTCGACCTGGCCAAGCGACTGCTCGACCACGGGTTCCACCCGCCGACGGTCTACTTCCCGCTGCTGGTCGAGGAGGCGCTCCTGATCGAGCCCGTCGAGACCGAGGCGCGCGAGACGCTCGACGCGTTCGCCGAGGCCCTGGCCGAGATCCTCCGCGAGGCCGGCGAGGACCCGACGATCGCCCAGAACGCCCCGTACTCGACGCCGGTCCGTCGGCTCGACGAGGCCGGCGCGGCGAAGAAGCCGCGCATCCGCCAGCCCATCGCCTGAGCCGGCTCGTCCGCCCGCGCCCGTCGCCCCGTATCCACGGTGGACGACGGGCCCGGCCCGCCGCTCCCACGTCCGCTTCCCCGACCCCCGAGGTCCGTCACCGCATGAGTCAGATCGACGTCCACACCGAAGCCCAGATCCCGGCGCCCGCCGACGCCGTGCGCACGGCGCTGCAGGACTACGCGACGGTCCGGCCGCGCATCCTCACGGACGAGTACCGCGAGTACCGCGTGCTCGAGGGCGGCACGGGCGACGGGACCGTGGCGGCGTGGACGCTGCAGGCGACGAAGAAGCGCTCGCGCGACGTGATCGCCGACGTCGACGTGACCTCCGAGGGCGACGTCGTCGAGCGCGACCGCAACTCGACCCTGGTGACGACCTGGACGGCGAAGCCGCTGTCGGACCGCACCTCGACCGTGAAGATCCACACCACCTGGCAGGGCGCCGGCGGCGTGGGCGGCTTCTTCGAGAAGACCTTCGCCCCCAACGGCATGCGGGCGATCCACGCCCGGGTGCTGACGAAGCTGGCCGAGGAGATGCGGGACTGAGCCGGGGTGCGGGCCGCGGCCCGCACCCGGTCAGCGGATGAGGACGGGCGTCCCGCGCCCGACCAGCCGCACGAGGCGCCGGACGTCCTCGTTGCGCAGCCGGACGCAGCCGTGCGACGGCCGTCCCGGGATCAGCGCCGGCGCGTCGGTGCCGTGGATGCCCACGACGCCGCCGCGCGGCCAGTCGGACACCGAGGCGTAGGCGCTCGTGCCGATCGCGTACGGGCCGTAGAGCCCGTTGCCGTCATCGAGCGCCTTCAGGCGCTCGCGCACGAAGAACCGGCCGCCGGGGGTCGGCGTGGCTGCGGTCCCGACGCCGATCCGCGCGCTCCAGGCGGTGCGCCCGTCCTCGTCGGTGAACGCGGCGCGCAGCGTCCGCCGGTCGACGACGACCCGGCCGAGGGCGACGTGGAACGTGTCGAGGTCGTCGCGGCGGACCCAGCCGACGGCGGGCCTGCCCGGAGCGCCGGCGGCGAACCGCACGTGCACCCACACCGCGTCGGCCCGCACGCGCGAGCGGCGGACGACCACGGTCTCCTCGCGCCCGTCCTCGGTCTCCTGCCGCAGTCGGCCGACGACCGGTGCGTCGGCCTCGGGCCGGGCACGGACCACGGGAGCGCCGATGGGGGAGGCCCAGCGGGTGATCCGCACCTCGTCGGAGAGCTGCTCGGTGCCCAGGGGCGAGCGGTCGCCGACGGGGCGGACGGCGGCGTGGGCGGACGGTGCGGCGGCGAGGACGGTGACCGTCGCCGCGAGCAGGGGGACGGTCACGCGCATCGGGGGAGCATACGAACGGGGCGACGGTCGACGCACCGCTCCGGTCCCGTCGATCCGTGAGCCTGCGGGACCGACCGCGGTGCCCCGAACTCTCATGAAGGCGCGGTTTGCGTCGTGTGGCGCGTGGGCAGGTGACCCCCGGCTGTCCAGCAGTCCACCGTCCCGCCCGCTCAGGAGCCCATGCATGCGTCCCGTCCGCACCGCCGCCGCCGTCGTCCTCGTCCCCCTGGCTGCATCAGCGGCCCTCGCCCCGAGCGCGGAGGCGACCGTCAGCGAGCGCAACTGCGCGCCCGGCATCCAGTGGACGAGCGCCTACGGGCGGATCGTCATCAAGCAGACGTTCACGCTGATCAATCGCACCAAGGAGGACCGCATCGAGACGGTCCTCACGAAGAAGACGAGCCCCGTCACCCTGCGGACGACGAAGAACATCACGCCCGGGGACAAGGCCGGGGTCGACAACCTGCTGATGACCTTCAAGTCCCAGTACGGCTTGGACGCGGTCGCCTCGCTCGACATCCCCGAGAACGTCCGGCACGCCGTGAAGGTTCCTGCGAAGCGCCGCGTCAAGTACCGCACCCAGATCGAGTTCGCCCGCTTCCGCGGCTACATCATGGTGGACAAGGACAATCCGATCACCGGGCCCGCCTCGGTGCCCGTGCCGGGGACCGGCCCCTACTGCGACTTCCAGAGCATCGGGCGGATCGAGGCGACCGCACCGCTGAAGCGCGGCAACAAGCGTGTCGTCCTGCCGCTGAAGAAGTGATGCGCGTCCACACGTGGGCCGTCGCGGCGGCGACGGTCGTAGGTGCGCCGGTCGCCCTCTCGCTCGTGGGGGCGGGCGCGGCGTCGGCCGCCTCCGCGCAGGAGTTCCAGATCGCCGGGGCCACGGGCCCCCGCGACCTCGTCGCCGGACCCGGCGGTGCCCTCTGGGTCACGGCTGATGGGGCCCTCGTCCGGGTGGCCACGGACGGCGCCGCCTCCCGCCTGACCGCCGGGATCAGTCCTGGCGCCCGCCCGTACGCCATCGCCTCCGGGCCGGGCGGCACGCTGTGGTTCACGGAGGACGACGAGGACACCGGCAACGGCGACGGCGTGCTCGGCAGGGTCGCCGCGGACGGTGCGATCAGCGAGCTTCCGTCGGACACGCTGTCGAGCCCCGCCGGGCTGCGCGACGTGGTGGCCGGTCCCAACGGCACCGCCGCGTTCGTGGGCGGCAACGAGGGCGGGCTCGGGATCTACTCCGAGGGGCTGAACGAGGACGAAGAGACCGTCTTCAGCTACGACTTCACGCCCGTGCCGGAGGACGCGAACATCGGTGTCACCAGCATCGCGCTCGGCCCCGACAAGCGGTACTGGTACACCGCGAGCGACTTCACCGGCGCCGTCGGTGTGGCCACGTTCGGACCCCGGAAGGACGACTACGAGGCGTCGTTCGAGGCTGAGTACCAACTCCCTGCGGCGGTCGAGGAGGGGTCGCCCGAGGACATCGTGGCCGGCCCGGACAACGCCATGTGGTTCACCCTCCCGTTCGCGTCGGCGATCGGTCGTGTCGACGTCGCGACGGGCGCGATCACGACGTACCCGACCCCTGCCGGCTCGGCCCCCACGGGCATCACCCGTGGCCCGGACGGCGCGCTGTGGTTCACGGACACCGGCGTCGCTCCCGGCATCGGCCGGATCAACCCGATCACGAAGTCGATCCTGATGCGGACCGACGGGCTGTCGCCCGGTGCCGCGCCCCGGCGGATCACACCCGGTCCCGACGGCGCCCTCTGGTACGCGGACCCCGGGGTCGACCGCGTCGGGCGCGTCGATCCCGTCGCGTTCCTGGCCGGCCCGGCCGGGACGGACGAGGCCCCGGCCGATCCGGGTCCGGCGGCCCCGCCGATCGCCCCCGTGGACACCCCGGCGCCGACCGTCCCCGCGCCGACACCCGCGACACCTGCGGTGCCGGCCACCCCGACCACCCCGAAGCCTCCGAAGACCCCCGCCGAGAAGCCGCAGGCGGTCTTCAGCCGGTTCTCCTACGGCGTCCGGGTGCGGGCGCCGCGGCGGGCACGGGTGAGCTTCCGGCTCAGCCGGGCAGCCACGGTGCAGGTCGTGGTCGACGGTGCGGCGACGCGGTCGATCGCGTCGGTGTCGCGATCGGGCCGGTCGTTCAAGGCCGTCGCCGGGATGAACCGGCTGACGCTGCCCAAGCTCGTCCCGGGCCGGCACGTCGTGCGGCTCCGGGCGACGACCGCGGACGGCCGTGTGTCCACGCTGCGGGCACGGGTCCGGGTGCTCGAGGCGCGTCAGGCCGCGCCGAGCTTCACCGGCTGAGGCACGATCGGGCCGTCCGGGCGGGCGATCCCCACCCGGGTCGGGCCCCGTCGCTCCGTGGCGGCTCGGGCGGGGGCGGTGCGGTTCCGGACCCTGTCCGGCCGCGTCGCCCTCAGTAGAAGATCGGCCCGAGCTGGCCGCCGCCCGCCGCCACGGCGTCGCCGTTGATCGCGACGCTGCGGGGCGAGGCGAGGAAGGCCACGACGTCGGCGACCTCCGCGGCGTCGACGAGGCGGCCGATCGAGACGTCGGCGGACAGCGCGGTCTCTGCCTCGGTCTCCGAGGTCCCATCGGCCTCGGCCCGTGCGGCGACCATGCCCGGCGTCCGCTCCGTGCGGGTCAGCCCCGGGTGGACGACGGTGACGTTGACGCCGAGCGGGCCGAGCTCGTCGGCGAGGTTCTTCGTCAGGGCGGCGACGGCGACGTTGCGGACGGAGCCGGCGACCGAGCCGCTGCGGCGGGCGTTCAGGCCCGAGACGTTGATGATCCGACCCCAGCCGCGGTCGACCATCTGCGGGGCGACGGCCCGCGCGACGCGCAGGTAGCCGAGGAGCTTGACCTCGAGCTCCTCGCGCACGCGGTCGTCGGTGGTCTCGATCGCCGACATCGACGGGCCGCTGGAGGCGGGGCGGGCGGCGGCGTTCACCGCGATGTCGATGCCCCCGAACGCCTCGGTGACCTCGGCCACGGCGGCCCGCACGGCCGCGTCGTCGCCCGTGTCCGCCACCACGCCGATCACGCGGGAGCCGGTCTCGTCCTGCAGGGCGGCTGCGGCCGAGCGCACGGCGTCGCCGTCGCGGGCGAGCAGGGCGACCTGCGCACCCTCCGCGGCGAGGGCCCGGCCGACCGCCAGGCCGATGCCGCGGCTGCCGCCGGTCACGAGCGCGCGCTTGCCGGTCAGTCCGAGGTCCATCGGGTCATCGAACCACAGGCGCCCCGGCGCCGCCGCGGGCACCGGCGTCGGGACGCGTTGCCGGCCGCCGGGAGGCCGGAGACGTCGTCCTTGCCCGACACCGGTCCCGGCGTCCCGGCGGGGACCGGGACACCGGCGCCGCCGGGCGGGTCAGTCGGCGTCGGGCCGCGGCACGACGATCACCGGGCAGCGTGCCTCGTCGAGGACCCGGCGCGAGGTGCTGCCCAGCAGGATGTGCTGGACCGGGCCGTGGTCGCGCGAGCCGACGACGAGCAGGTGCAGCTCGGCGGAGCGGTCGGCGAGGCGGTCCGCGGCGTCGCCGTGCAGCGTCACCGCGCGGCCGCGGGCGCCGCCGGGGAGGTTCGCGATGCGCTCCTGCAGCAGCGCCTCGACCTCGGCGTCGACGATGTCGGGATCCACCGGCGGGGGCTGGATCGGGGCGGGGCCGCCGAAGCCGTCGGTCGGCGGGGTCGCCGAGACGAAGTCCGCCACCCCGATGACGTCGAGCGGGCGGTCCAGCGCGACGGCCAGGTGCGCGGCCAGGTCGACGGCGCGGTCGGCGACGCCGGATCCGTCGTAGCCCACGCCGATCGCGGCGATCTCGCGGGTCGCGTCGGCGCTGTGAGCGTGGCCCTCCGTCCGCGCCGGGATCGCCACGGGGCACGGCGCGCCGTGCAGGATCCCGGTCGAGTCGCTGCCCAGGAACAGGCGGCCGACCGGGCCGCGCTGGGCGGGACCGATGACGATGAGGTCCGCGCCGCGGCCCGACGCCAGGTCGTGCAGGGCGTAGGCGGGGGAGGAGACCGGCAGCGAGAGCAGCTCGATCCGCCCGTGGAGCTCGCCCGGCAGGCCGTCGCGGAGCTCCTCGAGCAGCTGCATGCCCTCGCCGTGCAGCGCGTCGTCCAGCTCCTCCGCCTTGCCGCGTCGACCGAAGCGCGCGGCGTTGGGGACGTAGGCGTGCACGAGGACGAGCTCCGTGTCGTCGCGCAGGCCGGCGAGCTCGGTGGCCAGGCGCAGGGCGTCGATGGTCCCGGGGCCGCGGTCGCAACCGACGAGGATCTGCTGGAACAAGGGGAGCCTTCCGGGGAGCTGACGGACCGGCCCTACGCTACCCGAGGGGCTCGAACCGCCCGCCGCCGCGGCGCCGGGCGCCGGGCAGCGACCGGCGGCGCCCGCGGGATACGCTCCCGCCGTGCGCGTCTACTCCGGCATCCAGCCCACCGGCCGCAAGCACCTGGGCAACTACCTCGGGGCGATCCGGCACTACGTCACCGGTCAGGAGGACGCGGCGGCGGCCGGCGACGAGTCGATCTTCTGCGTCGTCGACCTGCACGCCACGACGGTCGCCTACGACCCCGCCGAGCTGCGCGACCGCACCTACGACACGATCGCGCTCCTGATGGCCGCGGGCATCGATCCCGAGCGGTCGATCCTCTATCGCCAGGGCGACGTGCCCGAGGTGCCCGAGCTGACGTGGCTCCTGACCGCTGTGACGGCCCACGGCGACCTCAACCGGATGCACCAGTTCAAGGAGAAGTCGGGGCAGCAGCGCGAGCTCGTCTCCGCCGGCCTGTTCCTCTATCCGGTGCTGATGGCCGCCGACGTCCTGGCCTTCCGCGCGGACCGCGTCCCCGTCGGCGACGACCAGCGCCAGCACCTCGAGCTGATGCGCGACATCGCCCTGCGCTTCAACGCCCGCTTCGGGGGCGCGGCCCCCGACGGGACCGGCGGCACCGAGATCCTGACCGTCCCCGAGGGCGTCTATCCCACGGTCGCCGCGCGGATCATGGACCTGCAGTCGCCCGAGAAGAAGATGTCGACGTCGTCGTCGACGCCCGAGGGCGCGCTGTACCTGCTCGACGAGCCCAAGGCGATCGAGAAGAAGTTCAAGCGCGCGGTCACCGACTCGGAGGACCCGCCCGTCCTGCGCCGCGGCCCCGACAAGGCCGGGGTGTCGAACCTCATCGACATCCTCGCCGCCGCGAGCGACCGCACCCCGGACGAGGTCGAGGCGAGCCTCGTCGGCGCGCGGGGCTACGGCGACCTGAAGGTCGCCACGGCCGACGCCGTGACCACGCTGCTGGCGCCCGTGCAGGAGCGCTACGTCGCCCTGCGCGAGGACGAGGCGGCGATCGAGCTGGCCCTGGCGCTCGGCGCCGAGAAGGCCCGCGCGATCGCCCGCCCGGTGCTCGCCGACGTGCGCGAGGCGATGGGCGTCGGGCCTCGGCGCTGAGGGGCGTCGCGGGCCGGACCGGCCCTGGGTCCGGGGCCCCCGGTCCGGGTAATCGACGGGGATGATGCCCTCATGACGGCCGCGCAGGACGACGTCCCGGGGGACCACCTGGCGCGGCGCGACGGGGACCCTCCGGACGCCGACGCGGTGACCGAGGACGACCATCCCGGCCGTGCGGAGCACGGGGCGCACCGGCACCCGCGCACGGGGGAGACCCCGTCGCAGCGCCACACCCGGCAGCTCGGCGAGCTCCTGATGGAGACCCGCGTGTCGGCGGTCGGCATCCAGGTGATCATCGGGTTCCTCTTCGCCGTGCCGTTCCAGGCCGACCTGGAGGGGATGGGGCGGGTCGCCTACGTCGTCTCGATCATGTCCGGCGTGCTGGCGACCGCGCTGCTGCTGGCCCCGAGCGTGCTGCACCGCGCCCTGCTGCACCGCGGCCAGGCGGTGTGGATCGTCGCCGTCGGGACCCGCCTGCTGCTCGCGGGCGCAGCGGCGACCTCGGTCTCGCTGGTGGCCGCCGCGCTGCTCGTCGGGGACCGGCTGTTCGACTCCTGGCTCACGTACCTGCCGGCCGGGTGGTCCGCCGTGGTCCTGGCGGTGTTCTGGTTCATGGTCCCCGTGGCGCGCAACGCGCGGCTGGACCGCGCCGCCGACTGAGGGCGTGACGCCGCCCGCCGTCCCGCTCGCCCGCCCGCCGTCCCGCTCGCCCGCCCGGCGTC
>NZ_JAURWA010000044.1 GCF_030655195.1 Patulibacter sp. | reverse complement strand
CGGCCGGCAGGGTGGCCCCGCGCAGCGCGAGGGCGCGGTCGACCAGCGCGACGGCGGCGGGGACCTCGGGCCCGCCCGCCCGGGTCGTCCCGGTCGCCTCGGCGGGCCCGTCCCCGGCGGCCCCGCTCATCGCGGCAGCGGCACGTTCGCGGCCGCCGCGCCCGCGACGCGGCCCAGGCCCATCGCGGTCAGCAGGCCGTTGCCCGAGCTGTAGCCGCGGCCGCCCGTGCGGCCGCTGATGCCGACGGCCACGCCGCCGGTGGCGAAGATCCGCGGGATCGTCGAGCCGTCGGTGCGCAGCGGTCGGGCGTCGACGTCGATCGCCGCGCCGCCCTGGGTGTGGAAGAGGCCCGGGGTCGTGCGGCACATCGCGTACGGGGCCTGGAGCGGGCCGAAGCCGAAGTCGCTGCGGCCGAAGCGGTCGGGCGCGCCGGCGGCCGCGTCGCGGGCGGCCTCGGCGACCGTCGCGGCCAGGGCCTCGGCGGGCAGGTCGAAGTACTCGGCCAGCTCGCGCGGGTCCTCGGCGGTGCGGACGCCGCCCAGCTCGACGAGCTCGCGGAACTCGAGCTCGTTGCCGGCGACGTAGTCGCGGATCCGCTCGTCGAAGAGCACCCACGAGGTCCCGCCGTTGGCGAGCACGTCGGCGGCGAAGCCGGAGTAGCCGATCGTCTCGTCGCCGAAGCGCTGCCCGTGCGGGTTGACGAGCACGCCACCCATCTCGACCGTGGTCCAGCTGGTGATCGAGCCGTGCGGGTAGGCCACCGCGGCGTAGCCCTGGTAGGCGCCGATGTTCTCGAGCTTCGCGCCGAGGTCGCGGACCCAGGCGACGGCCTCGCCGGTGGAGCCGTGCGCGCCGAAGTACTCGGCCTGCGCGATGTCGGGGCAGTACTCGCGGAGCATCTCGCGGTTGCCGCCGAAGCCGTTGGCGGCGAGGACGATGTTCGGGGCGCCCAGGCGCGTCTCGGCGACGCGGTCGCCGCGGACCAGGACGCCGGAGACGGCGCCGTCGTCGTCGAGCAGCAGGTCCTCGACGGGGTGGCCGAGGACGAGCGGGATCTCGCGCTCCTCGAGCGCGCGCACGAGGTCGTCGACGAGGTCCTGGCCCTTGCGGCTCTTCGGCGCGTGCAGCCGCGGGACGGAGTGGCCGACGTGCTTGTAGTCCGTGATGAGGTCGAGCTCGATGCCGACGTCCTCGCGCAGCCACTCGACCAGCGGGGCGGACTGCACGGCGAGCTGCCGGGTCAGCCACTCGGCGTCGTGGGGGCCGCTCTGGCGCAGCAGGTCCTCGGCCATCCGTTCGGGGGAGTCCTCGATGCCGGCCTCGGCCTGGTACCGCGTGCCGCCGCCGGGGACGGAGCCGGTGGAGAGCGCGGTGTTGCCACCGGCGCGGTCGTGCTTCTCGACGACGGCGACGGTCGCGCCGGCGGCGTGGGCGGCGAGGGCGGCGACGAGGCCGGCCCCGCCCGCTCCGACGACGAGGACGTCGACCTCGGTGTCGAAGTCGCCCGTGGTGTTGATCTGCGGCATCTCAGCCTCCAAGGAGGTCGTCGAGGGTCGCCCGCCAGGGACGCCGGTGCAGCTCGGGGTGCTCGAGCAGGCGTCGGATCGTGGGGACGTACCGGGGGTGGACGGCGCCGACGGCGCCGAGGATCTTGTCGTCGAGCAGGACGTCGAGGCCGAGCGGCCGATCGGGCGAGCCGATCGCGCTCAGGCACGTGCGCTCGACGGTGCGGCCGTCCCGCAGCCGGACGACGATCGTCGAGGGACGGTCGTGCGGCGGCGCGGGGGTGGGGAGGAACGGCTCCAGGCGGACGAGCTCGCGCAGCGCGGCGATCCGCTCGTCCGCGACGGCGGCGGGGGCGCACGCGTCGGCGTCGACCTCGCCGCGGACGATCGCGGCGGCCGCGGCGTGCGGGACGGAGAACTTGGCGGCCAGGCTCGTGGTCGGCCGCGCCTCGTCGAGGCGCAGCGCCAGCGGGTGCGTACGGACGACGATCTCCTCGATCGCCTCGGGGGCGTCCGGGCCGAGCTCGTCGCGGGCGTCGAGCAGCGCCTCGACCGTCGAGTGCGCGTACTGGCAGCAGGCGAAGAGCTTGTGGTACCCGTCGCGGATCGCCCACGTCTCGCCGAGGCCGTCCGTCAGCCGCGCGGGATCGGCGGTCGCGCCCATCGCGCCGGTGAACGCGGAGTGCGGCGCGGTCGGGTCGCCGCCGATCCCCGCGGCGGACCACCGGGCGAGCTGCACCCCGGTCCACGCCGCGATGCCGGGCCACACGTTGCGCACCAACGCACCGGTGAGCGCGTGGTCGAACGGGCCGAGCATCGAGGTGGTGGCCCCGGCCGAGACCGCCGCCACCGCCTGGTCGGGTGCGAGGCCCGAGCCGAGGGCCGCGCCCGCCGCGGCCCCGATCGGGCCGAGCAGCGCGTGCGGGTGGATCACCATCTCGTCGTGGCGCCAGGCGCGGGCGACGCGGGTGACGACCTCGTAGCCGGCGACCAGCGCGGTCAGGAGCTCCTCCACGGTGCGGTCGTGGTGCTCCGCCTCGGCCAGCAGGGCGGGCAGGACGTAGAGCCCGGCGTGGCAGGTGGCCGGGCGGTAGCCGCCGTCCATCTCCGCCCAGTCGCCCGCCGCGCCGTTGGCCCCGGCGACGGCCGCGCGCTCGCCCCGGCGTCGGCCGCCGGCGAACAGCGTGGCCTCCTCGGGCTGGCCAGGCTGCACGAGCGTGTCGCGGACGGCGGTGACCTGCGGGTCGTCGCGGACGGCGATCATCGCCGCCACGTCGTCGGCGAGCACGAGCAGCGCGCGCTCCCGGACGTCGACGGGAAGGTCGGCGGGCCGCAGGGCCGCGGCCCAGCGGACGAGCGCCTCGAACCCCGTGGCGGAGGCGTCGGCCTGTGCGGACGCGCTCATCGACCCTGGGGTCGCGGTGGCGTCCGCGGAGGACGCCGGGCCGGCGGAGGACGCGAGGTCCTGCGGGGTCGCGGCCTGCGGGGGGAGGGGGAGCTCGGGCATGGGGCGTGCGCGTCGACGGGAGGCACCGCGAGGGGCGGCACCGTGCGCTGGCGCACACGCTAGGGCGCGACGGGTGAACTGTCAACAATCGACAGTCATCGCAACGGACGTCAGTCGGTCATCGACCGCAGGGCGTGCTCGAGCGCGCGCACCAGGTGCGTCTCCATGGCCGCCGAGGCCCGGTCCCCGTCGCCGTCGAGCACGGCGTCGACGAGCTCGTCGTGCTCCGCGACGGCGTTGTCGGCCCGGGCGGGGATGTCGCCGGAGCGCGTGCGCAGCAGCTGCAGCTCCTGGTTGACCAGGGCGACGTGCGCCGCCAGCGTCTCGTTGCCGGCCGCCGCGGCGAGCAGGGCGTGGACGTCGCGCTCGCCCTGGAACCGGGCGTCGGCCCCGTCGTCGTCGGCCAGCCCGTCGCGGATCCTGGCGAGCTGCTCGCGGTGCTCGTCCGACGCGCGGCCCGCGGCCAGGCGGGCCACGGTGCGCTCCAGTGCCACACGGACCTCGAAGAGGTCGCGCACCTCGCGCTGGGTCAGCTCCCGCACGAAGGCGCCGCGGTGGGCCTGGAGCTCCACCAGGCCGTCCCGCGCCAGGCGCTGCATGGCCTCGCGGACCGGTCCGCGGCTGACCCCGAGCTCCGTCGCGATCTCGACCTCGTTGAGCCGGCCACCCGGTGGATGGACCCCTCGGAGGATCTGTTGGCGGAGCGCCCGCTCCACCTGATCGCTGAACGAGTTGCCGGAGCGCGCGATGGGCGCCCGCTCGCTCGTGCTCATGCGCGCCCCGCCGTGGTGGTCGCGAGCGACGAAGGGCTGCCTGGTGCGGGACGGGCGTGCATCTGGGGACAGCCTACGCGGGGCGCTCCCGGACGGACGCCTCTGCCATCTGGGCCATACGGGTTGTGCCAAACGTTCAACGATCAACTGTTGACAATCGACAGGACCGTGTGGTTTGGTCTGTGGCGTGGATCACGGACAGCGCGTCATCGCCCCTCTGAAGGACCAGGTCGCCGCGGCAGGCAGCACCCGCAAGCCGCTGCTGCTGCCCGGGGTCTACGACGCGCTGAGCGCCCGCCTCGCCCAGGCCGCCGGCTTCGAGGCCATCTACGTCACCGGCGCCGGCCTGGCCAACTCGCGCCTCGGCGTCCCGGACATCGGCCTGACGAGCGTCGACCAGCTCGCCGACCACGTCGCGGCCATCAGCGACGTCGTCGACGTCCCGCTCGTCGTCGACGGCGACACGGGCTTCGGCAACGCGATCAACGTCCGCCACACGGTCCGCAAGCTCGAGCGCGCCGGGGCCTCGGCGATCCAGTTCGAGGACCAGATCTTCCCGAAGAAGTGCGGCCACTTCGCCGGCAAGGCGATCGTGCCGCTGGACGAGATGGCCGGCAAGCTGCAGTCGGCGCTCGACAGCCGCCGCTCGGACGACACGCTGATCATCGCCCGGACCGACGCCCGCGCCACGGACGGCCCGGAGGCCGCGATCGAGCGCGCCAACCGCTTCGTCGAGGTCGGCGCGGACATCATCTTCATCGAGGCCCCGACCTCGGTCGACGAGCTCCGGCACTTCGCCGAGCAGGTCGACGCGCCGCTGGTGGCCAACATGGTCGAGGGCGGCTCGACGCCGATCGTCGCGCTCGACGAGCTCGGCGAGCTGGGCTACTCCGTCGTCCTCTACGCCAACGCCGCGCTGCGCTCGGCCCAGCGCGCGGTCACCCGCGCCTACGCCGAGCTGAAGAGCGAGGGCATCAGCACCAACCTGCTCGACGACATGGCCACCTGGCAGGAGCGCCAGGACGCCGTCGGCAAGCCCTTCTTCGACGAGCTCGAGGCGCGGTACGCCTCGTGAGCAGCGCGACCTCCTTCGACCTGCGCCTCGCCGGCGGCACCGTCGTCCTGCCGGGCGGCCCGCCGCAGCTCGCGGACGTCCTGGTCTCCGGCGGCACGATCGCCGGGATCGTCGCCCCCGGGACCCCGGCGGACGCCCGCGAGACCCTCGACGTCTCCGGGCGCCACGTGCTGCCGGGCGTCGTCGACGCCCACGTCCACCTCGGCGCGGACATCACCGTCCCGCGCACCCCGGAGGACGTCGCCCCGGAGACCGCGGCCGCCGCGGCCGGCGGCGTCACGTCGCTCGTCGCCTACCTCATGTCGGCGGATCCCTACGACGACGTCCTCCCGCCCGCCCGCGCGGCGATGGAGGCGGACTCCCGGATCGACTTCGGTTTCCACTTCTGCATCGGCACCCGCGAGCAGCTCGAGGCGATCCCGCACTACGTGCAGGACCTCGGCGTCTCGTCCTTCAAGTTCTTCATGAACTTCCGCACGGACGAGGGCCTGCGCCTGGGCCTGCCGGGCAACGACGACGGCTTCCTGCTCGAGCTGCTGCAGGCGGCCCGCGCGAACGGCGCGATCGTCAACCCGCACGCCGAGAACGCGGACCTCATCAAGCTCTACGCCAGGGACGGCGTGCTCGACGGCGAGGGCTCGCCGCTGGAGCTGTGGGACCGCTCGCGTCCCGACCACGTCGAGGCCGAGGCGCTCGAGCGGATCGGCTTCCTCTCGATGCTCGCCCAGGCGGACGTCCACGCCGTGCACGTGACGAACGAGATGTCGCTGCACGTGCTGCGCGACGTCCGCGCGCACCAGCCGCGCATCTCGATCGAGACCTGTCCGCACTACCTCACGCTCGACACGTCCTCCGACGTCGGCGTCGAGGGCAAGGTCAACCCGCCGCTGCGCCCCGCCGCCGACCGCGAGGCCCTGTGGGCCGCGATCGAGGCCGGCGAGGTCGACACCATCGGCTCGGACCACGTCCCGCGCCACGGCTCCTTCAAGGAGGGCGGCCTGGCCAAGGCGTCGCCCGGCTTCCCCGGCATGCAGCAGCTGCTGCCGCTGGTCCTCACCGAGGGCCACCTGCGCCGCGGCATCGCGCTGGAGCGCCTGGTCGACCTGGTCTCGACCCGCCCCGCGCAGACGTTCGGCCTGGGCGACCGCAAGGGCGCGATCCGCCCGGGCATGGACGCCGACCTCGTCGTCGTCGACCTCGACGCCCCGACCACGATCACCGCCGAGGGCGAGTTCGCGAGCGCCGGGTTCACGCCCTGGGAGGGCGTCGAGGTCGGCGTCCGCGTCGAGCGCACGATCGTCCGGGGCCGCACCGTCTTCGCCGACGGCGCGCCCGTCGGCGACGCCGCCGGCCGGTACCTGCCGCGGCACCGCAGCGGCGTCCCCACGACCACCGGAGTCCGCGCATGAGCCCGAAGAGCCCCTGGTCCGACGTCATCACCGAGGACGACGAGCGCCGCTACGAGGCCGCCGGCTTCGGCCGCCCCTCCGGCTTCGGCACGCGTCCCGCGCTGCTGATCATCGACGTGCAGCACCGCACGATGGGCAACAGCCCCAAGCCGTTCTTCGAGTCGCTCGCGGACTACACGACCTCCTGCGGCGACGTGGGCTGGGCCGCCGTCGACCAGATCGCCAAGCTCGTCGCGGTCTTCCGCGAGCAGGGCCTGCCGATCCTCTACCCGCACGTCGCGCCGAAGACGGCCGAGGACCGCGGCGGCGTGCTCGGCGCCAAGGTGCCGGGGATCATGGACGTGCCCGACCACGGGTACCGCTTCCCCGACGCCGTCGCGCCGCAACCGGGCGACCTGCTGCTGCCCAAGAAGCACCCCTCGGCGTTCTTCGGCACGCCGCTGGCCAGCTACCTGATCGGCCTGGGTGCCGACACAGTGATCGCGACGGGCGCGACCACCTCGGGCTGCGTCCGCGGCACCGTCGTCGACGCCTTCTCCTACAACTTCAAGTGCGTCGTCCCGCACGACGCGGTGTACGACCGCACCCCGACGGTCCACCAGGCCAACCTCTTCGACCTCGGCCAGAAGTACGCCGACGTCAAGAGCACCGACGAGGTCGTCGCGCAGGTGCGCGAGCTCGGGAGCGCCGCCTGATGGCCTACGCGACGAGCTGGGACGACCAGCCCGAGATCGAGGGCCTGCCCAACAACTTCCGCGTGGCCGTCGCCGGCGCGCAGATGGGGATCAACCGCATCCGGTGGATCCACCCCACGACGCTGCCCGAGCACGAGCACCCCGACCACGAGCAGGCCAACGTCGTGATCCAGGGCTCCGTCGAGCTGACGATCGGCGGCGAGACGATGGTCCTCTCGGCCGGCGACGTCGCGATCGTCCCGAAGGGCACGAAGCACTCCGGGCGCTCGATCGAGGGCGAGGCCGTGATCATCGAGATCTTCGCCCCGCTGCGGGTCGAGAACCTCATCGGCGCCCTGGGCGCCCCGTCGCTGCCGCCCGCCGCGGACCCGGAGGCCTGAACCGTGGCCCTCCGACGCCTCACCGACCGCGTGCTCGTCGAGACGCAGCACCTCGGGTCCAACAACGGGATCGTCGAGGGCGGCGACGGCACGCTCGCGCTGGTCGACGCCCCGCACCGCCCGACCGACGCGATCGCCTGGGCGGCCACCGTGGCCGAGCACGGCGACGTGCGCTGGCTCATCAACACCGATCACCACCCGGACCACACGATCGGCAACCGCTGGGTGCCCGGCACCGTCGTCTCGCACCGCATCACCCGCGAGCGGCTCGTCACCGGCGCGCCGACCCACGAGTACCTGCGCGACCTCTTCGCGGTCATCGACGAGGCCTCCGTGCCGCTCGTCGACGACTACGAGGTCCGCCTGGCCGACGTCACCTTCGACGACCGGATGCAGCTGATCGTCGGCGACCGTCGCCTCGAGCTGCACCACGCTCCGGGCCACACGGTCAACACGATCCTCGTGCACGTCCCCGACGAGGGCGTCCTGTTCACGGGCGACGACGTCTGCAACCTGGGCCTGCCGGCGTTCCTGGACGCGAGCGTCGAGCGGTTCTTCGACGCGATCGACCGCGCCGACGCGCTGGCGTTCGAGCACCTCGTGCCCGGCCACGGCGAGCCCGGCGGCCGCGAGCTGCTGGACCGCTACCGCCAGCTGGGCCGCGAGCTCGTCGGCCGCGTCGCCGACGCGATCGACCGCGGCGAGTCGCGCGAGCGGTGCGCGGAGCGCATCAGGTTCGAGGACCTGATCCACGCGGACACCGGCGACGCCCCGGGCTACCCCGACCACTTGATCGAGCACTTCCAACGCCGCTCGATCGAGCAGATCTTCGACGACCTCGAAGCAGCCCCCGCGCTGCGAGACCGCTGAACCCCACCGCACCGACCCACAAGACAAGGAATCAGATGCGCACACTCACCACACTCGGCGCCGTCGCCGTCATGGGCGTCTCCGTCCTCGCGGGCTGCGGCTCCGACGACTCGAGCTCGTCCTCCGGCTCCGGCGGCGGCTCCGCCGGCTCGGACGTCACCACGGCCAACGTCGACTACGCCAAGGCGCAGATCGAGAAGTTCTCCGCGGTCCCGACGTTCGAGTCCGACGCCGAGCCGATCGACGTCTCGAGCCTCAAGGGCAAGACGGTCTACTCGATCCCGATCACGACCTCGATCCCGTTCTACAAGGACGGCGAGGCCGCGATGTCCGCCGCCGCCAAGAAGGCCGGCGTCAAGTACGTCACCTACCCGGCGCAGGGCAAGGTCTCCGACTTCCAGCAGGGCTTCGCCGACGCGATCAACGCCAAGGCGTCGGTCATCATCCTGAACGGCCCGCTGCCCGACACGCTCGCGCCGCAGCTGCGCAACGCGAAGGCCGCCGGCATCAAGGTCATCGCCGCGCACGAGGAGGACCCGACCTCCCCGACGCCGTCCGGCGTCGACGCCGTGGCCGCCGGCGAGTTCTACAACGCCGCCCGCCTGATGGTGGACAAGGCGATCGCCGACCAGAACGGCAAGCCCGTCAAGGCGCTGGCCATCTCCTCCGACGAGACGCGCCCCTCCAAGGGCATGGTCGCCGCGATGAAGGACGAGCTCTCCAAGCGCTGCGGCTCCTCCTGCTCGCTGACGGTCACGAACGTCCCGGTCGCCGACTGGGCCACGAAGATCCAGCCGCAGGTCCAGTCCGAGCTCAACCGCGCGGACGACATCAACACGATCCTGCCGATCTACGACTCGATGGCGCAGTACACGGACCCGGCGATCCGCCAGGCCGCCCGTGGCCGCACCGTCAACGTCTACTCGTTCAACGGCACGCCGTCGATCAACGCCCTGATGCAGAAGGGCGGCAGCAACCTGAAGATGAACGTCGGCGAGAGCCCGACGCTGATCGGCCTGCTGACGATGGACCAGGCCTTCCGCCTGATGCTCGACAAGAAGCCGCTGGACAAGCCGGCCGCCCCGCTGCGCGTCTTCACGCCCGAGAACGTGGACGACGCCGGCAACCCGCCCGTCACCGGTCAGGGCTTCGGCGACGTCGACGCGGGCTACGACAAGCTGTGGGGCCTGCAGTGAGCAGCACCGGCCACGCACCGACCGGGACCGCGAGCAGCACCCCCGGCACGGACGTCCTCCGGATCGCAGGCCTCGTGAAGCGGTTCAGCGGGGTCCCTGCGCTCGGCGGCGTCGATCTCGCGGTGGCCGCCGGCGAGGTCCACGGGCTCCTCGGCGCCAACGGCTGCGGGAAGTCGACGCTCATCAAGGTCCTCGCCGGCGTGCACCTCGCCGACGAGGGCAGCGTCCTCGTGCACGGGGACGAGGTGCCGATGCCCTTCGGCGCCGACGGCCTGCGCACCCGCGGTCTCTCCTTCGTCCACCAGGACCTCGGTCTCACCGACGCCGCGACGGTCCTCGAGCACCTGGCGCTCGACCACGTCGCGGCGCAGGGCACCCTGCGGCGGATCCCGTGGGGCGCCGAGCGCCGCCGGGCCGCCGAGCTGCTCGCCCGGTTCGAGGTCGCCGTCGACCCCGATGCGCGCGTGGACCAGCTCACCCCGGTCCAGCGCGCGATGGTCGCGATCGTCCGCGCCGTCGCCTCGCAGGAGCAGCTCGCCGAGGGCGGCGAGCGCCGCGCGCAGCTCCTGATCCTCGACGAGCCCACGGTCTTCCTGCCGAGCGCCGACGTCGGGATCCTCTTCCGCCTCGTCGACCGCCTGCGGCAGGCCGGCGACTCGGTGATCCTCGTCTCGCACGACCTCGACGAGGTCCTCGAGATCTGCGACCGCGTCACCGTCCTGCGGGACGGGAAGAACGTCGGCACGCGCGACGTCCCGGGGCTCTCCCGCGACGAGCTCGTCGAGCTGATCCTGGGCGTCAAGATCGGTGCGGTCACCCGGCCGGCCGACGGCACGACCCGCAGCCCCGAGGTCGCGCTCTCGACGCGCGGCCTCTCCGGCGAGCGGGTCCGCGGCCTCGACCTCGACCTGCACCCCGGCGAGGTCGTCGGGGTGACGGGGCTCGCGGGCTCCGGCATCGAGGAGCTCACGAACCTCCTCTACGGCGTCGAGCCCCTCCACGGCGGCAGCCTCTCCGTCCGGGGCGAGGACGTCGCCCGGCCGACCCCGGCGCGCATGCTCGACCACGACGTCGTGCTCCTGCCGGCCGACCGCAAGGCGCTCGGCAGCGCCCCCCGGCTCACCGTGCTGGAGAACATGGCGCTGCCGTTCCTGAAGTCGTCGTTCAAGGGCGGCCGCCTGCGCTGGGGCTCGCTCCGGCAGCAGTCGCAGGACACCTGCGTCCGCCTGCACGTCAAGCCCGCCGACCCCGCCGCGCTCTTCTCCAGCCTCTCCGGAGGCAACCAGCAGAAGGCGCTCCTGGGCAAGTGGCTCGACACGAAGCCCGCCGTGATGCTCCTCGCCGAGCCCGTCCAGGGCGTCGACGTCGGAGCCCGCCGGGAGATCTTCCGCCTCGTCCGCGAGGCCGTCGCCGGGGGCGCGTCCGTCCTCTGCGCGACGTCCGACTACGAGCAGCTCGTCCAGCTCGCCGACCGCGTCCTGATCTTCGCGGAGGGCCGCGTGGTCGACGAGATCGCCGGCGACGCGATCACCAAGGACGCCCTCACCACCGCCATCTACGCAGGAGCCGCAGCATGACCACCACCACGACGCGGCCCGCGGCGGCCTCCGGGCCCTCGGACGGCCCCACCGCGCCCGGGCCCGTGAAGCTCAAGACCCGCCGCGAACCCGAGCGGTTCGCCCTGATCGGCGTCTGGGCGATCGTCATCATCATCTTCTCGCTGACGACCGACCGGTTCCTCACCGAGGGGAACATCTCGAGCATGCTCGGGTCGCAGACCGTGCTGCTGATCCTGGCGCTCGGTCTGCTGATCCCGCTGCGGGTCGGCGACTACGACCTGTCGGTCGCCTCGACGCTGGGCATCTCGGCGATGCTCGTCGCGATCCTCAACGTCAACGAGGGCTGGAGCATCGTCCCGGCCTGCATCGTGGCGATCCTCGCGGGCACGGTGATCGGGGCCTTCAACGGCGCGGTCGTCGTCAAGTTCGACATCGACCCGTTCATCGTCACCCTCGGCATGTCGACCCTGCTCCAGGGCGTGCTGTTCTGGATCTCGGACTCCGCGACGATCAGCGGCATCGACGTCGGCCTGTCCGACGCGGTCCTGACCAACACGGTCCTCAGCATCCCGGTGAACTTCTGGTACGCCGTCGTGCTCTGCGCCGCCCTCTGGTGGGTGTTCGACTACACGCCGTCGGGCCAGCGCCTGCTGTTCGTCGGCCAGAGCAAGGACATGGCGCGCCTCAACGGCATCAGCGTCGGCCGCACCCGCTTCCTCGCCCTGGTGGCCTCCGGCACGATCGCCGCCCTGGCGGGCGTCGTCCTCGCCGGAACCACCGGCAGCGCGGACCCGAACTCCAGCGCCTCGTTCCTGCTGCCCGCGTTCGCCGCGTGCTTCCTCGGCTCGACGACGCTGAAGATCGGCCGCTTCAACCCGTGGGGGACGTTCATCGCCCTCTACTTCATCGTCACCGGCACGACCGGCCTGCAGCTGCTCGGCGCGCAGAACTACGTCCAGCAGCTGTTCTACGGCGCGGCACTGATCATCGCCGTGATCCTCTCCAAGATCCTGCGCCAGCGGAACGACCGCCGGCTGCAGAACGACGCACGGCAGGCCGCTTCGGCGGAAGCCGCGCAGCAGTCCACCAACTCGAAGGACATCGCATGATGAAGACCCGTGGAGCCATCGTCCGAGGCGTCGGCCTCGGCTGGGAAGTCGTCGACCTCGAGCTGGGCGAGCCCAACGACCACGAGGTCCTCATCGAGGTCCACGCGTCGGGTCTCTGCCACTCCGACCAGCACATCACCGACGGCGACCTGGCCGTGGAGCTGCCGTTCGTCGGCGGCCACGAGGGTGCCGGCATCGTGCGCAAGGTCGGCTCGGGCGTCACGCGCGTCAAGGTCGGCGACCACGTCTGCACGTCGTTCATCCCCGGCTGCGGCGTCTGCAAGTACTGCGCCCGCGGGCAGTCGTACGTGTGCCAGAACGGCTACCTGATGGAGAAGGGCGTCTCGATGGACGGGACCCCGCGCTTCTTCCTCGACGGCGAGCCGCTCGGCGCGCAGTGCCGCCTGGGCACGTTCTCCGGCCACCTGGTCTGCTCGGAGCAGCAGGCCATCAAGATCGACGACGACATCCCGCTCGAGGTCGCCTGCCTCGTCTCCTGCGGCGTGGCCACCGGCTTCGGCGCGGCGGTCAACGTCGGCGAGGTCAAGCCCGGCGACGTCGTCGTGATCATGGGCATGGGCGGCGTCGGCGTCAACGCGGTGCAGGGTGCCGCGAAGGCCGGCGCCTCGCACGTCATCGTCGTCGACCCGCTCGAGGGCAAGCGTGCGCGCGCCGCCGAGTTCGGCGCCACGGCGACGTTCGCGACGCTCGAGGAGGCCATGCCCCTCGTGCACGAGCACACCGACTACCAGGGTGCGGACGTCACGATCATCACCGTCGGCCGCGTCGACGGGGACATCATCGGCGAGGCGTTCTCGTCCATCGGCAAGACCGGCTGCTGCGTCCTCTGCTCGCTCGGCCAGAGCACCCCGGGCATCGCGATCAACCCGCAGGACCTGCAGACGATGTCCAAGAGCCTCAAGGGCGTCATGTTCGGCAACTGCAACCCGGCCAAGGACATCCCGATGCTCCTGAAGATGTACAAGGACGGCAAGCTCAAGCTCGACGAGCTCGTCACCAACCGCTACGCGCTGGAGGACATCAACAAGGGCTTCGACGACCTCGTCTCGGGCGTCAACCTGCGCGGCGTCCTCGTCCACGACCACGCCGCCGTCGCGGCCTGAGAGGTCATCGCATGAGCACCCCCGTCGTCTCCCCCCACGCCGACGCCCCCGCGATCGGCGACACCCGCCTGCTGATCGACGGCGACCGCGTCGACGCCGCCGAGGGCGCCACGTTCGACGTCTTCAACCCCGCCACGGGCGAGCTCCTGGCGAAGGTCGCCGAGGCCCGCGCCGAGGACGTCGACCGCGCCGTCAAGGCCGCGCGTCGCGCGTTCGAGTCGGGTCCCTGGCGCGACATGAAGCCCGCCGAGCGCGCGCGGGTCATCTGGAAGCTCGGCGACCTGCTGCTCGAGAACGCCGCCGAGCTCGGCGGCCTCGAGACGCTGGACAACGGCAAGCCGTTCCTGCAGGCCAAGGGCGGCGACGTCCCGGCCGCGGCCGGGCTCTTCCACTACATGTCGGGCTGGGCCACCAAGCTCGAGGGCTCGACGATCCCGATCTCGTTCCCGGGCACGTTCCACACGTACACCAAGCGCGAGGCGCTCGGCGTCGTCGGGCTGATCGTCCCGTGGAACTTCCCGCTGACGATCGCCGCGTGGAAGGTCGCCCCGGCGCTGGCCGCCGGCAACACGATCGTGCTGAAGCCGTCCGAGGTCACGCCGCTGACGGCGCTGCGCCTGGGCGAGCTCGCGCTCGAGGCCGGCATCCCCGAGGGCGTCCTGAACGTCGTCCCCGGCTTCGGCGCCGACGCCGGCGCGGCGCTGACCGCGCACCCCGACGTCGACAAGGTGTCGTTCACGGGCTCCACCACGACGGGGCGCACGATCATGCGCGCCGCCGAGGGCAACATCAAGAAGCTGACGCTCGAGCTCGGCGGCAAGAGCCCGGACATCATCTTCGGCGACGCCAACCTCGAGGCCGCGATCCAGGGCGCCTCCGACGGCATCTTCTACAACCAGGGCGAGGCCTGCGCGGCCGGCTCGCGCATCTACGCGCACCGCTCCGTGTACGACGAGGTCGTCGCGGGCCTGTCGAAGGCCGCCGAGGCGATCAAGGTCGGCGACGGCTTCGATCCCGACTCGTTCATCGGGCCGCTCGTCTCCAAGCAGCACCACGAGAAGGTCACGGGCTACGTGGACCTGGGCCGCGAGGAGGGCACCGTCGCCTCCGGCGGCACGTACGCGAAGGACGGCGGCTACTTCGTGACGCCGACGGTCTTCACGAACGTCACCGACGAGTCGCGCGTGGTCCGCGAGGAGATCTTCGGGCCGGTCGTCTCGGTGCTGCCGTTCGACGACACCGACGAGGTCATCCGCCGCGCGAACGACACGCGCTACGGCCTGACCGCCGGCGTGTGGACCGAGAGCATGTCGACCGCGCACAAGATGGCCGACGCGCTGAAGGCCGGCACGGTGTGGGTCAACTGCTACGGCGTGTTCGACGCGGCGATGCCGTTCGGCGGCTACAAGGAGTCCGGCTGGGGCCGGGAGATGGGCGGGATCGTGCTCGACGACTACACCGAGAGCAAGACCGTCTGCATCAAGGTCGGCGACTGACCGATCGCGATCGGCGCGCAGCGGGCGACGGGGCCTCCGGGTCCCGGGCCCCGCTGCGCCGACGCGGGGCCGACGCCCCGCACGGACGCGCTCTGAGAGACGAGCCATGACCCCCCAGACAGCAGGCCCGCGAGAGCAGGCCCCTGCGATCGGCGACGTGCGGCTGCTCGTCGACGGTCTCCGGGTGGACGCCCGGGACGGCGCCACCTTCCCCACCGTGGACCCCGCCACCGGCGCGGTCCTCGCCCACGTCGCGGAGGCCGGTGCGGCCGACGTCGACCTGGCCGTCGCGGCCGCCCGCCGCGCGTTCGACGACGGCCCCTGGCCGCGGGCCACGCCCGCCGAGCGCAGCCGCATCCTGTGGCGCCTCGGCGACCTGATCCTCGAGCACGCGGAGGAGCTGGCCGCCCTCGAGACGCGCGACAACGGCAAGACGTACGCCAGCGCGCTGGCCGTCGACGTCCCCGGTGCCGCGGGGCTCTTCCACTACATGGCCGGGTGGGCGACGAAGCTCGAGGGCACGACGATCCCGATCTCGGCCCCCGGCACGTTCCACACCTACACGCGTCGTGAGCCGGTCGGCGTCTGCGGCCTGATCGTCCCGTGGAACTACCCGCTCGGGCAGTCCGCGTGGAAGGTCGCCCCGGCCCTGGCGTGCGGCAACACCGTGGTCCTGAAGCCCGCCGAGCAGACGCCGCTCTCGGCACTGCGGCTGGGCGAGCTCGCCCTCGAGGCCGGCGTGCCCGCGGGCGTCCTGAACGTCGTCCCCGGCTTCGGCCACGTCGCGGGCGCGGCGCTCGTCGCGCACCCCGGCGTCGACAAGGTCGCGTTCACCGGCTCCACCGAGACCGGGCGCGCGATCATCCGCGGGGCCACCGGGAGCATCAAGAAGGTCTCGCTCGAGCTGGGCGGCAAGAGCCCGAACGTGATCTTCGACGACGCCGACCTGCCCGCCGCCATCCAGGGCGCGGCGGACGGCATCTTCTTCAACCAGGGCGAGGTCTGCACCGCGGGCGCGCGCCTCTACGTGCAGCGCGGCGTGTACGACGAGGTCGTCGAGGGCGTGGCCGACGCCGCCCGCGGGCTGCGGGTCGGCGACGGCTTCGACCCCGCCACCGAGGTCGGCCCGCTGGTCACCGCCGAGCACCGCGACGTGGTCCGCGGCTACGTCGACGCCGGCGTGGCCGACGGCGCGCGGCTGATCACCGGCGGCGACGAGGTCGGGGACGCGGGCTGGTTCCTGCGCCCCGCGGTCTTCGCCGGCGTTCGCCCCGAGATGTCGATCGTCCGCGAGGAGATCTTCGGCCCCGTCGTCGCGATCCAGCCGTTCGACGACGTCGACGACGTGCTGCGTGCCGCGAACGACTCGCCGTTCGGGCTCGCCGCCGGCGTCTGGAGCAGCGACGCGTCGAAGGTCCACCGCATGGCCGACGGCCTGCGCGTCGGCACGGTGTGGGCCAACTGCTACGGCGTGTTCGACGCGGCGATGCCGTTCGGCGGCGTCAAGCAATCCGGCTGGGGCAAGGAGATGGGCCACGCGGTCCTCTCCGACTACACCGAGACGAAGACCGTGTGCATCCGGACGGCGGTGCCCTCGTGAGCGGGCGCGGCCACGGCCCCGACGCGATCACCCGCGTCGGCCACACGCTCAGCGACAAGGCCGAGGCGGCCATCCGTGCACAGATCGTCAGCGGCGAGCGGCCGCCCGGCTCGCGGCTGAACGAGGTCGAGATCGCCGCCGAGCTCGACGTCAGCCGCGGGCCCGTCCGCGAGGCGATGCAGCGCCTGGCGCGCGACGGCCTCGTGCGCATCGAGTCCCACCGCGGCGCGTTCGTCCGGTCGCTCGACGCGGGGGAGGTGCGGGCGCTGTTCGAGGTCCGCGCATCCCTGGAGTGCCAGGCGGCCGCGCTGGCCGCCGAGCGCGCCGGCGCGGACGAGGTCACGACGCTGCGCGCGCTGCTGGCCAACTCTCGCGGCGAGGTCGAGCGCGACCTCGTCCCCCACTACCCCGAGCGCCTGGACCTGCACGAGCTGATCGTGCGCTGCAGCCGCAACATCGCGCTGACGCGGTACCTGCAGCTCGTCAACCAGGAGCTGAAGCTCGTCCGCGCGCGCTCGGGCTTCCTCTCGGCACGCGCCCCGGAGGCGCTGCACGAGCACGAGCGGATCGTCGAGGCCATCGCGGTCCGCGATCCCGACGCCGCGGCCGCGGCGATGACCATCCACATGGAGTCGGCCCTGCACAGCACGCTGGGCCTGCTCCACGAGACACCGGAGAACGACCGATGATGCTGAACGACAAGATCGTGGTGGTGACCGGGGCCGGCTCCGGCATCGGGCGGGCGTGCGTCGAGCGCTTCCGCGCCGAGGGGGCCACCGTGGAGGCCTGGGACCGCGACCCCGTCGACACCGGTGGCGACGACCGGATCGTGGCGCGTCAGGTGGACGTGTCCTCCGCCGAGGCCGTCGGGACCGCCGCCGCCGAGGCGGGCAACCGCTGGGGCGGCGTCGACGTGCTCGTCAACTGCGCCGGCGTGATCACCCCGAACCTGCCCGCGCAGGACGTCGACCCGCGCGACTACCAGCGCAACTTCGACGTCAACCTGATGGGCGTCGTGCACACCACGCGCGAGCTGCACGCCGCGCTGGCGGGGCGCTCCGGCGCGATCGTCAACGTTGCGTCGCAGGCCGCCCTGGTCTGCCTGCCGCACCAGTCGGCCTACTCGGCGATCAAGGGCGCGGTCGCGGCCCTGACCCGCTCGCTGGCGATCGACTGGGCGAGCGAGGGCGTCCGCGTCAACGCGGTCTGCCCGGGCTTCACCCGCACGCCGATGGCGACGGGCCAGATGACCCCCGAGCTCGAGGCCGCGGTCTCGCGGCGCGTGCCGCTGGGCCGCATCTTCGAGCCGGAGGAGATCGCCGCGTCGATCCTCTTCCTCGCCTCGGACATGGCCTCCGCGGTGACGGGCGTGGTGCTGCCGGTCGACGGCGGCTGGACGGCCGGGGAGCCCGCGCTCCCGATGTAGCGCCCCGGTCGTCCCGTCTCGATCCGCCCGCCGGGCGGGCCGGGGCGGGACGACCGGGCAGACCGGGGCGTGTCCGTGACGGCGGGCCACCCAGAACGAGCGCCGGCGAGGCCGGCGGGACGAGGAGCAGGATGAGTCGGTTCGAAGGACAGATCGCGTACGTCACGGGGGCCGGGTCGGGCATCGGCCGGGCCGCCGCCGAGCGCCTGGCGGCAGACGGTGCGACGGTCGTGCTGCTCGGTCGCCGCGAGGACGCGCTGCGGGAGACCGCCGCCGGCATCGACGGCCCGTCCGCGGTCCTGCCGATCGACCTCTCGTCCTCCGCCGCGGTGGCCGACGCGTTCCCGGCCGCGCTGGAGGAGCACGGCATCCCGGACGTCGTCGTCCACGCGGCCGGCCAGACGATCGTCGGTGCCCTGCACGACCTGACCGACGACCAGTGGGACCGTCAGATGGACGTCAACGTCCGCAGCATCCACCTGCTCACGCGGGCGACCTGGACCGCGATGACGGCCAAGGGCGGCGCGATCGTGACGGTCGCGTCGACCGCCTCGCACGCGGCGTTCCCGCAGGACGCGGCGTACGTCGCGTCGAAGGGCGCGGTCCTCGCGCTGACCCGGGCGATGGCGCTCGACGGCGCCGGGCACGGCATCCGCGTCAACGCGGTCAGCCCCGGGTACATCCTCACGCCCAACCTGCAGGGCTACTTCGACGAGCAGGACGACCCGGCGGGTGCGGCGGCGTCCGCGGGCTCCGCCAGCCCGCTGGGCCGGATGGGCACGCCGGAGGAGATCGCCTCGACGATCGCCTTCCTGGCCTCCGACGACGCGTCGTTCGTCACGGGCGCGTCGCTGCTCGTCGACGGCGGCGTCCTGGCCCAGGTGCCGCTGTCATGAGCGTCCCGGACTTCTGCATCGGCTTCCACCCCGACCGGCCGATCGGCGAGGTCGCCGACCTGGCCGCCGAGGCCGAGCGCCTCGGCTTCCCCGGCGTCTGGGTCGCGGACTCCCAGAGCCTCTTCCGCGACGTCTACACCGCGTTGGCCCTCGTCGCCGACCGCACGTCGACCATCCGCCTGGGCACCGGCGTGACCAACCCGGTCACCCGCCACCCCGCCGTGATCGCCGGCGCGATCGGCTCCGTCGCCGAGCACGCCCGGGGTCGCGAGGTGCGCCTGGGCATCGGCACGGGCGAGACCGCCGTCGAGTCGATCGGCCGCAAGCGGGCGACGATCAAGCGGATGGAGGAGACCGCGCGCGTCATCCACGGGCTGCACCGCGGCGAGACCGTCGAGTACGAGGAGGCGCAGCTCAAGCTCGACTGGCCGTCGCCGCACGTGCCGATCGTCTTCGCGTCCAGCGGGCCGAAGTCGCTGACCGCCGCGGGCCGCTCGGCGGACGGCGTGTACCTGAAGCTCGGCATCCATCCCCAGGTCCTGCGCTACGCGCTGGGCTGCGTGGCCGCCGGCCGCGCCGAGTCGGGCAAGGACCTGGAGGGCTTCCACGTCCAGGCGATGCTGCCCGTCGCCGTGGACGAGGACGCCGCGAAGGCGCGCGACGAGGTCCGGGGCTTCGCCGCCGCGATCGCCCGCGCGGCGGTCCGGGCGATCCCCGCCGAGGACCTGCCGGAGGAGCTGCAGGAGACGATCGCCGAGCTCGAGCGCGTCTCGTCGGAGGCCCGTGCCCGGCAGAGCTACGTGCAGTGGCTGCACAGCCCGGAGTACGCGAAGCTCATCCCGGACGTCATCGTCGACTCGTTCGCGATCGCCGGCACCGCCGAGGACGTCGCGACCCGCATCGCCGCCCTGGGCGAGCACGGCATCACCGAGGTCATCGCGCCGCTGACGATGCCGGACCCCTGGCCGACGCTCCGCGCGATCGGTGAGGGCGTCCTGCCGCGGCTGCGCGATGCCGCGGCCTGAGGGGTCAGGCGACGAGCCTGCCCCCGGCCAGGGCGATCGCCTCGATCTCGAGCTGCAGCTCGGGACGGGCGAGCGCCCGCACCTCGACGATCGTGTCGGCGGGCCAAGGCTCGCTGAAGTGCCGGGCTCGCAGCTGCACGATCTTCGGGAAGTTCGCCATGTCGGTCAGGTAGATCGTCACCTTGACCACGCGGTCGAGGCTCGACCCGGCGGCCTCCAGCACCCGACGCAGGTTCGCGAACACCTGCTCGGCCTGCGCGTCGAAGTCGCCCGCGCCGACCGTGTTCCCGTTCGGGTCCAGCGCCGCCTGGCCCGACACGATCACGAGGTCGCCGATCCGGAACCCCGGCGAGTAGTGCGCCGCGGCGGTCGGATCGGGATCGAGCCTGATCCGGTGGGCGACGGGACCGTCGCCGTCGGATCCGTCGCGGTCGCATCCTTCGCGGTCGCGGGTGCTCACGCCGGGACTCGCGGACCGGTGATCGGGTGGATCTCCATGGTCCGTCGTTCGGCGGAGCATCGGGCGTTCCTCCACGGGTCGGACGCCCCCGGCCCCACGTCCGACGCAGCTCACCCCGGGTTCGACGCACCGCATCCCGGGGTCGACGCACCTCGTCGCGACATCGGCACAGGCCGACGCAGGTTCGGCACGGCCCAGCAGCCCTACATGTCCTCCTGCCGCGTGAGTCGCCCGACGCATACCGTGAGTCGTCCGGCGCATACCTCCCCCGGGGTGTGTGTATCGCCGGAGCGCCCGTTGCGCGCGTCCGTCCCGAGGCACCCGCGTCGCCGACCGCCGGGGGCGTGCCCGTCGCTCGGTCCTGGCCCGTCGCCCCGCCCTGGCCCGTCGCCGTGCCGGCCTCCGTCGGCCCGCCTGGGTTCGTCGCCCGATCCCCGGTCGTCGCCGTGCCGGCCTCCGTCGGCCCGCCTGGGTTCGTCGCCCCATCCCGGGTCGTCGCCCCGTCGCCGTTCACCGTGCCGACACTCGTCGCCGCACCGTCACCATCCGCCGTCCCACCCCGCAGGGAGTTCCCGATGAGAGTCGTCGTCGTCACCGAGCCCGGAGATCCCGAGGTCCTGCAGACCGTCGAGCGGCCCGACCCCGCGCCGGTCGCCGGGCAGGCCGTCGTCCGGATGCAGGCCGCATCCGTCAACCCGATCGACCTCGCGGCGCGCACGGGGTGGCACCCGCCGGTGTTCGAGATCCAGGACCCGCCGTACGTGCCGGGCTGGGACCTCGCAGGCGAGGTGGTCGCCGTGGGGGAGGGCGTCGAGGCCGTCGCGCCGGGCGATCCGGTGGTCGCGATGATCCCGTGGCACGCCGCGGGCGGCCGGTACGGCGCCTACGCCGAGCTCGTCCTCGTCGAGGCGGAGTGGCTCGTCACCCGCCCCGCCGGCCTCGACCCGGTCGCGGCGGCGACCGTCCCCCTCAACGGGCTCACCGCGCACCAGTGCCTGGCGATGCTCGCCGTCCCCGCGGGCGAGGAGCTCCTCGTGACGGGCGCGTCCGGCGGGGTGGGGGGCTTCGCGGTGCAGCTCGCCCACGCCGCGGGCGTCCGCGTCACCGCGGTCGCGGGCGCCGACGACGAGGAGTGGGTCCGCGGGCTGGGGGCCGACGTCGTCCTGCCTCCGGACGTCGACCTCGGCACCGTCGGCCCGTTCCGCCACGTCCTCGACGCGGTGCCGCTGGGCGAGCCGGTCCGCGCGGCCGTCGCCCCGGGCGGCGCGATCGTCGAGACGGGCGGCTCCCCGGCGCTGCCGGACGGCTCGGCCCTCACGCAGCGGATGGTCCTCGTCGCGGTCGACCGCGACGCCCTGGCGGAGCTGCTCGGCGGCCTCGCCGCCGGCACCCTGCGGACCCGGGTCGCGGAGACCCTCCCGCTCGCCGAGGCCGCCGAGGCGCACCGCCGCTCGGGGATGCGCGGGCGGCGCGGCAAGACGGTGCTGGTGGACTGAGGCGGCGGCCCGGCAAGACGGTGCTCGTGGACCGAGGCGGCGGCCCGGCGTCACCCGATGCGGGCGTGGTCCCGGGCGTCGGTCCACCACAGCGGCGGGCGATCGCCCGGGTGCGCGGTCGCTCCCGGCCCGGCGGGCCGTCAGGGCCGGGGCCTCAGCGGACCTGGTACCCGAGCGAGATCCAGTAGGGCGCGGGGTTCGGGTTCAGCAGGTCGGGATCACCCACGCTGGTCGTCGCGTTCGTCTGTCGACCCGTCCGCACCTCGACGTGCGTGTGGCCGGCCCCGCGCGTGGTCACCCCGCGCCAGCTCTCCGAGCCGATCCGCTGTCCGCGCCTGATCCGCTGCCCGGTCCGGAGCGATCCGAGCGGGGCGGTGTGCAGGTACACGACGGTCCTCTTCCTCGCACCGTCGTAGATCGCGATCGTCGAGAGGTCCGTCCGCAGCCGCCGGCCCGGGCGCCCGGCCGCGACGGAGGTGACGGTCCCGGAGCTGAGGCTGAGCACGGGGGAGCCCTCGGAGCGCTTGATGTCGATGCCCTCGTGCGCCCCCGGCGTCGTGGTGTACCCGTCGTACCCGCACGTGATGCGGCCACCCGAGCGGCCGCCGTAGAGCGCCGAGGACAGCGCGCCCCGCATCGCAGCGGGGGTCGTCGGCGTCGGTGTCGGTGTCGGCGTCGTGACCGGGGTGGACGGCGTCGTCGGCGTGGGGGTCGCGGGACCGGCGGCGCCGAACCGGTGGCTGGCGTTCTCGTTCTTCAGGCCCGGGACGAGGTCCACCGTGGCCCCGGCGGGGACGACCTGCTGCCGGCCGGCGTACCCGGTGTTGAAGTACACGGTGACCGGGCCGCCGGTGCGGTTGCGTGCCGCGGCGGCCTGGTTCTTGATGCAGCGGCCCGACCCGGCGCCCCCGCCGCGGAACTCGTAGCACCCGGGCTGCCGCGTGCCGTAGTCGGCCACCGAGCCGGCGAAGTCCGAGACCGCGCCCTGGAAGCCCGAGTTGAACGAGTAGCAGAACTCGCCGGGGTCGCACCGCCCGTCGCGGGGAGCCGCTGTGGCTGACGGAGCGCCGACGGCGGCGGTGCCGATCAGGGCGACGACGAGGCTCGCGACGAGGGTGCGGCGGCGCTGCGGGACGGCGGGCTGCAGGGGGGTGGCCATGCCCGGATGTCTACGCGCCGCCCACCCCTCCGTGGATGAGGAAACCGTGAGGGTGGGCATCGGGGCTCGCCGGTGGGGGCGTCGCGGGTCGCCTCCGGGTTCGTCGCCGGGCCCGTGACGCATCGGCGACCTGCGGGACTCCGGCCCCGCGCTCCCGCCCCTCACCCCAGCCCGAGCACCAGGTCGCGGACGGCGGTCGGCTGCGAGAGGAACGGGTGATGGCCGGCGTCGAGCTCGACGACGCGGCCCGCCCGCTCGGCGAACCGGCGCTGCGCCGCGGCCGGGGTGCCCAGGTCGTCCGTGCAGACGACGTAGGTCGACGGGACGTCGTGCCAGGCCGCGGCGCCCACGGGCGCCCCGAGGACGGACACGCTCTGCCGGGCGATCCGCTCCGTCGCCGCGCGCTGGGTCCCGGCGTCGCAGTCCTGCAGGAAGACGCCGGCCAGCGCATCGGGCCGGACGGTGAAGGTGCCGCCCTCCGGATCGACCTCGAGGAACGGCGCCGGCTCGTCGGGGCCGAACGTCGACAGGCTCTCGCCCGGCTCCGGCAGGTAGCTCGACACGAGCAGCAGGTGACGGACGACGTCCAGCCCGGCCGCGGCCTCGGCGACCACGATGCCCCCGTAGCTGTGACCGACCACCACGGCCGGCTCGTCGTCGGCGGTGAGGACGGCACGGACCGCGGCCACGTCCTCGGCGAGCCCGGGACCCGTCGCGTCGGGTGACGACGGGACGACGTCCTCCGTCGACCGACGGCCGGCCCCGCCGACGGTCGTCCCGGTCCCCTCGACCGTGCCCCCGCCCTCCCCGCAGCTCGGCAGCCCCGGCGCGACGCTCCGCACGCCCTCGCCCGCCAGCGCCGCGGCGGTCCGGTGCCACCACCACTCCCCGTCCCTCACGCACGCCCCGTGCACGAACACGACCCTCATCCGACGCTCCCCGTCCCTCGCTCGATCCGTCCCGACCAACGGTAGACGTACCGTCAGTTACGTGAAAAGGTCCATCGATGGGACGGCGCCCGCAGCCCGAGATCCGCGAGCGGCTGATCGACGCGTGCGTCGACCACGCGCTCGAGCACGGGCTGCCCGATCGACTCGCCCCGTTCTCGGCCGCGACGGGGGTGTCGAACCGGATGCTGATCTACCACTTCGGCACCCGCGACGGCCTGCTCCGCGAGGTCCTTCGGCGGGCGCGCGAACGGCAGCTGGAGGCCTTCGGTGCGCTGCTGCGCGTCCGCGCCGACGAGCCCTACCCCGCGACGCTCCGTCGCGCCTGGCCCGGGATGTCGGGGCCGGAGGGGCAGCGCTACCTGCGGATCTTCACCCCGCTGCACGAGGCGGGCGGCGGTCCGCTCTGGCCGGGGTTCCGCCGGGGGGCGACGACGGACTGGCTCGCCCCGCTGGAGGACGGCCTGCGCACGATCGGCCGTCCCGAGCTCGCGACGGTGGTCCTGGCCGTCCTGCGCGGCCTGCTGATGGACCTCGATGCGACCGGGGACGTGGAGCGCACGGGCCGGGCCTTCGAGGCGTTCGTCCGGACGATCGAGCGGGACGCCGGCACGCCGAGGCCGGGTGCGGCGGGCCCGTCCTGATCGGCGTCTCCCGCCCGTCCGGAGGCCTCAGAGCGCCATCCCGCCCGAGACCTCGATCCGCTGCCCCGTGATCCAGCGGCTGCGGCTCGCGAACAGACCGGCGATCGCCGTGCCGACGTCGTCGGCCTCCGCCACCCGGCCGAAGGGCGAGGCAGCCGCGATCATCTCGCGCACCTGCGCCGAGTCGCGGATCGCGCCACCACGGAAGTCCGTGGCGACAGCCCCGGGCGCGACGGTGTTGACCGTGATCCCGCGCCCGCCCAGCTCGAGCGCGAGGTAGCGGCTCAGCACCTCGACGCCGCCCTTGACGACGGCGTAGGCGGACGAGCCGGCGTGGGAGAACCGCGTCAGGCCGCTCGAGACGTTGACGATCATGGCCCCGTCGGAGAGCACCCCGAGCAGCCGCTGCGTGAGGAAGTAGACGCCCTTGAGGTGCACGTCGACCATCTCGTCGAACTGCTCCGGCGTGGTCTCGGCGAAGGGCCGCGCGAGGCCGGTGCCCGCGTTGTTGACGAGCAGGTCGACGCCGTCGCGCCCGAGGTCGTCCAGCGTCCCGCGCAGCTCGTCGGCGAAGGCGCCGAAGCTCGGGACGACGCTCGTGTCGAGCCGCAGCGCACGACCGGTGGCGCCGAGCGCCTGGATCTCGCCGACGACGGCGCGGGCCTCCTCCTCGTTGGTCCGGTAGGTCAGGACGACGTCGACGCCGTCCCGGGCGAGCTCGATCGCGGTGCTGCGGCCGATGCCGCGGTTGCCGCCGGTGATCAGGGCGATGGGTGCAGTGGTCATGGACTCCACGGTGCTCCGCCGCCGCGCCGGGCGGAAGAGGAGCGTGGAACCAGGGACCGGCGATCCCTGGCTGCGGTACGGGCCCCGGTGCATCATGGGGAGCGTGGACCGCCCGGAGCTCGCCGACTTCCTGCGCCGCCGCCGCGCGGTGCTGCAGCCCCGGGACGTCGGCCTGCACCCCGGACCGCGTCGTCGGACGCCGGGCCTGCGCCGCGAGGACGTCGCGTCGCTCGCGGGCATGTCCACGGACTACTACGCGCGCCTGGAGCAGGGCCGCGGGCCGCAGCCGTCGGAGAGCATGCTCGCGGCGATCGCCCGGGGCCTCCGCCTGTCGCAGGACGAGCGCGACCACCTCTTCCGTCTCGCGGGCCACACCGCCCCGGCGCGGGACGGGCGCTCCGGCCACGTGAGCCCGGCGCTTCTGCACGTGCTCGACCGGCTCGACACGCCGGCGCAGGTCGTCGACGACCTCGGTCGGACCCTCGCCCAGAACCCGATGGCCGTCGCGCTCAACGGCGACCACGCCACCTTCACGGGGCACGCCCGGAGCATCTGCTTCCGCTGGTTCGCGGGACCGGAGGAGCGGGCGGGCTACCCCGCGGAGGACCACGACCACCACGCCCGCGTCTTCGTCGGCGGGCTGCGCGCCGCCGCGGCCCGGACGCCCGACGACCCCGAGGTCCGCGACCTCGTCGCCGAACTCCGCCGGCGCAGCCCCGCGTTCGCCGCGCTCTGGGACGAGCACGACGTCTCCGTCCGCATGGACGCCGCGAAGCGCAAGATCCACCCCGCCGTCGGCGCGATCACGCTGAACTGTCAACGCCTCGCCTGCGAGGGGGAGGGCCAGTTCCTGCTCGTCTACACCGCCGTCCCGGGCAGCGAGGACCGGGAGAAGCTCGACCTGCTGCGGGTCGTCGGCGACCAGCGCTTCGCGCCCGCCGGCTGACGCGACCGGCACACCGAGGCCGCGCCCGGTGGGGGCCCGCGCCCGACCCGGGAGCCGGCCCGAGGGCCCGGGCTCAGTCCGTCCCGGACACCGCGGTCGCCTGGCACGACGACGTCAGCTGCTCGAACGTCGGGGCGTCGACCGGGAGCGGGGACGCGCCGGCCGGGCGCATGCCGTCGAGGACGATGCCGAGGTAGCGGCGCCACAGCTCGGGGTCGATCGCGCCGCCGCGGGCGCACTTGCCCGTCGCGCCGCCGACCGCGCTGATCAGGAACGGCACGTCCTCGGCCCGCAGGTCGTCGCGCACGAGGCCGTCGGCCTGGGCGCGCTGCAGGACCGCGCTGAGCGACGCCATGCGCTGGGCGTTGCGGCGCTGCAGGGTCGGCTCCTGGAAGAGCTCGGGGCCGACGGACTCGAGGAAGCCGCGGTCGCGCGCCTGGATCTCGGCGCAGACCGTCAGGACGTGGACGAGGCCCTGCCAGCCGTCGTCGAAGGTCTCGGCGTGCTCGATGGCGGCCTGGACGTCGTCGAAGCCGACCTCCAGGGTGGCGAGGAGCAGGTCGTGCTTCGTCGGGAAGTGCCGGAAGAGCGTCCCGGCACCGACGCCGGCGCGGCGCGCGATCTCGGCCACGCTGGCCTCGGCGCCCTGCTCGGCGAAGACCTCGGTGGCCGCGGCGAGCACCCGCTCGCGGTTGCGCCGGGCGTCGGCGCGGAGCGGCCGGGCGACGTCCTCGGTGCCCTCCTGCTCGGGAGCGCTCTCCACGATCACCGTGCTCATGAGGTGAGGCTAACCGACGGGGCCCGCCGGGCGGTGCGGTCCGGGCGATCCGGCGCGCCGCCCGTCGGGGCGTGGGGCGTCCGCGCGCGGGCGTCCACCGCGGTGGACCCCGCCGCCGGGGCGGGCGGGCCGGCGACGCGCGCCGCCGGTCGGTCCCGCCCCGGCACCTCAGCCGACCTCGGAGAGGACGCGGGCGTCGGCCTGGTCCTCGTGGTGGCCGAACTCCGACGGCGCGACGGCGGCCGCGTCACCGGAAGGCGCCTTCTCGTCCTCGAGGATCAGCACCGCCGCGACGATCGCGAGACCCACGATGCCCGCCGCGATGAGGTAGGCGACGTGGAAGCCCGAGTTCAGGGCCTCCAGCTGGTTGGCACCGTCGGCGAGCTTCGAGGTGGTGCGCTCGGCGGCGAACGTCGCCAGGACCGACAGCGCGATGGCGCCGCCGACCTGCATCGACGTGTTCACCAGACCCGACGCGATGCCGGAGTCCTCCGGGGTCGCACCCGACATCGCCAGGCCCATGATCGACGTGAAGCTCAGGCCGGCACCGAGGCCGAGGAGCAGCATCGACGGCAGGACGTTGACGAAGTAGTTCCCGTCGACCGGGGTCTGCGTGAACAGCAGGACCGCGGCGACGATCGAGGTCAGCCCGCCGATCAGGACGCGCCGCGGCCCGAAGCGCTCGGACACCGGCTGGGCGAGCTTCGTCGAGACGAGGCCGATCAGCAGGGTCAGCGGCAGGAACGCGAAGCCGATCTCCACCGGGCTGTAGCCCAGGACCTCACCGGCGTACCGGGCGCCGAAGAAGAAGACCGAGAACATGCCGGCGAGGACGCCGAGCAGCACCAGGTTGGCGCCCGTCACGTTGCGCGAGCGGAAGATCCGCAGCGGCAGCAGCGGGTGCGCGATCCGGGCCTGGCGGACGACGAAGCCGACCAGCAGGACCAGGGCGATCGCGGCGAGGCCGAGGGTCTGCGTCGAGCCCCAGCCCTCCTTCTCCACGCCGACGATGGCGTAGACGGCGATCATGAGGCCGCCGGTGAGCATGAGCGCACCGGGCACGTCGACCTTGTTCTCCTTCAGGCCGAGGCCGGGGCGGTGCGGCACGAGGCGGTAGGCCAGGACGACGGTCGCGACACCGATGGGCAGGTTGACGAAGAAGATCCAGTGCCAGGAGAGGAGGTCGGTCAGGACGCCGCCGAGCAGCAGCCCGACGGACCCGCCGGCCGAGGCGACGAACGAGTAGATGCCGATCGCCTCGCCCTGTGCGCGGGGCTCCTGGAACATCGTGATGATCATCCCGAGGATCACCGACGAGCCCAGCGCGCCGCCGACGCCCTGCAGGAAGCGAGCACCGATCAGCACCTCCTGGCTCTCCGCGAGGCCGCAGAGCAGCGACGCGAAGGTGAAGAGCGACATGCCCCAGAGGAACATGCGGCGCTGGCCGATCAGGTCACCGATGCGGCCCGACAGCATCAGCAGGCCGCCGAACGGGATCAGGTAGGCGTTCAGCACCCAGGTCAGGTTGCCGTCCGAGAAGTTCAGGCTGTCCTTCAGGACGGGCAGCGCGGTGTTCACGATCGTCCCGTCGAGGACGATCATCAGCATCCCGAGGCACAGGACGTAGAGGGCGATCATGTCGCGCCTGTTGGTGGTTGGGGCGGTACTCATACGGCGTCTCCTGCGAGGTCTTGGGGCGCGCGGGCGAGGCTCCCGCGGGTGTCTGCGCAGGCTCCGCGATGAAGCGGAGCATGCGATCCGGTTGAGACCGTAGCACGACCGGATCGCGCACTCCGTTTCTGGGGTGTGAAGACGGATCGATCGCTCCGCTTTCGCCGGGACCCCGGTGGGGCACGGGTTCCGCCCCGCCTACCCCGCGGTCGCGTGCTCCTGCAGGAACGGCACGACGAAGGACGCCACCTGCTCGGGCTCCTCGAGGAACGCCCAGTGGCCCAGGCCGTCGAGGGTCTCGACGTGCGCCTGCGGGAACGTCCGGCGCTGCCGGACCGCCTGCACCGCCGGGATGTAGCGGTCGTCCGTGCCCCAGACGACCAGCACCGGCGCCTCGACGGCCCGCAGCGCCTCGATGTCCGCGGCCATGCCGGCGGGGTCCGTCGCGCGGTAGAGCCGCAGCACGGCGCGCTTGGTCCCGGGGGAGGTGAGCTGCCCCGCGACGCGGACGAGGTCCGCCTTCGGGAGGCGCGGGTTCTCGAGCGCGAGGGCCCGCTCGAGGACGGGGCGGAACGACAGGGCCATCAGGATCTCGCCGACCACCGGCGTCCGCCAGATCCGCGCGAGGCGGTGCCAGGAGTAGTCGACGAGCGCCCCGGTGTTCAGCAGCACGAGGCTCCCCACCTGCGCGGGACGGCGGGCGGCCCAGGCGAGCCCCCAGGGGCCCCCGAAGTCGTGGAGCACGAGGTGCGCCCGCGTGATCCCGAGCGCGTCGAGGAGGCCCGCCAGGTGCGTCGCGTAGCCGTCCACGGTGTAGTCGAAGTCCTCCGGCGCGTCGGCGGACCCGAAGCCCGGCATGTCGGGCGCGATCGCCCGGATCCCGTCGGGCAGCCGACCCTGCAACCCGGCCCAGTCCTCCCCGGCGCCCGGGTTGCCGTGGACGAACACCACGGCCTCGGTCGCGTCGGCCGGCCCCCGCTCGGCGACGGGCGTCCGGACCCCCGCGACGGTGACGACGTGGGTGCGGACCGGGTCGGGCATGGCGCGATCCTACGGGCGGTGGGCCGGGTCGCCCGTGGCGTCGGACACGCCGGCGGGCGGGGGCGTGTCGCGGTGACGGAGGGGGCGGGGCAGCGGATCGGCCGCGACGCCGGGGACGATCGCCGGCCCGATCGCGAGTCTCTCGCGTCGCTGAGGGTAGACCCCGGACATGCCCACCTACACCGGAACCGTGAACAGCCCCAAGCCCGTCGGCGAGGTCTTCCCGTACATGGCGGACTTCTCCAACACGAAGGACTGGGACCCGAACATCACCGAGACCTCGGTCACCAGCACCGGTGACCCGGTCCGCGTCGGCGCGACGTTCCACGTCGTGCAGGGCAGCGGCATGACGAAGGTCGAGCTCGACTACGAGACGATCGAGCTCGTCGACGGCCAGAAGGTCGTCCTGCGCGCCGAGACCGACAGCCTGGTCTCGATCGACACGATCACCGTCGCCCCCGAGGGCGCCGGCTCGACCGTCACCTACGAGGTCGAGATCTCGCTCAAGGGCGCGCGCAAGGTCGCCGAGCCCGTGATGGCCCTGTTCCTCAAGCGCATCGGCAACGAGGCGCGCGAGGGGCTGGAGAAGCAGCTGAGCTGAGCCGCGGGGCATCTGGCCGGGCGGGGTCGGCCCGTCGTGGGGCCCGTCCCTCGGGAGCGGGGGCGGGTGCGGGTCGTCCACGATCCAGGTCTCGATGCGGCCCGGGGACTGAGACCCGGATCAGTACCGCCCGCGGCCTCTGATCCGGGTCTCGGTGCGGGGCGCCGGGTGAGACGTGGATTGGTGTCGCCTGCGGTCTCTGATGCGCGTCTCGGTGCGGGGCGCCGGGTGAGACCTGGATCGGTGTCGCCTGCGCGGTCGATCGAGGCCCGTCAGCCGCCGGAGTCCGCGCCCGCGTCGCCCTCCCGGACGATCTTCAGCGCGCGGGTCGGGCACCGGCCCACGACCTCCACGACGGCGTCCGCCGGGGCACGGTCGGGCTGGATCCACGGGCGCTTGCTGGTGTCGAAGACCGCGGGCAGGCCGCGCACGCACTCGGCCGCATGGCGGCACAGGGCCGCCTCGAACGTCACGGCGGTGCGGCCGTCCGGGAGCGCGTAGCTCCGGACGCCGGCGGGCGGTCCGCCGGCGACGGGCTCCTGCGTGCTCACTCGAAGGCCTTCCGGATCCGCTCGTCGAGGAACGGCACGTACTCGGGGTGCCGGTGCACGTACTTCGCCACGAACGGGCAGATGGGGACGATGACCTGCTCCTTCGCGCGTGCGTCCTCCAGGGCGAAGCCGATCAGCGTCGAGCCCAGTCCGCGGCCCTCGAACGCCGGGTCGATCTCCGTGTGCGTGAAGACGATCCGCTCGCCGCGGACCAGCGCGTACTCGGCGAAGCCGGCGACGACGCCGTCCTCGACGATCTCGTACCGGTTGGCCTGCTCGTCGTTTCGGGTCTCGGACATGGAGCTCTCGATCGGTGGTGGCGCCGGGCTGCGCGCTACGTTTGGTGACGTGTCACGGAAGCTACACGATGGCTGACCCGGCTCCACGGGGACGGGCCGGACGGCCGACGGCGACGGAGCTCGAGGCCTGGCGGCTGTTCATCGAGACGTCGATCGCCGTCAAGGCGCGGATCGATCGGGCGATCCAGACGGACTCGGGCCTGTCGGCGGGCGACTACGCGGTGCTGCTCGCGCTCGCGGAGGCCGACGACCGGTGGCTCCGGACGACCGAGCTGGCGACGACGGTCTTCTGGGAGCGCAGCCGGCTGTCGCACCAGATCACCCGCATGTGCGCCCGCGGTCTCGTCCGCCGGGAGCCCTCCGTCCGCGACCAGCGCGGCACCGAGGTGCACCTGACCCCGGAGGGGCTGGCCGCGCTCCGGGCGGCCTCGGGGCCCCACCTCCGGACGGTGAAGGAGGTCTTCGTCGACGCCCTCGACGCCGACCGGCAGGCGGAGGTGGCGGCCGCGATGCGGACCCTCGCGGCGCACCTCGAACGGCTCGACGCGGGGGACGGGGCGGCGGACGCCGGGGCCTGAGGTCGGGGCGGTCCGGTGGTCGACACCTCGGGGTCGGAGCAGCCGGCCGCCCGGGGCCCGAGGTCGCCGCGGCCCACGGTCGACCCCGGGGGTCGGAGCAGCCGGCCGCCCGAGGCCCGAGGTCGCCGCGGCCCACGGTCGCCCCCGGGGGTCAGAGCAGCCGGCCGAGCGCCCGGCCGACCAGGACCGCCAGGAGACCCGCGGTCGCGGGGAGGGCGACGTTCAGCGCGGCCAGCCGCAGCGCGCCGTCCTGCGCCAGGCGGTGGGTCTCGAGCATCCAGGTCGAGAACGTCGAGTAGCCGCCGAGCAGGCCGACACCGACGACCAGGGTCGTGGTCGTCGACGAGGTCAGCCCCACGAGGAGGCCCAGCAGGAGCGCGGCGGTGAGGTTGACGACCAGGGTGCCGGTCGGGAACGCGCCCGGCCACCGCCGGGCGACGGTCGTGTCGACGAGGTACCGCAGGACCGTGCCGAGGGCGCCGCCGAGCCCCACGAGCAGGAGGGTGCCGGTGCTCACGACGCGCCCCCCGTCGCCCGCGCGTCGTGGTCGCGGCCGGCGTCGTCGCGGCCGCCGTCCCCGTCCCGGCCGCCGCCGCCACGCGCTCGGGCGAGGCGCACCCCGCAGGACACGGCGACCAGCCCGGCGACGACGCTCGCGGCCAGGTAGCCGACCGCGAGCCCGACCGCGTCGTGGTCGAGCATCCGCAGGACCTCGAGCTGCAGCGTCGAGAAGGTGGTCAGGCCGCCGCAGAAGCCGGTTCCCAGCAGCGCCCGCAGCCGGGGCGAGGGCTCGGCGCGCCGGGCGAGGCCCGCCACGACGAGGCCGAGCACGAAGGCGCCCGCCAGGTTGACGACGAACGTCGCCCACGGCCAGCTCGCCGGGTCGTGCGCCCAGTGCTCCGAGAGCGACGCGCGCAGCACGGTGCCGGCGAAGCCGCCGGCGGCGAGCGCCGCGATCAGTCGTCCGTCCCGCGCCATCGACCCGGCATGATCCTCCGCCGGGCCGTCCGAGGCGCGACGGCCGCTCCGACCCGCCGGACCGCCCCCGGCGCGCCACCCCCTGATGCCCGGCGCGCCGCCCCCGATGCCCGGCGCGCCACCCGCGATGCCCGGCACCCCGCGCGGCGTACGCTCGGCCCATGCCGCTGCACCGGTCCGATCCGTCCAGGCGTCCCCGCCGCTCGTCGCTGGCGGTCAACCCGCTGCACGGGTCGGTCGTGGACCCGGTGCCGCGCGACGCGCTGCCGGCGTCGAGCATGGACCCGCGCGCGGCCCAGCGGATCGTCCAGGACGAGCTGCTCCTCGACGGCAACGCGCGCCTGAACCTCGCGACGTTCGTGACGACGTGGATGGAGCCCGAGGCCCGCGAGCTGATGGCCTCCGTCTTCGACAAGAACATGATCGACAAGGACGAGTACCCGCAGACCGCGGAGCTCGAGGCCCGCTGCGTGGCGATGCTCGGCCGCCTGTGGAACGCGCCGGACCGGGACGGCGGGGAGCCCGGCGACGCCGAGGGCACCGCGGGGGCGACCACGGCCGTCGGCTGCTCGACGACCGGCTCCAGCGAGGCGGCGATGCTCGCCGGCCTGGCGCTGAAGCGTCGCTGGGAGGCCCGACGGAGGGGGGCGGGGGAGTCCACGGACCGCCCGAACATCGTGATGGGCGCCAACGTCCAGGTCTGCTGGGAGAAGTTCGCCCGCTACTGGGACGTCGAGCCGCGCCTGGTGCCGATGGAGGGCGAGCGCTTCCACCTCGACGCGCCGACCGCCGTGGCGCAGTGCGACGAGCACACGATCGGCGTCGTGGGCATCCTCGGCTCCACCTTCGACGGCTCCTACGAGCCCATCGCCGACATCGCCGCCGCGCTCGACGACCTGCAGGAGCGCACGGGACTCGACGTGCCGCTGCACGTCGACGCGGCGTCGGGCGGCTTCATCGCGCCGTTCCTCGACGAGGACCTCGTCTGGGACTTCCGGCTGCCGCGCGTCGCGTCGATCAACGCGTCGGGCCACAAGTACGGCCTCGTCTACCCCGGGGTCGGCTGGGCCCTGTGGCGCGAGGAGGCGCTGCTGCCGGAGGAGCTCGTCTTCCACGTCAGCTACCTCGGCGGCGACATGCCGACGTTCGCGCTGAACTTCTCGCGGCCCGGCGCGCAGGTCGTCGCGCAGTACTTCCAGTTCCTGCGCCTGGGCATGGACGGCTACCGGCGCGTCCAGCGGGGCTCGCGCGACACCGCGATGCGGCTCGCCTCGGGGCTCGAGGACACCGGCGCGTTCCGGGCGCTGACCCGCGGCGACGAGCTGCCGGTCTTCGCGGTGACGCTGGCCGACGACGTCGACGCGTTCTCCGTCTACGACGTGTCGGCGACGCTGCGCGAACGCGGGTGGCTGGTCCCGGCGTACCCGTTCGTCGAGGCCCGCGACGACCTCCACGTCCTGCGCGTCGTGGTCCGCAACGGCTTCAGCGACGACCTGGGCGACCTGCTGCTCGCGGACGTCGGCCGGGCGCTGGACCGGCTGGCGAAGCAGGGCGGCCCGCAGCGCGGCGCGGAGCACGCCGACTTCTCGCACGGCGCCCACCGGCGCGAGGGCTCGAAGGGCTGAGGCGCGGGCGGACCCGGGCCCCGGCGGTGGCTGCCCGAGGCCTCGGCAGCCCGGCTCCGGGGGCCCGTGCCCGGGAGGCGGTCGGGCCGGTGTCCCGGGGGATCGGTCGCGCCGGGCCACGGCCCTGGCGGCCGTCGGTCGCTTGAGGCGACGATCAGCGCTGGCGGAGCACCGGCTGTCTTGACATTGTCACATCGGCGGACTAGCGTGCCCGCGGATGAGTTCCGCCGCACCACCGTCGTCCGCGTTCACCGGCAGGGAGCGCGTGATCCTGCTGGTCGTCTGCGCGGCGGTCCTGGTGATCAACCTCTCGACGACGATCGTCAACATCACGCTGCCGCGGCTGACCGAGGACCTCGGGGCGACCACGACGGACCTCCTCTGGATCGTCGACGCGTTCAACCTGGCGTTCGCCGCGCTCGTGCTGGCGGCGGGCACCCTCGCGGACCGCTTCGGCCGGCGGCGCCTGCTGGTGCTCGGCCTGACGCTCTTCGCGTTCGCGTCGTTCGGCGGGGCCACCGCCGGGTCGCCGGGGCAGCTGATCGCCTGGCGGGCCGTCGCCGGTGTCGGCGCGGCGGTCATCTTCCCGGTGACGCTGTCGATCATCTCCGACGTGTTCTCCGACCGCGTCCGCCGGGCCAAGGCGATCGGGCTCTGGGGCGCAGCGGCCGGTCTGGCGATCGCGCTGGGCCCGGTCGTCGGCGGCTTCCTCGTGCAGCACGTCTCGTGGAACAGCACGCTGATCTTCCCCGGCGCCGTCGCGGTCCTCGCCCTGGTCGGGGCGATCCTGCGGATACCGGAGTCGCGCGACCCCGCCACCCCGCCGCTGGACTTCGGCGGGATCGCCCTCTCCATCGCGGGCCTCGGCCTGCTGGTCTACGCGATCATCGAGGCGCCCGAGCACGGCTGGGGCTCGGTGACGACGCTGGGCCTGCTCGCCGGGGCGCTCCTCGTGCTCCTCGTCTTCGTCGTCCTGGAGCGCCGCGTCGAGCACCCGATGCTCGACGTCGGGATCTTCAAGAACCTGCGCTTCACGGCGGCCGCGCTCTCGATCACGTTCGCGTTCTTCGCGCTGTTCGGGTTCATCTTCCTGATCACCCAGTACTTCCAGTTCGTCAAGGGCTACGAGCCCTTCAGCGCCGGGGTCCGCCTGCTGCCGTTCGCCACCTGCACCGCGATCCTGTCGATCGCCGGGTCGCGGATCGCCGTCCTCTTCGGCACGAAGCTCGTCGTCGCCGGCGGGCTGCTGATGTTCGCGGTCGGGTTCGCGTGGACGTCGACCGTCGACGCGGACACGGCGTACCTGACGATGGCGCTGCAGATGGTCCTCATGGGCTCGGGCCTGGGCCTGACGAGCGCGCCGGCCACCGAGGCGATCATGGGCGTCGTCCCCACGGCGAAGGCCGGCGTCGGGTCGGCCGTCAACGACGCCACGCGCGAGCTCGGCGGCACCCTCGGCGTCGCCGTCGTCGGCAGCGTCGCGCTGTCGCTCTACCGCGACGCCTTCTCGGGATCGTCGCTGCCCGGACCGGTCCTCGAGACCGCCCGCGAGTCGATCGGCGCCGCGATGCTGACCGCCGGGGGGATCGCCCGGGACGGCGATGCGGGCGCGGCCGCGACCCTGGCGAGCACCGCCCAGTCGGGGTTCCTCGACGGTCTGCAGGCCGGCTGCCTCGTCGCGGCGGGCGTCTCGCTCGTGGGCGCGATCCTCGTGCTGCTGTGGCTGCCCGCCCATCCGGGCGTCGCGGAGGACGACGCCGCCGACACGCGGGCGATCGCGGCGGCCGCCTGAGGACGCGCCCGGCGCCGGGATAGCCTGGCGCGGTGCTGCCCGACGCCGTCCTCTCCGCCGCCGCCGATGCCGCCGACCGGCTTCGCGCACGCGGCGAGTCCGTGGCGGTCGCCGAGGTCTCCGCCGGCGGGCTGATCGCCGCGGCGCTGCTCGCCCAGGACGGGGCCTCGGCGTACTTCCGCGGCGGCTTCGTGATCTACACGCTCGAGGGTGCGGACCTCCAGCTCGGCGCCGACGCCTCGCCCCTGGCCCGCGGTCGTGGCGCGACGGAGCCGCTGGCCCGCTGGCTCGCCGACGCCGCGCGCCGCCGGATGGGTGCGGACTGGGGGATCGGCGAGACCGGCGCCTCGGGGCCTCGCCCGAATCCCTACGGCGACCCGGTCGGGCACTCCTGGGTCGCCGCCTCGGGGCCGTCGGGGACCACCACGGAGAACGTGCTGACGGGCTCGGGCGACCGCGTGCGCAACATGGAGGCGTTCGCGGTGCGGGCGCTCGAGCTGGTGGGGCGCGGCGGCCCGGCGAGCGTCCGGGGCCCCGCGGACAAGGCTGGAACCGCGTCGGTGCACGACCGTCGGCACTACGATCTGCCCGAGTGACGCACGAGGAAGTCGATCGATCGCCATCCGACGGAGGCCCACCGCCTGAGCCCGGCGCGCCCCAGGTGCTGCGGCACGTCATCGAGGTCGAGCTGGAGTTCGCGCTGCAGTCGGTCTTCACCGCCCGGCAGGACCTGTCGGAGCTGACCGGCACCAGCGCCGATCGGGGTGTCCTGCGGGGCGCGGTGACCACGCTGGAGACCGTCACGGGCACCCTGCGGGTCCTGCTCGCCGTGCTCCGGGCCTTCGGCCCCGCCGCGCACGACGGCGGCGGGCTGTTCGACCGCGCGTCGGACGCCTTCGCGATCGTGCACCCCGACGGCCAGGTGCTCTACATGAACGCCGCCGTCACCCGCGTGGTCGGCCGGGACCACCGCGACGTCGCCGAGACGCCGTTCGGGGAGCGGACCTGGACCGACCGCCAGCAGATGCGCCGGCACCTCGCCGCCGCCTACGCCGACGGGCTCCACGAGGACGTCTTCGACGTGGTCCGCGGCGACGGCGTGCCGATCACGATGCGGCTGCACACGCGGCGGCTCGACGCCGACGGTCAGGCCGTCCTCCTGATGAACCACGTCGCCGGCTGACGCGGGACGGCAGAGCCGGAGCCGGCCCGTCCGCGTCGGTGCGGACCGCGTCGGGCCTACCGCCGCCGCTCGACCCGGCACGCGCCGCGGGGCCGCTCTAGCATCGCCCCGATGCCGGAGGCCCTCTCGTCGCACCCCGTCACCCGGCTGATCGCGGCACGCATCGCGGCCGGGAGCCGGCCCGGGCAGCGCGGCGACGGGCACCGGCTCGCGCTCGTGATCGAGGGCGGCGGCATGCGCGGCGCGATCAGCGGCGGCATGGCGATGGCGCTCGAGGAGCTCGGCGCGCGCGAGGCGTTCGACGACGTCTACGGCGCCTCGGCGGGCGCGCTGAACGCCGCGTGGTTCTCGGGCGGCGCGACCGCCGCCGGCCTGCCGGCGTGGACGGACCCGGTGCTCCGGACCGCGACGGTCCGGCGCCGCAACCTGCTCCGCGGCCGGCCGCTCGTCGACGGCCGGTACCTGACCGAGGTGGTCTACGAGCGGCTGACGCCGATGCCCTTCGACCGGATCGTCGCCAGTCCGGTCCGGCTGCACGCCGTCGGCACGGACGCGGCGACCGGCCGGGCCACCGACCTGGCGCCGTACGTGCACGACGCGCCGACCCTCAAGCTCGCCCTGCGCGCGAGCACCGCGCTGCCGCTCCTCTCCGGCCCGCCGGTCGCGCTCGGCGGGCGGCGCTTCTTCGACGCCGGCCTCTCCGCCGCCGTCCCGTTCCGGATGGCGCTGGAGCACGGGGCCACCCACGTCCTGGTGCTGCGGTCGCGCCGCGCCGACGAGCAGGAGATCTCCGACGGCGGCCGCAGCACGGCGATCGCGGCCCGCTACCTGCGGCGCCACAGCGCCGAGGTCGCGGCGGCGTTCGTCGACCGGGCGGCGCGCCTGCTCCGGGACGACGAGGAGCTCGACGCGCTGCAGGGTCGGCGCGACGGGTCGCCGGCCGTGCTCTCCGTCCGTCCGCCCGAGGGGACGGCGGACATCGGCCGGCTTGAGCGCGACCACCTGCGGGTCGTGGCGGGCCTGGAGGCCGGGCGGCGGACCGTGCACGAGCTGCTGGGCTCCGACGGGCCGGGCCCGGCGTAGCGCGGACCCGGCACCGGCGACGGCGCGAAGGGGTGGCGACGGTCCGCACCGGGTCACGATGCGAACCGCCGTGCCCACCGTCTGCCCGTCCCGCGGGGCGCCACACCTGGGGCCCCGGTGCGAAGCGACACGCAGGGCGGGTGGCAGACGGGGTCCGAGGGGCCCGCGGTGCCGGCCCCGTCGGGCTGGATCGACGCGTGGCGCGGCGGATGCGGGCCGCGGCCGCCCGGCCCGCGCGCCCGCGGTTCAGAGCGCGTCGCCGAGGATGAAGACCTCGACCGCGTGGTCGGGATCGACGTGGTTGGCGCTCATGAACGCCTCGACCTTGCGCCCGACGGCCTGCTCGACGGCGGGCACGACCTCGTCGGCCATCGCCCGCTGGTAGGTGTAGCGCAGCTCCTTGACCTGGTCCGCGTGGCCCTTGGCGACGAGGTTGCGCTCCCCCTCGGTCAGGGCGTCGTACATGACGACGACGGCGGTGTCCCCGTTGATGAATCCCCGGGCCGAGGTGGCCCCGCGGCCCGTCAGGGCGCGGAGCGCGCGCACCACGGCATCCGTCAGCGCGCGGTCGACGGCCGCGCTCTCGTTCTCGCTCATGCACGGAGTGTGGCGGGCGGGGGCCTCGGACGGGCAACGGATCCTCCCGGGGCCGTCCCGGGAGGCGTCCGACGGCGGGCCGCGGCCCGCCTCCGGTAGAACACGTCGGGATGCGTCGGCTGCGACGAGGCACGCTCCTCGCCCTCGCCGTGGCGCTCGTGATCGCGGGCGTCACGGCGGTGTACGTGCGGGTCGAGCTCGCCGAGCCCGAGGCGTTCGCCGACCGCGCCGTCGGGGCGCTGCGCTCCGACGCGGTGCAGTCCGTGATCGCCGAGGAGGTCGCCGTCGACCTGCTCGAGCGCCGCTCCCCGGACCTCGTGTCGGCGCGGCCGCTCGTGCTGACGGCGGTCGAGGCGGTGCTGCAGACCGCGCAGTTCGAGCGGGTGTTCCGGCGTGCGGCCGTGACCGCCCACGGGGTGCTCCTGCGCGGGGACACGGACGTCGCGGTCGAGCTGTCGGAGCTGCGAGGAGCACTGCTGCCGGCGCTGCGCACCGCGTCGCCGGAGCTGGCCCGGGGGCTCCCCGAGGACCTCCGACCCCAGATCGCCACCATCCGCCGGTCCGACGTCGCGTCGTCGACCACCCGCGCGGCGGACCGGGTGTCGGGGGTCGCGTGGCCGGTGCTCGGGCTCGGGCTGCTCGCGCTCGTCGCGTTCCTCGCCACCGCCGTCGACCGCCGGCGCGCCCTGTTCGGCGCGGGCGTGGCCGTGGCCGCCGGCGGGCTCCTCGGTGCGCTCGCCACGACCGCGCTGGAGGCCGAGGTGGTCTCCCACGCGGGCGCCGTGGGGGTCGTCGACGACGACGAGGTGCGCGCGGCGGCGCGGGCGACCTGGGACGCGCTGGCGGGTGACCTCCAGCGGATCCTCCTGGCGGTCGCGGCGCTCGGGACGGTGGCGGCGGGGAGCGTCGTGCTCGTGGCCTCGCGCGTCGACCGGGAGGCCGTGCTGCGCCGCGGCGCAGCGGCCCTCGCCGGGGGCGCGCTCCCGGTGCCCGCCCGCGTGCTGCGCGGACTGGCCCTGGCCGTCCTCGGCGTCGTCGTGCTGCTGGACCTCGGGCTCCTGGCCCGCGTCGTCGTGGCGGCGGTCGGGCTCGTGCTCCTGGTGGCGGGGCTGGCCGAGGTCGTCACGCCGCTGCGCACGGCGCGGGACGGCCGGCCGGACGGGGACGGCGGGTCGGCCGACGGTCGTCCGTCGGCGGCGGGCCGTCGCCCGCCCCGCCGTCGCGCCCTGGTGGCCGCGGCGCTCGCCGCGCTCGTCCTCGTCCTCGTCGGCGTCGGCACGGCGCTCGTGGTCTCCCGGGACCGGGGGAGCGACCCGCTGGAGCCGCGGGAGGTCGCCACGTGCAACGGGTCCGCCGCGATCTGCGGGCGTCGCCTGGACCAGGTCGTCTTCCCCGGGACCCACAACTCGATGTCCGCGGCGGACCGCCCGGGCTGGCTCTTCGCCAACCAGCGGCGCCCGATCCCGCGGCAGCTCGACGACGGGATCCGGCTGCTCATGGTCGACCCGCACTACGGGGTCGTCAACCGCGACGGCCGCGTGCGGACGGACCTGCAGGCGGAAGGCACCACCCGCAACCGGGTCGCCGCCCAGCTGGGCTCCGACGCGATCGGCGCCGCGGAGCGCCTGGCGGGCCGCCTGGGGCTCGTGCCGTCGGGCGGCGAGCGCCGGATCTACGCGTGCCACACGCTCTGCGAGCTGGGGGCCGAGGGGTTCGGGTCGGTGCTGCGCGACGTCCGCGGGTGGATGGAGCGCAACCGCTCCGAGGTCGTCGTCCTGATGCTCGAGTCGAGCGTCGCCCCGGACGAGATCGAGGGCGCGTTCCGCGACGCGGACCTCGAGGACTCGGTCGTCACGCTGCCGCGCCGAGGACCGATGCCGCGGATGCGCGACCTCGTCACGAGCGGGCGGCGGCTGATCGTGCTCGACGAGGGCGACGGCGGCGACGCGTCCTGGTTGCAGCCCGCGTTCCTCTTCGCGCAGAACACCTCGATCGACGGGTTCACGGAGGACCCGGGATCGTGCGACCCCTCGCGCGGCACGGCCGACTCCCCGCTCCTGATCGCCAACCACTGGGTCGACCGCTTCCCGCCGCCGGCCGGCCGGGCGGCCCGGGTCAACACGGCGGAGGTCCTGCGCCGACGGGTCCGCGCCTGTCGCGCCCGGCTGGGCCGTACCCCGAACGCGATCGCGGTGGACTTCTACGGTCGCGGCGACCTCTTCGAGGTGGTGCGGGAGCTCAACCGGGACGGCGTCTGAGGGACGCGGGAAGGCCGCCGCACCGTGACCGCCGACACGGAAAGTCCCCACCCCCTGAGGAACTAAGTATAATGAATATATGAACGGTGGTCACCCCCAGGACCCGGCACCCGACGTCCTCCTCGAGCAGCGGGGGGACGTCGCGTGGATCACGCTGAACCGTCCCGAGCGCCGCAACGCCTACGACGCGGCGATGGGCGAGCAGGTGATCAGCGCGGTCCGCGAGAGCGTCGACGCGGCGATGATCGTCATCACCGGGACGGGCAAGGGGTTCTGCGCCGGCGGCTACCTGGCCAACCTGGCCGACGCGAACGACCGCGAGGTCCGCGCGATGTTCGACGCGTCGTTCCGCCTCTTCGACGAGATCCGCCGCAGCCCCCGCCCGGTCGTCGCCGCGGTCAACGGCGGGGCGTTCGGCGGCGGCAACGAGCTCGTCGTCGCGTGCGACTTCGCGATCGCGGTGCGCAGCGCGCAGTTCGGCCAGACGGGCCCGCGGGTGGGCAGTGCGCCGATCCTCGGCGGGACGAACATGCTCGCCATGTCGGTCGGGGAGAAGCGCGCGAAGGAGATCTCGATGCTCTGCCGCCGCTACACCGCCGAGCAGGCGCTCGAGCTCGGCTGGATCAACGAGGTCGTCGACGACGACGGGCTCGACGCCGCCGTCGCGCGGTGGGGCGAGGAGATCCTCGCGCTGAGCCCGCGCTACCTGGAGATCGCGAAGATCAGCTCGAACGTTTGGTGGAACCAGATGCGCGACAGCTACCTGTCCGGGCTGGGCATGCTCGGCCAGGCCGTCGGCTCGCGCGACATGATGGAGGGCGCGCAGGCGTTCATGGAGAAGCGCCGCCCGGACTTCCGGCCGACCGCGACCGACGGGGGGACGGCCTCGTGAGGACCTACCGCGACCTGCACCCGATCTTCGAGGACCAGACGCAGTGGACGCTGCCCCACGTGCTGCGCGAGCGCGCCCGCACGCACGGCGACCGCGTCTACCTCGACGTGCCGTCGCAGGGCGGTCGCTGGACCTACGCCGAGACGCTGGAGGCCTCCGAGGCGATCGCCTCCGGCCTGCTCGGGCTCGCCTCGCCCGGCGACCGCGTCCTGATCATGGCGGCCAACTCCGGCGAGCTCGTGCTGAGCTGGTTCGGCGCCGCCCTGGCGGGCATGGCCGAGGTGCCGATCAACACGGCCTACGCCGGCAGCTTCCTCGAGCACCAGGTGCGCACGACCGCCCCGAAGGTCGCGGTCGTCGACCCGGAGTACGCCGGGCGCTTCACCACCGGCTCCGACGCCTACGGCTCGATCGACGCGTTCTTCGTCCTCGGCGACGGCGCCGCGCGGGACGACGCGATCGCGGTGCTCGCCGAGGCCGGCTTCGACGCCCGTCCCTGGAGCGCCCTGTCCGCCGCCCCGCCGGCGGAGCTGCCCGAGGTCCGGGCGCACGACCTGGCCTGCGTGCTCTTCACCTCCGGCACGACGGGCCTGTCGAAGGGCGTGATGATGCCCCACGCGCACATGCTCTTCTTCGCGCAGGAGGGCGCGTCCCTGACCCGCCTGACCGACGACGACGTCTACATGTGCGTCGGGCCGCTGTTCCACGGCAACGCCCAGTTCCTCGCGGCGTACCCGGCGCTCCTGGCGGGCGCCCGGTTCGTCCTGCAGGAGAAGTTCAGCGCCAGCCGCTGGGTGCCGCAGCTGCGGGACTGCGGCGCGACGGTGACGAACTTCGTCGGCGTGATGATGGACTGGACCTGGAAGCAGCCCGCCCGGCCCGACGACGCCGACAACGCCCTGCGCTGCATCTTCGCCGCCCCGACCGCCAGCTCGATCGTCGAGGGCTTCCGCGAGCGCTTCGGCGTCGAGGCGTTCGTCGAGTCCTTCGGGCTGACCGAGACGTCGATGCCGTTCCTCTCCCCCTACGGCGAGGAGCGCCCGTCCGGTGCGGCGGGGCTGCTCGTCGACGAGTGGTTCGACGTCCGCCTGGTCGACCCGGACACCGATCGCGAGGTCGAGGTCGGGCAGGTCGGCGAGCTGCTGGTGCGCACGAAGGCACCGTGGACGATGTGCGCCGGCTACTACGGGATGCCGGAGAAGACCGCGGAGGCCCAGCGCAACCTGTGGTTCCACACCGGCGACGCGCTGCGGCGCGACGCGGACGGCTGGTTCTACTTCGTCGACCGCTTCAAGGACGCGATCCGCAGGCGCGGCGAGAACATCTCCTCCTACGAGGTCGAGCAGGCGGTGCTTGGCCACGCCGACGTCGCCGAGTGCGCGGCCGTGGCGGCCCCCGCGTCGACCGAGGCGGGGGAGGACGAGGTCGCCGTGTTCGTGGTCCCGCTGGAGGGGGCCGAGCTCGCACTCGACGACGTCCGCGCCTGGTGCGACGCGCGGCTCCCCGCCTTTGCGCGTCCGGAGTACGTCGCGGTCCTCGACCGGCTGCCGATGACCCCGTCGGGCAAGGTCCGCAAGCTCGAGCTGCGCGAGCTCGCGCTGGAGCTGGCGACCGCCGCCGCCGGGGCGGCGCGATGAGCACGACGCCCCAGGGGCGCGCCGCCCGGCGCGCCAACGGCCACAAGCCGAAGAAGACCGCGACGCTGCTGGCCCAGCGGCTGGTCGGCGAGATCGCCGACGGCGGCCTCCAGCCCGGCGCGGCGCTGCTGCCCGAGCGCGAGATGCTCGAGGCCTACGGCGTGGCCCGCGGCACGCTGCGCGAGGCGCTGCGGTTCCTCGAGATGCAGGGCGTCATCACCATCCGCACCGGCCCCGGCGGCGGGCCCGTGGTCAACGCGCCGGGGTCGAGCCACCTGGCGAGCATCATCGCGATGATGCTGCAGCTCGAGGGGGCGCCGTTCGGGTCCGTCCTCGAGGCCCGGGCCACGCTCGAGCCGGGGATGGCCCGCCGCGCCGCCGCGCGCCGGACGCCCGAGCAGCTCGAGCGGATCCACGAGTCGGTCCGCCGGATGGAGGCGGACCTGCACGACGCCGAGGTCTTCCTCGCCGAGAACGAGACCTTCCACACCGAGGTCGGCCAGGCCGCCGGCAACGAGGTCTTCTCGATGGTCCTCGGCTCGCTGAACTGGATCGTCGACGGCACGGTCCTCGGCGTGGAGTACTCCGACGTGCAGCGCGCCTCGGTCGCCCGCGAGCACCGGCGCATCTACCAGGCGATCGCCGCCGGGGACGGGGAGCGCGCCGCCGCCGCGATGGCGGTCCACATGCACGACTACGGCACGTACCTCGAGCGCTTCTACCCGCAGGCCATCGACGCCCCGATCCGCTGGGACTCCCTGACGTGAGCGCCGACACCCCGCAGGCGGTGGTCCACGAGTCCGCGCGCGGGCGCGTGGTGGCGGTCGACTCGGCCTACGACACCCGCGCCGAGAACCGCGGCCGGGACGTCGTCGTCAACGCCTCGTACTGCGGCGTCCTGCCGGCGCGGTTCGTCGCCGAGCACGCCCCGCGCGGCGCGATCGGCGTGGACTGCGGGATCGGTCCCGACGGGGCCGGCATCGCGGGCCTGTGGTTCCTCGAGGCGCTCGGCATCCCCGCGGCGACCGCCGACATCGACACGGTGGTCCTCGGCGACGGCGTCGAGATGCACCGCAGCGCCACCGTCAGCCGCGTCAACGCCCTCGCCGAGCGCTGCGGCGTGGCGGCGGGCATGGGCGTCCGCGAGGCCGCGGAGCTGCTGCTGGAGCGCGATCCCGTCGAGCTCGCGCCGTCCGAGGCCACGCGGCGCACCGTCGTCGACGAGGCCCACGGCCGCGAGGTCGTCTGCACGGACTCGATCGCCTTCGGCCTGCCGGAGGACCGCGGGCGTACGGTGCTCGTGACCGCCGGCCACACCGGTCGCAGCGCCGTCCCGTACCTGCGTCGGGTCGCCCCGTGGGGGTTCATCTGCTCCGACGGCGGGGGCGGCCGCGACGACTCCGGCACCGCCGGGCTGCGCGAGGTCGAGGCCGACGGCCTGGCCGGTGCGACCGTCGACGGCCGCACCGCCCGCATGGGCGACGGCCGCAGCACCTACGACGACGGCGTGATCAGCGCCGCCAACCTCCCGGCGCGCCGCCGGGGCGTCCGCGTCGGGCAGCCCGCCCGCGAGGCCGCCCGGCTGCTGGCGTCCGACGACCCGAAGACCGAGGCACCGTGATGAGCCAGACCCTGCTGGAACGCGAGGGCGAGCACCCCCAGGACGTCGTCGACGAGCGCGACGGCCGCCGCATCGTCGTGCTGGACTCGGCGCGCTGGGTCGACGGCCGCAACACGGACACCGACGTCGTCGTCCCGGCGTCCTACGTCGGCGTGCTGCCCGCGCGGATGATGGCCATCCACCGGCCGCGCGGGGTCATCGGCCACGACGCGTGCGTCGGCAAGGACGCGGCCGGCATCGCGGGCCTCTGGTACCTCGAGGCCCTCGGCATCCCGTCGGCGACGGCCGCCGGCATGACCGCCGAGATGGGCAACGGCCGCGACCTGTGGGAGCACGGCGTCATCTCGTACGTCAACTACCCCGCCGAGATCATCGGCGTCCGCCCCGGGATGGCGGTCCGCGAGGCCGCGTTCCTCCTGCGCGACACCGACGCCACCGACGTCGAGGTGGGCAACAAGATCCGCCGCGAGGTCGTCGAGGAGCACCCGAGCGGTCGGCGCACCGTCGTCACCGACTCGATCGTCTGGGCCCTGCCCGAGGACGAGGGCCGCAGCGTGCTGGTGACCGCCGGGCACACCGGCCGCAGCGGCGCGTCGTTCCTGCTCGAGGCCAACCCGTGGGGCTTCATCTGCCACGACGGCGGCATGTCGAAGAACCGCTCCGGCATCACGGGGCTGAAGACCACCGAGGACGCCGGGCTGGCCGGGGCGACGATCGACGGCACGACCGCCCCGATCGGCGACGCGTTCCGCGGCTACGCCGAGGGGCGCATCAGCGCCTGCAACGGCCCCGCGGAGGCGCGGGGCGTCGCGGTCGGCATGACCGTCGCCGAGGCCGCGCACCGGCTGCTGGTCGGGGGCGAGGGGTGAGCGCCGTCGACGTCGCCGAGCGCCCGCGGCCCGAGCCGTCGGACCTGACCCGCCCGTTCTGGGACGCCGCCCGCGAGCACCGCCTCGTGCGTCAGGTCTGCGACGACTGCGGCCGCAGCCGCTTCACGCCGCAGATCGCCTGTCCGGCGTGCCTGTCGACCGCGTCGACGTGGACGCCGAGCACGGGCCGCGGCACGGTCTACAGCGCGACCGTCGTGCACCGCGCGCCGTACCCGGGGTTCACGAGCCCCTACCACGTGGTCATGGTCGACCTGGAGGAGGACTGGACGATGCTGAGCAACCTCGTGGGGACGGGGGCGGAGCCCGTCGCGATCGGGACCGCCGTCGAGGTCGACTGGCTGGAGCTCGACGACGAGCTCACGCTGCCGGTCTTCCGGCCCGTCGACGCGGGGGCCGGACGATGAACGTCGGGGTCGCCCTGCGGAGCACGGCGCGTCGCGCGCCCGACGCGGTCGCCGTCGTCGACGGGGACGAGCGCCTGACCTACCGCGAGCTCGACGAGCGCACGGACCGCCTGGCCAACGCGCTGCGCGACGAGCTCGGCGTGGCCCGCGGCGAGGCCGTCGCGCTCCTGGCGGCCAACCGCACCGGGGTCGTCGAGGTCCTGGGGGGCTGCGCCAAGGCCGGCGCGATCTACTGCGGCCTGAACTTCCGCCTCGGCGAGGAGGAGTACGACTCGATCCTCGAGAACGCCGCCCCGCGGGTGCTGATCGCGGGGGAGGAGCACCGCGAGCTCGCGACCCGCCTGGCCGAGCGCCACGGCTGCCGCCTCGTGGACCTCGACGACGCCGGCGAGCAGGGCTTCGAGGCGCTCCTCGCCCGCGCGGCGTCGACGACCCCCGAGGCGCTGCACGAGATCCGCTCGGACGACGACTTCTGCCTCGTCTACACCAGCGGCACGACCGGTCGGCCGAAGGGCGTCCTCTTCGACGTCGGCGCCGTCGTGCAGCACGCGACCGTCGCCGTGATGGAGTTCGAGCTCGACGCCGGGTCGCGGTGGCTCGTCGCGCTGCCCCACAACTCGAGCGTGCAGATCACGCTGCTGCCCCTCCTCCTCGTCGGCGGGACGGTGATCTTCGACGAGGCCCGGGGCTTCGACGGGCGGCGGTTCGCCGACGCGGTCGCACGCCACGGCGCGACGCACACGTACCTCGTGCCGACGATGCTCTTCCGCCTGCTCGAGGCCGGCGTGTCGGGCGACGAGATCCCCACGCTCACGACGATCGGCTACGGCGCCGCCCCGATCCCCCCGTCCCGCGTGCGCGAGCTCGTCGGGCGCTTCGGGCCCCGCTTCACCCAGCTCTACGGGATGGCCGAGGTCGCGTCGATCGGGACGATGCTGCGCAAGGAGGACCACGCCCGCGCGTTCGCCGGCGAGGACGGCATCTTCGCCTCGTGCGGTCGTCCGTCGTGCGTCATGGACGTCCGCGTGGTCGACGGCGAGATGCGCGACGTCGCCGACGGGGAGCGGGGCGAGATCGTCTTCGGCAGCCCCCACACGATGAAGGGCTACCACCGCGATCCCGAGCGTACGGACGCCGCGCTGATCGACGGCTGGATGCACTCCGGCGACATCGGCCTGCGCGACGCCGACGGGTACCTCTACGTCGTGGACCGCATGAAGGACCTGATCATCCGCGGCGGCTTCAACATCGTGCCGTCCGAGATCGAGAACGTCCTCTACGCGCATCCCGCCGTGCTGGAGGCCGCCGTCGTCGGCGTGCCCGACGCCGAGTGGGGCGAGGCGCTCGCGGCGGGCGTCGCGCTGAAGGACGGGGCGGCGGTCGACGAGGCCGGGCTGCGCGCCTGGTGCCGCGAGCAGGGCCTGCCGAGCGTCAAGGTCCCGGAGCGCATCGCGTTCTTCGACGGGCTGCCCAAGAACGCGGTGGGCAAGCTCGCCAAGCGCGAGGTGCGCGACGTGCTGCTGGCGGCGGAGGTCGGGTGAGCGGGCGGGGGCGGCTCTCCGACGTCGCGATCGTCGGGGTCGGCGCGACGACGCAGGCACGGCGGCTGGGGACGACGTCGCTGCACGCGAGCCTCGAGGCCGCGAAGGCCGCGCTCGCCGACGCCGGCCTGACGAAGGACGACGTCGACGGCATCGCCGCGCGGTGGCCGGGGCCGGGCGGCACCGTCTTCCAGCCCGGCTCGGCGGACTGGGCCGGGCTGCTGGGCATCCACGTCGACTGGATCGGCGACTCGTATCCCCAGGGCGTCCCCGCCGTGCTCGACGCGGCCGCCGCGATCGGCGCCGGGCTGTGCGAGACCGTGCTGATCACCGGGGGCCAGGCCGGCGTGATGGAGGCGGAGGCCGGGAAGGTCGCGAAGTACACGCGACCGGCCAACGAGTTCGTCGAGCCCTACGGGTCGTTCACCTCGACCCAGTTCGCGCTCGTCGCCCAGCGCTACCTCCACCGGTTCCCGGAGGCCCGGGGCGCGATGGCGGAGGTGGCGGCGGCGATCCGCAACACGGGCTCGGCCAACCCCGAGGCCGTCATGCACGGCCGCGGGCCGTACACGGCGCAGGACGTCCTGGACGCCCCGAAGGTCGTCGACCCGTTCACCCGCCTGGACCTGTGCCTGGCCAACGAGGGCGCGGCCGCCCTCGTCCTGACCACGGTCGAGCGCGCCCGCGCGTGTCGCAAGGCCCCGGTCGTGGTGCTGGGCGGCGGCATGGAGTGGATGCGCCAGCAGTACGTCGACCCGCCGCGGTACGAGGAGGTCCGCACCGTGGGCGCGAAGGCGGCGCGGCGGGCGTTCTCCATGTGCGGCCTGGGGCCGGAGGACGTCGACGCGTTCCAGCTCTACGACGTCAACTCCTACGAGGTCCTCCGCCAGTTCGAGGCGATCGGCCTCTGCGGCGAGGGGGAGGCCGGCGACCTCGTGCGCGAGCGCGGGATCGGCGTCGACGGCGGGCTGCCGACCTGCACCGACGGCGGCGTCCTCTCGTTCAGCCACATCGGCTGGGGTGCGCCGACGCTGAAGATCATCGAGGGCGTCCGGCAGGTCCGTGGCGAGGCCGGGGACCGCCAGGTCGCCGGGGCCCAGGTGGCGCTGGCCGCGGGCGCCGGGGCCGGCGCGCAGTACCACAACGTGGTGCTGCTCGGCCCGGACCGCTGACGGTCCACGCAGGCGTCCGGCGGACATCGTCCGACGGGATCGACGAGGGACCGGAGGGTCGCCGGCAGAGGGTCGCCGGCGGCCCGGATCCGGCGGGTTCGGCACGGGTCCGGCCGGTCGCCGGCACACGGCGTTCACGCACGCTTGACGCCATTCATGATGATAGTTACATTGGTGCGACGATCGTGTCCGCCATCACACAGCGGCCCGGCGTCCCACGTAGTCGATCCCGAGGAGGGACATGCTCCACGCACCACGCAGTCTGGTCACGGTGGCCTGTGCACTGACCGTCGGACTCTTCGCCGCAGGGTGCGGCGGGGACGAATCATCCGACGGGGCGTCGACCTCGGCCGGCTCGTCCGCCGCCGCCTCGACCGGCCCGTTCGCGAGCCCGGAGGCCGCAGCGGCGTTCAAGGCCGTCACCGGTCTCGACGCCCTGGAGAAGCCGGCCACGAAGGAGGAGCTCGCGCCCCGCGTCGCCGCGTACCAGGAGGTCCCGACGAAGCTCCTCGCCACCGAGCCGGTCTCGAAGAAGGCCGAGCCCGGCAAGGAGATCGCGATCCTCTACACCGGCGTCCCGATCGCCATCGAGTACTTCGAGGCGCAGAAGCAGGCCGCCGAGCTGCTCGGCTGGAAGGTCACGGGCATCGACGTCGGCACGAGCCCCGAGGAGTTCGCCCAGGCCTACGACCGCGCGATCGGCCTGAAGCCCGACATGGTCATCGGCTCGGGCATCCCCCGCGAGTACCTCGACAAGCAGCTCACCGAGCTGGAGCGGCTGAAGATCCCGGTCATCCAGTGGTCCTCCGGCGTGAAGCCCGTCGACGGCGCGCTCTACGTGGCCGTCGACGATCCGCTCTACATGGCCGCGGGCATCCAGACGTCGGAGTTCCTCGCCGCCGACGGCGACATGAAGGCCGACGTGGTCGGCTTCAGCGTCAAGCAGTACGCGATGATCGACGTCTTCACGAAGTCGATCGACGCGTACATGGAGAAGATGTGCGCCGAGTGCTCGTTCGACCTGCAGCAGGTCGCGGCGTCGGACGTCGGCAAGCTGGCCCCCAAGGTCACCGCCTACCTGCAGCAGCACCCCGACACGAAGTACGTCCTCTGCGGCTTCGGCGACCTCTGCCAGGGCGTCGGGACGGCGCTGAAGGCCGCCGGTCGCAGCGACGTGAAGATCATCACGCGCGACCCGGCGAGCACGAACTACCAGAACATCGCCAACGGCCAGGAGTGGGCCGGTGGCGCCCTGCCGATCGGGCAGACCAGCTGGCAGGTCATCGACCTGGCGCAGCGGGTCTTCAACGGGGACGACACGACGACCTCGCGGCTGATGCCGCAGCAGATCGTGACGGACGTGCCCGACCCGAAGTCCCCGCTGATCGGCTCCGTGCCGGACTACCAGAAGCAGTACCGCGCGCTCTGGAAGCTCGACGACTGACCGCCGTGGACCGGGGGACCGGGGCCCGCCCGCGGGCCGGCCCCGGTCCCGCGTGTACGGGTGGTGACACTCGTCCAGCGGGGTGGACTGTACGTTCCACGCCGACGAGGCTCAATTGTGTCGGCGGACACATTGGACTTGACACCGGGGCCTATCTAGGCAGATGATGATCATTGTTAGGCCGGATGCTCCCCCTGGGGCCTCCGGGCACGGCGAGACCGCGGCGGACCGATCCGTCGCCCCCCTGGAGGAACACCAAGTGCCCACCGAAACCCCCACCATCGACGTCACGGTCCCCGGCCTCGACCGCCTCTTCATCGGCGGCTCGTGGACGACCCCGGCGACCGATCGCATGGTCGACGTCATCAGCCCGTCGACCGAGGACGTCGTCGCCCGGGTCGCCGACCCGTCGCCGGCCGACGCCGACGCCGCGGTCGCCGCCGCCCGCAAGGCGTTCGACGAGGGCCCCTGGCCCCGCATGACGATGGCCGAGCGCATCGAGGTCTGCACGCGCCTGGCCGACGAGCTCGAGGCGCGCCTGCCGGTCATGAACCGCGCCTGGCTCTGGGAGGCCGGCGCGCCGATCGCCCACGGCGAGATGATCAACAGCGGCGCCGGCCCGATGGTCTGGCGCTACGCCCTGGAGGCGGCCGCGAAGATCCAGCTCGAGGAGCGCCGCACCACGCCGACGGGCGAGGTCATCATCGCCCGCGACCCGATCGGCACCGTCCTCGGCGTCCTGACCTACAACGGCCCGGTCGTGCTGATGGGCATGAAGATCATCCCCGGCCTCCTGGCCGGCTGCACGATGGTCATCAAGCACGCCCCGGAGTCGCCGCTGACCTCGCGCCTGGTCGCCGAGGCCGTCGAGGCCGCGAACTTCCCCGAGGGCGTCGTCAGCGTCCTCGCCGCCGGCACGGAGACCACGCAGCACCTCGTCTCGCACGAGGGCATCGACATGGTCCACATCACGGCCGGCACGAAGATCGCCACCGACGTCGTGCACCGCACCGCCGACCGCCTCGCGCGGACGGCGCTCGAGCTCGGCGGCAAGTCCGCCGCGATCATCGCCGACGACGCCGACCTCGAGACGGTCATGGCGACCCTCGTCGACGGCGCCTGCGGCTTCAACGGCCAGGTCTGCGTCGCGCTCTCCCGCGTCCTCGTCTCGCGCGAGCGCTACGACGAGGTCGTCGACCTGATGGCCAAGGCCTACAGCGCGATCAAGGTCGGCGACCCGTTCGACCCCGAGACGCAGCGCGGCCCGCTGGCCGTCAAGCGCGCCGTCGAGCGCTGCGAGGAGTACGTGAAGATCGCCCTGGAGGAGGGCGCGACGATCGCCGCCGGCGGCAAGCGCCCGGAGCACCTCGAGAAGGGCTTCTACTTCGAGCCGACGCTCCTGCGCGACGTCGACAACTCGATGCGCGTGGCCCAGGAGGAGATCTTCGGGCCGGTCACCTGCGTGATCCCGTACGAGGACCTCGACGACGCCATCCGGATCGCGAACGACTCGGACTTCGGGCTCGCCGCGTCGATCTACACGGCCGACTCCGACGTGGCGCTCGACGTCGCGCGGCGCCTGCGCTCGGGCAGCGTGGCGGTCAACCTCGCCGGCGTCTGCCTGACGGAGCCCTTCGGCGGCGTCAAGCAGTCCGGCTGGGGTCGCGAGTGCGGGCTCGAGGGCATCCTCGAGTTCACCGACGTCAAGCAGATCCTGCTCAGCGGCAGCTACGTCGACGCCTGAGCCGACGACCCGGCGGGGCGTGCCCCGCCACCGCCGGGCCGGGGTCCTCGGACCCCGGCCCGGGCCCGTCGCCGCGCGACCCGCCCCGGTCGCCCTCGGCGCCCTCGCCGCCTGACCCCGACCCGGTCGGCGGCACCGTCCCGTCCTCCTCCCCGCAGCCGCGGACGCCTCCTCCTGCCCCGCAGGGGCGGGCCGTGTCGGCCCGCGGGAGCCGTGCCCCGACCCGCAGTACGACGACCGTCCGCCGGCGGAAAGAAATTCCCCGGTGATCGGCGTAAGCGTTAGAACTATGACAATGGTTATCGCAGTTGAACATCCATGCAGGTGGACGGAGAACTCATGAAGCGCACACCCCGGGCGGCACTCGCCCTCCTCGGCCTGACGGCCACCCTCGCACTCGGAGCCTGCGGCTCCGACGACGACTCGGACACGACGTCCGCGGCCTCCGGCGGCGACGCGCCCGCCGCGAGCTCCGGCCCGTTCGTCAGCACGCAGGCCGCCACGGCGTTCAAGGACGTCACCGGCCTGGACGCCTTCGACAAGGTCGCGACGAAGGCCGAGCTCGAGTCGCGGATCGCCCAGTACAAGCAGGTGCCTTCGAAGCTCCTGCAGGACGAGCCCGTCAGCAAGAAGGCCGAGCCCGGCAAGACCATCGCGCTGCTGGTCTGCGGCGTCCCGGTCTGCGCCGAGTTCAACTCCGCGGCCAAGGAGGCCGCCGACGCCATCGGCTGGAAGACCGAGCGCATCGATCTCGGCACGAGCCCCGAGGAGTTCGCCCAGGCGTACGACCGCGCGATCGAGCTGAAGCCCGACCTCGTCGTCGGCTCCGGACTCTCCCGCGAGCTCTTCGACAAGCAGCTGAAGACGCTCGCGTCGATGAAGATCCCGGTCATCGAGTGGTCGTCCGGCATCAAGCCGATCGACGGCGAGCTCTACGTCTCGACGGACGACCCGCTCTACGAGGCCGCCGGCATCCAGGCCGCCGAGTTCATCGCCGCCGACGGCGACATGAAGGCCGACGTGGCCGTCTTCAACGTCCCGCAGTACACGATGTCCACGCTCGTCGCCAAGACGCTCGCGGACTACCTCCCGAAGATGTGCGACGGCTGCAAGGCCTCGTACGAGGAGGCCGCCGCCACCGACATCGGCAAGCTCGGCCCGAAGGTCTCGGGCTACATCCAGCAGCACCCGGACACGAAGTACATCGTCTGCAGCTTCGGCGACCTCTGCCAGGGCGTCGGCCAGGCGCTGAAGACCGCGGGTCGCTCCGACGTCAAGGTGTTCACCCGCGACCCGGGCTCGACGAACCTGCAGAACATCGCCAGCGGCACCGAGTGGGCCACGAGCCCGCTGCCGATCGGCCAGACCGGCTGGCAGATCATCGATCTGGCCCAGCGGATCTTCAACGGCGACGACACGGCGAAGACGCGCCTGGCCCCGCTGCAGATCGTCGACGCCGTCCCCGACGCCAAGTCGCCGCTGGTCGGTGCCGTGCCGGACTACAAGGAGCAGTACAAGACGCTCTGGAAGGTGGCGGCCCGCTGAGACCGCGCGCTCCCGACCGGTCGCCCGCCCCTCGTGGCGGGCGGCCGGCCGGGAGCCGCGACGTCGGACCGGGACGGACGCTATGAGCCAGACCACCGTGCAGTCCCCCCAGGCCGAGGCGTCCGTGCGCCTCGAGCACCTGACCAAGACCTTCCCCGGCCAGCGCGCCCTCGACGACGTGTCGCTCGAGATCCGCCGCGGCGAGATCCACGCCCTCGTCGGCCAGAACGGCTCCGGCAAGTCGACGCTGATCAAGGTCCTCTCCGGCTTCCACAAGCCCGACGACGGATCCTCCGCGTGGCTCTCCGGGGAGCCCGTCGACCTGGGCGGCCTCTCCGAGCAGCAGCTCGCGTCGATGCGCTTCATCCACCAGGACCTCGCGCTCGTGCCGACGCTGTCGGTGCAGGAGAACCTCCACCTCGCCAGCAGCGGCCGGGGCCTCTTCGCGCCGTTCGACCGCCGCAAGGAGCGCGCCGAGGTCCGCGAGCTCCTGAAGACCTTCGACCTCGAGGTCGACCCCGACGCGATCGTCGGCGAGCTCTCGCCGTTCGAGAAGGCCGCCGTCGCGATCGTCCGCGCCCTCGGCGGCGCCTCCGACGACATCGCGCTCCTCGTCCTGGACGAGCCGACCGCCGCCCTCGGCGCGACGGAGACCGAGCAGCTCTTCCGGACCCTGCGCCACATCAACGGCCTGGGCGTGTCGATCCTCTACGTCTCGCACTTCCTCGGCGAGGTCCTGCAGATCGCGGACCGCATCAGCGTGCTGCGCAACGGCCGCAACGTCTGCGTGCTGGAGGCCGAGGGCACGACCGAGCAGCAGCTGATCTCCCGCATCGTCGGCTCCGACGTCGAGAAGGCCACGCCGCCGACGCCGCCCGGGGCCGACCGGGACGTCCTGCTGCAGGTCGACGGCCTGCGCGGTCCCGGCCTGACCGACGTGTCGTTCGGCGTCGCCGCCGGCGAGGTCGTCGGGCTGACGGGGCTCATGGGCTCGGGCTACGAGAAGATCGCCGAGTGCCTCGCCGGCGCGCGCCCGTTCGACGGCGGCGCCGTCGTCGTCCAGGGCGTCCGCTTCACCCGCCTGGACCCGGCGACCGCCGTCGGGGCCGGGATGGCGGCGATGCCCGCCGACCGTCGCGGGCTCGGTCTGATCCCGACCTTCACCGTCGCGGAGAACCTCGTCCTGCCCGACGTCGGGCGCAACTTCCGCCGCGGCCGCATCGACCGCCGCGCCGAGGAGGCCGAGGTCCGCCACTGGCTCGAGGTCTGCGACGTCCAGCCGCCCGACCCCGAGCGGCGGATCGACCAGCTCAGCGGCGGCAACCAGCAGAAGGTGATGCTCGCCAAGGCGCTGCGCCTGGACCCCAAGGTCCTCGTGCTCGCCGAGCCGACGCAGGCCGTCGACATCGGCGCCGCGGCGTCGATCCGCCGCCTGATCACCGAGCTGGCCGAGCGGGGGCACGCGATCGTCGTGGCCTCCTCGGACCCGGAGGAGCTCGAGGAGCTCTGCCACCGCGTCCTCGTCACCCGACGGGGACGGATCGCCTGCGAGCTGCGCGGCGACGACATCAGCGAGGACCGCCTCGTGTTCGAGTGCCAGTTCGAAGGAGCCCTGTGATGCCACAGCAGACCGAAGCAGCCGCGACCGCCCCGGTGTCCGCGGGGAGCCCGCGCCGCGCCCCCGACCTCGGGGGTCTCCTGGCCCGGATCGGCCCGTCCCTCTCGCCGCGGAAGATCAGTGGCGTCTACCTGCTGATCCTGCTGATCGTCTTCTACTCGCTCGCGACGTCGACGTTCTTCAGCACGACCACGCTGCGGACCATCGCCACGGAGCAGGCGATCACCGCGATCGTCGCGATGGGCCTGACGATCGCGCTGGCCGCGGGCGTCTTCGACCTCTCGATCGCGGGCACGATGGGCCTCGCGAACATCGTCGCGGCGAAGCTCATGGCCGACGGCGGCATGTCGCCGGTCCTGGCGATCCTCCTGACGCTGCTCGTCGGCGCGGGGATCGGGGTGATCAACGGCCTGCTCGTGACGAAGGCGCGGATCGACCCGTTCATCGCCACGCTGGGCACGAACTCGATCCTGCTCGCGGCGATCTTCGTCGTCTCGAACAACCAGAACATCCTCGGCATCCCCGCCGGCTTCCAGAAGATCGCGGGCAACCAGGTCGCGGGCATCCCGCTGCCGGTCTTCTACGTCCTCGGCCTGTCGCTGCTGCTCTGGTACGTCATGGCCTGCACGCCGCTGGGCCGCAGGCTCTACGCGACGGGCGGCGGTCGCGAGGTCGCCCGCCTGGCCGGCGTCCCGACGACCCGCTACGTCATCGGCGCGTTCGTCTGCTCCGCCACGATCGCGTCGCTCGCCGGCGTCCTCGTGGTCGCGACGATCGGCACCGGCTCGACCGAGGTCGGTGCGTCGTACCTGCTGCCCGCGTTCGCGGCCGGCTTCCTCGGCGCCACCCAGTTCAAGCCCGGCCGGTTCAACATCTGGGGCACGGTCCTGGCGGTCTACCTGCTCGCGACCGGCGTCAAGGGCCTCGTGCTCATGGGCGCGGACGTGTGGGTCCCCGACCTGTTCAACGGCGCCGCGCTGATCCTGGCCGTCGGCCTGTCCGGCATCCAGCGGCGCGCGAAGGTCACGGAGGTCGCCCCGGAGGCCGGCGAGCCGGCGACGCTCGACGACACCGTCGGCCCGTCGACGGCGGGGGCGACCCGATGAGCGACCAGGACCTCGCCCGCCGCGTGGCCGCGCTGGAGGACCGCGAGGCGGTCCGCGCGCTGCTGCTGCGCTACGCCCGTGCGCTGGACTCCCACGACTGGCCGCTCCTGCGCACGGTGTTCCTGCCCGACGCGGTCGCGGACTACGGTGAGCTCGAGGGCCGCAACGAGGGCGTCGAGGAGATCATCGCGGCCTGCCACCGCGCGCTGGTCGGGCTCGACAGCAGCCAGCACCTCGTCGGCAACGTCGAGGTCGAGGTCGACGGCGACGCGGCGACGGCGTCCTGCTACCTGCACGCCCAGCACTACCTGGTCAGCCCGAGCGGGGTGAACACGTTCGTGGTCGGCGGCACCTACCGCGACCGGATCGTGCGCACGCCCGACGGGTGGCGCATCGAGCACCGGGCGCTCGCGACCACCTGGACCGACGGCAACGCCGCGGTCTTCGCGCAGGGCCTGCAGCGCCTGCGCGAGCGCGGGGAGGAGTTCCCCCCGTGATCAAGGTCTACGCGCTCCTGCCCAAGCGGCCGGACATCACGGCCGAGGCGTTCCACGAGCACTGGGCCACGACGCACCGGGAGCACGCGCTGCGGATCACGCGCTTGCGCCGCTACGTCCAGGCCCACCGGCTCGAGCAGGACGTCCCGGGCCTGGTCACCGCGCCCTACGAGGGGATCCCCGAGGTCTGGTACGACAGCCTCGAGTCCGCCGTCGGACAGGACGACGACCCCGACTACACCGAGGGCGCCCAGAAGGACGAGCCGTCGTTCGTCGACATGACCGGCATCGCCTGGGTCATGACGGACGAGACGCTCCTGCGCGACGACCTGCCGCTGGAGCAGGACACGCCCGTCCACAAGCTGCTGCTCCTCGCGGTCCGGCCCGCGGGGCAGGACCCCGCCGCGTTCGCCGCCGCCTGGCGCTCGGCCGCCGAGGACGTCGTCGCGACGACCGGGGTCCGACGGGCCGCCGTCGCCACCGTGCTCCCCGACGCCTACGCCTCGGGCGAGCCGGCCTACGACGGGGTGCTCGAGCTCTGGTGGGCCGACGAGGCCGCCTGGGCCGAGGCCTGGGCGCTCCACGGCGAGCAGGTGCTCGCCCGGCTGACCGCGGTCGCCGACGCCGACCGCCTGCGCGCCGCCGCGGTGCACGAGCTCCGCGTCATCTGGCCGGGCCCCGCGCGCGACGCCGTCGCCGCCCCGGCCGCACCGAACTTCTCCACGCACGACGAACGACTCGAAGGGAACTAGCCACCATGGGCAAGCTCGAAGGCAAGGTCGCATTCATCACCGGGGCCGCCCGGGGCCAGGGCGCCTCGCACGCCCGGTTCCTGGCGCGCGAGGGCGCGAAGATCATCGCGGTCGACATCCTCGACTCGATCCCGGACTTCTACGCCACCGCGACCCAGGAGGAGCTCGACGGGCTCGTCCAGGAGATCAAGGACCTGGGCTCCGACGCGATCGGCCTGAAGGTCGACGTCCGCGACTTCGCGCAGGTCAAGGCCGCGGTCGACCAGGGCATCGAGCACTTCGGTCGCATCGACGTCCTCTGCAACAACGCCGGGATGATCCGCGTCGACGCGATCGACGAGATGAGCGACCACTCGCTCGACGTCGTGATCGACATCTGCCTGAAGGGCGTCTTCAACGGCGTCCGCGCCGTCGCGCAGCACATGAAGCAGCGCGGCAGCGGCTCGATCATCAACACCTCGTCGGCCGGCGGCATCAAGGCGCTCCCGTACGTGTCGCACTACGCGGCCGCCAAGGGCGGCGTCGTCCTCGCCACGAAGAGCTGGGCCAACGAGCTCGCCGAGTGGAACATCAACGTCAACGCGGTCGCGCCGGGGACGATCCTCTCGGGCATGATCACCGGCCTCGCCGGCCAGGCCGGCCAGGACCCCGACGAGGCGTTCGAGGACTACAACGCCAACACCCTGTTCGCGGGCAACAAGCCCGGCGACAAGGGCCGTGTCGAGGTGGAGGACATCTCGAAGGTCGTCCTCTTCCTCGCCACCGACGACGCGCGGACGATCACCGGTCAGACGATCGCGATCGACGCCGGCTGGACCGCCTCCTAGACCCGCCTCCGTCGCCGCGCCCGGTGACCTCCGGGCGCGGCGACGGACGACGGGAGCCGCGGCGGAGCGCCGTCGCGGGGGCGGTGCACCGGTGCCTCTTGACAGCGCCCCTCACCGCAGTCTAGATTAATGATCATAGTTATCCCCGACGTGCCGTGCGTCTGAAACGTCCCTCGCCCGCTCGTCCCACCGACCCAGAACGCCACGCATGATCTCCACGCAGCAGCACCCCGGCGGCCCGAGCAGGCCCGACGCCGAGGACACCGACGACCGCCGCGCGATCGTCCGCATGGCCGCCGAGTTCGCGGCGACCGAGATCGCGCCGCTCGTGGCGGAGTACGACCGCGCCGAGCAGATCCCGCGCGAGCTCCTCGACAAGATGGGCGCGCTCGGCTTCTTCGGCGGCGTGCTCAGCGAGGAGGACGGCGGCCTCGGTCTGGACTACGTCACCTTCGCCGAGCTGATCGAGGAGGTCTCGAAGACCTGCCAGATCCTCGGCACGTTCGTCTCGATGCCCTCCGGGCTGGTCGGCGCGAGCATCGAGGCGTTCGGCACGGCCGAGCAGAAGGAGCGGTGGCTCAAGCCGCTCGCGCAGGGCCGCATCTTCGGCGCCGCGGGCGTCACCGAGCCGGGCTCCGGCAGCGACGTCGCCGGCATGACGACGACGTACCGCAAGGACGGCGACGACTACGTCATCAACGGCGCGAAGGCCTGGATCTCCAACCTCGACGTCGCCGAGTTCTTCGTCACCTTCGCCTCGCGCGATCGCTCGGCGCGCCACGGCGGCGTGACCGCGTTCATCATCCCCCGCGACACGCCGGGCCTGACCCTCTCGCCGTACAAGGACAAGCTCGGCTTTCGGCCGATCTGCACCGGCGACGTGGTCTTCGACGACCTGCGCCTGCCGGCCGACGCGCTGCTGGGCGAGGAGGGCGGCGGCTTCAAGGTGGCGATGACGGCCGTCGAGCGCGGCCGCCTGGGCGTCGCCGCCCGCGCGGTCGGCGTCACGCAGGCCTGCCTGGAGGACACCGTCGCCTACGCGAAGGAGCGCGCCGCCTTCGGCCGGCCGATCGCGGAGTTCCAGATCGTCCAGTCCAAGGTCACCGACATGGCCGTCGGCGCGGCGACCTCGCGCCTGCTCGTCCGCGAGTGCGCCGAGGCGCTGCAGGAGGGCCGGCGCGCCCGCCAGCTCACGAGCATGGCGAAGATGTACGCCTCCGACGTGGCGCAGAAGAGCGCGACGGACGCGTTCCAGGTCTTCGGTGCCGCGGGCGTCTCGCCCGACCACCGCATCGGCCGCATGTACCGCGACGCCAAGGTCCTGCAGATCGTCGAGGGCAGCAACGACCTGCACCGCGCGCTGATCGGCGAGATCGAGCTCGGGCTGCGCGCCGACGGGGAGCGCAAGGCATGAAGGTCGCGGTCCTCGGCGCGGGGATCATGGGGAACGGCATCGCCCAGCTGGCCGTCATGGCCGGCGACGAGGCCGTCGCCTACGACGTCGCCGCACCGCAGCTGGACCGCGCCGGGGCCGCCGTCGAGAAGAGCCTCGCGCGCTTCGTGAAGTCCGGCAGGCGCACGCAGGAGCAGGCCGACGCGGACCGCGCGCGCCTGACCTTCACGACCGACCTGGCCGAGGCGGTCACGGGTGCGGACGTCGTTATCGAGGCCGCGCCGGAGATCCTCGACCTCAAGCAGGACCTCTGGCGGCAGGTGCTCGAGCACGCCCCGGCCGAGGCGCTGCTGGGCACGAACACGTCGCAGCTGTCGATCACCTCGATCGCGGCGGCGCTCGGCGACGAGGCGCACCGCCTCGTCGGCGTCCACTTCTTCAACCCGCCGGTGATGATGCGCCTCGTCGAGGTCATCGCCGGGCTGCAGACCGACCCCGCGCAGGTCGACCGGGCCAAGGCGTTCGGCGAGCACGTCGGCAAGCAGGTCGTCGTCTGCCGCAAGGACAGCCCCGGGTTCATCACGAGCCGGGCCTACGCGATCCTGCGCCTGGAGTGCGTGCGGATGCTCGAGGAGGGCGTCGCCACCGCGGAGGACATCGACACCGCGCTGAAGCTCGGGTTCAACTTCCCGATGGGGCCGCTCGAGCTCGGCGACATGAACGGCATCGACACCTACGTGCACGCGATCTCGGGACTCGAGCACGCGCACGGCGACCGCTTCCGCCCCACCGTGGGGCTGCGCAACATGGTCGCCGCCGGCCGGCTGGGCCGCAAGACCGGCGCCGGCTTCTACGACTACGACGACGAGGGCGCCAAGCGCGTCTAGGTCGGGCGGGCGCCCGCCCGAGCGGGCGCCCCGGCACCGGACAGCGGCGACGCGCGACCCGCGGAGCCGTCCCACCAGGAGGAGCACCATGAGCACCACCGAGAGCGCCCCGGCACCGGTCGCAGCACACAACCGGCTCACCGGCATCATCGACAGCGACGTCCACCCGAACTTCCAGAACGGGCTCCAGGACCTCCACGACTACATGCCCGCCGCCTGGCGGAAGAAGCTCGGGATCGGCGGCGGCAACAGCTGGTCCAGCCGCTTCGCCGCCTCGTCGTACGTCCTGCCGCTGGACTACCTCTACATCAACTCCGCCGGCGCCTACCGCGACGACGCGGTCGTCGACGGGCAGGCCCCGGCGACGGACGCCCGCTTCACGGCCGAGCAGCTCTTCGACGGGCACGGCATCGACATCGGCGTCCTGATCGCCGGGCACCTCTTCGGCATCGGCGCGTTCCCCGACCCGGACGTCGCCGCGACCGTGGCCTCCGCCTACAACGAGTGGATGTGCGAGCGCTGGCTGCAGGTCGACCCGCGCTTCCGCGGCGCCATGGTCGTCGCGCCGCAGGACCCGGCCCTGGCGGTCAAGGAGATCGAGCGGATGCAGGGCCGGCCCGGGATCGTCTCGATCTTCCTGCCGCTCCACGACATCCTCCACGGCGAGCGGCACTACTACCCGATCTACGAGGCCGCCCAGAAGCACGGCCTGCCGATCACGGTGCACCCCAGCGGCACCGAGAACGTCTTCGCCCGCGCGCCGCGCATGGCCGGCACGCCGACGTACTACATCGAGTGGCACACGGCCCTGAGCCAGATCCACCAGTCCAACGTCCTCAGCACCGTCTGCCACGGCGTGTTCGAGCGGTTCCCGGAGCTCATGTACGTGATCGCCGAGGGCGGCTTCGCGTGGGCGGCGGAGATCATGTGGAAGCTCGACCGGGACCGCAAGGGCCTGGGCGACGAGGTGCCGTGGCTGAAGATGGCGCCGAGCGAGTACATCCGCCGGAACATCCGCTTCACGACGCAGCCGATGATCGAGCCGGCGAAGAAGGAGCACCTGCCGGTGCTGCTCGACATGGTCTGCGCAGAGGAGACCCTGATCTTCTCGAGCGACTACCCGCACTGGGACTTCGACGACCCGCGCCGCGCGCTGAGCGGCGTCCCGAAGGACCTGCTCCAGAAGATCTGCGTCGACAACCCGCGCGCCCTCTACGGCGGCCGGCTCTAGGGGACCGCATGAGCACGAGCACGAGCACCACCGCGGCCGGCGCCGGGCCGGCGGGCCCGGCCGGGGCGACCGGCGGCCGGGCGCCGCGGGCGGCCACGCGCGTCGTCGTCGATCGCCTCGACGCGCTGCCGCCGGGGGAGACGCGGATCGTCGACGTCGGCGGCCGGTCGATCGGCGTCATCAACGACGCCGGCCGTCTGCACGCCCTGCGCAACGTCTGCCCGCACCACGGCGCGCCGCTCTGCGACGGGCGGGTCCAGGGCTTCATGCGCCCCTCCGCGCCGCACGTCTACGACTACACCGGCGAGGACGAGGACGACCGGGTCGTCCTCTGCCCCTGGCACGGCTACAAGTTCCGCCTGTCCGACGGGCGCTCGCTCGCCGACCCCGAGACCTCGCGGGTGCGGACCTACCGCGTCGAGGTCGAGGACGGGGACGTCGTCCTCTACGTCTGACCGGCGCAGGGCACGGGGGCCGGCGTGTTCGCCCGGCACCCGGGCCCCTGCCCGGGCGACCGAGGCGGCCTCCGCCGCGCGGGAGCCTCCGTCCCGGCGGCGCCGCGCCGCGGGACCTAGTGCGTCCCGCGGTCGAAGGCCTCCTCGAGCCAGGCCGCGCGGACCCGCTCCGTGACCCGGCAGTCCAGGAGCAGCGGGCCGTCAAGGCCGTCGGCGAGGCGCTCGCGCAGCCCGTCGAGGTCCGCGAGCGACCGGACCGCGAGCCCGTCCGCGCCCATCGCGCGCGCCACCGCGTCCAGCGGCGGGGTCGCCAGGCGCGACTCGGCCTCCGGCAGGCCGGACATCCGCAGGAAGTGCAGCTCGGCCCCGTAGGCCTCGTCGTTGTAGACGACGACCAGCAGCGGCAGGCGGTAGCGCACGGCGGTGTCGAGCTCGCCGAGGCTCATCATCAGGCCGCCGTCCCCGACGGCCGCGACGGTGACCCGGTCCGGGTGCCCGACCGCCGCCCCGACGGCGGCGCCGATGCCCAGCCCGATCGAGCCGAAGTCCAGCGTGAAGACGAAGCGCGAGGGCTCGTCGACGGGGATGCCCATCGACGGGAACCCCATGAAGTGGCCGCCGTCGACCACCAGCGTGCGGTCCGCCGGGAGCAGGCCCGCCACCGCCCGGGAGAGCGCCCGCGGGTCCAGGCCGTCGTCGCCGCTCTCGTCCGGGGCCTCGTCGCGGTGGGCCGCGATCCGCTCCGCGATCCCCGGCGTGCGGTACCCCGCCGACGAGGGCAGCGCGTCGCGCAGCGCGGTGGCGACGACCCCGGCGTCGCCGACGACCCCCACCGCGGTGGGCACGAACCGGCCGAACGCCTCGTCGTCGAGGTCGACCTGCACCACCGTGGCGTCCGGGAACAGCGTGCCGCCGCGGGAGGTGAAGTGGTTCAGTCCCGCGCCGAACGCGACGACGCAGTCGGCGTCGCCGATCAGCTCGAGGCCCAGGTCGGACGCGAAGCCGCCGGCGATCCCGACGGCGTAGGGGTGGCCCGAGAACCAGCCGTTCGCGGGCAGCGACGTCGCCAGGAGCGCCCCGACGTGGTCGGCGAGGGCGACGAGCTCCTCGCGGGCCCCCGCCTCGACCGCCCCGCGGCCCCCGATCACGACGGGCCGCTCGGCCGCGGCGATGGCGCGGAGGGCGGGCCCCAGGTCCGGGAGCGTCCGGCGGACCGGGACCGGCGTGCGGTCGGGGGCGCAGGGCTCGTCGAGCGCGGCCTCCTCCTGCTCGTCCGTCGGAAGGTTCAGCGCGATCGGCCGGCGCTCGACGCGGGCGCGACGGAACGCCGCGGCGACGTCCCGGTGGGCCGTCGCGGGGGCGACCTCCTGGACCGCGATGCCGCAGGCCGCGAAGAACGGGGCCTGCTCGATGTCCTGCGGCAGCCCGACGACGGCCCGGGGCGTGTCCCCGCAGACGACGACCATCGGCACGCGGCCGCGCTGTGCCGAGACGAGGGCGGTGAGCGCGTTGGTCAGACCCGGGCCCTGCGTGAACGTGCAGACCCCGACCTCGCCGGTGGACCGGGCGTAGCCGTCGGCCATCGCGACCGCGCCGCCCTCGTGGCGGGCGCCGTGGAACGGGATCCCGTGCGTCGCCGTCAGCGTGGGGATGAGCTTCAGGTTGCCGTCGCCCATCAGGCCGAAGACCGCACGGACGCCCTCGGTGCGGATCTGGGCGGCCACGGCCTCGAAGACGGTCATCGCAAAGCTTATAACAAATGGACCAGGCCACCAGGGAAAGCTTCGAGCGGCCTCCCGGCGTCCCGGCGCCGTCGTCGCGTGATGCCGCGTCGCCGCGACGACGAGGGTTGACGCGCCACCCTCACGTCGGATAATGATGATCAGGGTATGGTGGGCGCAGCCGCTCCCACCGGTCCGACCGCGGGGAGCAGCATGTCGAGCACGGGATCCTGGAGGGCACGCCGCCGGCTGGCCCTGGTGGTGACGATCGCGATGGGCCTGGCCCTCGCCGGCTGCGGCGGTTCGGGCTCCGGCCCGGGCGGCGCAGACGGCGGTGGTGCGACCGCCAAGCTGCGCTTCTCGTACTTCTCGGGGGAGACCACGTCGTTCGGGAAGCTCTGGACGTGGTGGATGGCCGAGGTGGAGAAGCGCTCGGGCGGCACCGTCGAGTTCGAGCCCTTCTGGGACGGCACGCTGCTGAAGGCCGAGGAGGTCGCCGACGGGCTGAAGGACGGCCGCGTCGACATCTCGCAGGTCACCCCGTCCTACTACCTCGGCAAGTTCCCGCTGACGTCGGTGGCCGAGCTCCCGTTCGTCACGGCGAACGTCCCGGCCGGCGCCGCCGCCATGACCGCGCTGGCCGGCGAGGACCGGGAGCTGCAGGACGAGTGGCGCAAGCAGGGCCTGAAGCCGGTCGTGTGGAACGTGGCGCCGAGCAGCGCCTTCGGGTCCAAGGACCCGGTCGTGTCCGTCGCGGACCTCCGCGGCAAGAAGGTCCGCGGCATCGACCGCAGTGCGAAGGCCCTAGCCGCCGTCGGCGCCAACATCGTCACGGTCGGCGTGCCCGAGATGTACGGGTCGATGGAGCGGTCGCTCATCAACGCGTACTTCGGCATCCCGCTCGGCTTCGTCGGGCCGTTGAAGCTCAACGAGGTCAGCGACCACCTGACGGACCTCGGCATGGGGATCTCCACCGCCAGCGCGCTGTCGATGAGCGACCAGGGGTGGAACAAGCTCACCCCGGAGCAGCGCCGCGTGATGGTGGAGGTCAGCGCCGAGGCGCCGGCCAAGCTCGCGACCTTCGACGCCGAGGCCGAGGACGCCTCCTGCAAGGCCCTGCGCGAGAGCGGCACGGACGTCCGGGAGCTGCCCGCCGCCGAGGTCCAGCGGCTGAAGGGCGCCATCCGCGACCGCGTCCACGGCGAGTGGGAGCGCGAGATCGGTGGCAAGGGCCTCCCCGCCGCGGCGTTCGCCGACCGCTACGAGCGCGCCGTCGGGACGGCCGCGAAGACCTACCCCGACTACGTCCCCGGGGTCGCGCGCTGCGTGCGCTCCGGAGGCTCGGCGCGGTGAGTCGCACCGGGCGCGGCGGGCCGGCCCCGGGGCGTGCCGCGTGAGCGGCGTCCTGGGTCCTCTGATCCGGCAGGCGGGACGCGACCTCCGCACCCGGTCGGGCGACGCGGCCGGCCGCCGCGTCGCCCGGGCGGGCAGCGTCGACGAGCTGCGCGAGGCGTCGCGGCGGGCCCTGCCGAAGGTGATCTACGAGTTCGTCGAGGGCGGCGCCAACGACGAGCGCACCGTGCGACGCAACGTCGAGGACCTCGACGCGCTGGCCCTCCTCCCGCGCACGCTGGTCGACGTCTCGGGCGTCGATCACGGGACCACCGTGCTGGGGCGGCGCGTCGGACTTCCCGTCCTGGGGGCGCCCACCGGGCTCTGCGGGCTCGTCCACCACGACGGCGAGATCGCGCTGGCCCGCGCGCTGCACGGCGCGGACTCGGTCTACGTCCTCGCGGCGATGTCCTCGTACGCGATCGAGGAGGTCGCCGCGGCCACTCCGGGGCCCCTGTGGTTCCAGACCTACCTCTGGCGCGACCGCGGGGTGGTGCGGGCGCTGCTGGACCGCGCCGCGGCGGCCGGCGCCGAGGCCCTGGTCGTCACCGTCGACGTGCCCCGCTCGGCTGAGCGGCACCGGGACCGTCGCAACGGCTTCGGCCTGCCGCCCCGGCTGACCCCGCGGACGGTCCTCGAGGGCGTGCGTCATCCGCGGTGGACCGCCGACCTGCTGCGCCGCCCGCGGATCACCGCCGCCAACGTCGCCGAGGGGCCCGCGGGCGGCGACGCGGTCAGCGTCGCGGGCTACGTCGACGCGCAGTTCGACCCGTCGGCGACGTGGGAGGACCTCGCAGAGCTGCGCGCGGCCTGGACGGGGCCGCTCGTGGTCAAGGGCATCCTCCACCCGCTCGACGCCCGGCGCGCGGTCCAGCTCGGGGCCGACGCCGTCGTGGTGTCCAACCACGGCGGTCGGCAGCTCGACCACGCCGCGTCCTCGATCAGTCGGCTCCCGGCGGTCGTCGACGAGGTCGGTGACGCGCTGGAGGTCTACCTCGACGGCGGCGTCCGCCGCGGGAGCGACGTCGTCAAGGCGCTGGCGCTCGGTGCCCGCGCGTGCCTGGTCGGCCGGCCGATCGTGCACGGACTGGGCGCGGGCGGCGAGGCCGGTGCGGCACGGGCGATGACGCTGTTCGCGGCGGAGGTCCGCACGGCGCTGATGCTGCTCGGGGCCCCGGACGTCGAGGCGCTGGGCCCCGGGCACGTCGTCGCCGCGCCCTGAGGGGCGCTCAAGGCGTGGCGTGACGGCGATCACTTGACACGTCGGCCGTCACCCGGCTATTAATCATCATGAATACCCGGAAGGGCGCGCAAGCGCCCGCGGCGACCGTCCCGACGGTCCCGGCCGGCGTCCCCCAACGAAGGAACGAGCACGTGGAACGAGTACGAACGCTCGTGCGCGGCCTCTCCGGGGCCCTCGCGGCTCTCGCGGCCTGCGCACTGATCATCCTCATGGCCATCACCGTGGCGGACGTCGTCCGCCGGGCGATCACCGACAAGTCGATCGAGGGCGCGGTCGAGGTCGCGCCGCTGCTGCTCCTTGGCGCCGTCGTCCTCGGGCTCGGCTACGCGGAGCAGACCCTGACGCACGTCCGCACGTCGCTGGTCACCAGCCGCCTGCCGCTGCGGCCCCGGCTCGCCGTCCGTGCGCTGGGCGGCGTCGTCGTGACGGCCCTGCTGCTCTGGATCACCTGGGAGTCGGCCGACCGCGCGCTCGTCGCGATCGACGAGAACGACGTGACCCCCGGGTTCGTCGCCATCCACACGTGGCCGGCGCGCATCCTCGTGCCGCTCGGCTTCCTGCTCTTCGCCCTGCACGTCGCCTTCCGCCTCGTGGACGACCTCAAGGCCCTGCGCGCGGGCGGTCCGGATCCCCGGGACACCGACCCCGACGCCAACCCCGCCGACGCACCGGAGGTGCTCGTCTCGTGAACACCACCCTGATGGTCCTGATGGCGCTCGGGGTGTTCGTCTTCCTCCTCGCCGCCGAGATGCCGGTCGCCGTCGCCCTCGCGGGCGGCGGCGTGACCGGCCTGTTCCTCGACAACGGCCTCGAGCAGACCGCCGCGACGCTCTCCTCGGCCGCCTACCAGGCGACCTCGACCTACACCCTGGTCGTGATCCCGATGTTCATCCTGATGGGGGTGCTCGTCGCCAACGCGGGGGTGCTGGGGAACGTCTTCGACCTCGCCGCCCGGGCCACCCGGAAGCTGCCGGGCGGCCTGGGCATCGCCACCGTCCTCTCCGCCGCCGGCTTCTCCGCCGTGACGGGTTCCAGCGCCGCGGCCGTCGCGACCCTCGGCAAGCTCTGCGTCGGCGAGATGCGCCGGCACGGCTACGCCCTGAAGTTCGCGGCGTCGATCGTCGCCGCGTCGGGCACCCTCGGCGTCCTGATCCCGCCGAGCATCGTGCTCGTCATCTACGGCGTGATCACCAACGAGTCCGTGGGCCAGCTCCTGCTCGCCGCGATCATCCCGGGGATCATCACCGCGATCGCCTACATCGTGACGATCGTGATCATGGCCACCGTCGGCGGCGGCGCGAAGCACATCGACAAGGACCACGCCACGGCGCCGCCCGAGGCGACGCCGACCCCCGCGGGGGCGGCCGTGGCGGCCATGGAGGCCGACCCGGACCCGGTCGCCCCCCGCGACGAGCCCGCGGTCGAGCTGGGCCCCGGTGGCGGCGTCGCCGCCCTGCGTCCCACGCGCGCCCAGCGCCTGCAGGAGCTCGAGTCCGTCGGCTACATCGCGATCATCTTCGTCGTCGTCCTCGGCGGCATCTACGGCGGCGTCTTCACGGAGACCGAGGCCGGTGCGGTCGGCGCGCTCGTGGCGTTCATCGTCCTGCTGCTGCGCAGCGGCCGCACCCCGCTGGGGCTCCGCCGGTCGCTGACCTCGGCGCTGCGGGAGACCTCGGCGAACACGAGCATGCTGTTCGCGCTCCTGATCGGCGGCTCGATCTTCACGCTGTTCCTCGTCACGGCCCGGGTGCCGAACGAGCTGACGGAGTGGATCGTCGGCCTCGACGTCAACAAGTACGTCGTGATCCTGATCATCCTGCTGGTGCTGCTCGTCCTCGGCGCGCTGCTCGACGGCATGTCGATCCTGCTGCTGACGATGCCGCTGACCTACCCCGTGGTCACCGACCTCGGGTTCAGCGGCCTCTGGTACGGGATCCTCGCCGTGAAGATGGTCGAGGTCGGCCTGCTGACGCCGCCGTTCGGGCTGAACGTCTACCTCGTCTCAGGGGTCGTCAAGGAAGCGAAGATCGAGGACGTCTTCCGCGGGGTCTTCCCGTTCATCGTCGCGGAGCTCTGCGTCGTCGCGCTCATCGTGGTCTTCCCCGAGCTCGTCACCTGGCTCCCCGAGCTGGCGTCCGACACGAAGTGACCCCCGGCGGGCCGCGCGCTCCGGCGCCGGCCCGCCCCCGCAGCACCGTCCCCCCCGACGCGCGGCCCCGTGGTCGTGCCCACCGCAGAGGAATCCATGACCGTCACCACCCCGTCCCAGGAACAGCAGCTCGTCCTCCAGGCGTGCCGAGGGCTCGCCGCCAACGGCCTCGGGCCGTCGATCGGCGGGCACGTCAGCGTCCGCGTGCCCGGGGAGGAGCGGTACTGGACCAACAGGCTGAGCCGCACCTTCGAGGAGATGCAGCTCGACGACATCGTCCTGCTGGACTTCGAGGGCCGCTCGGTCGACCCCGACGTGGTCGTCAGCCCCGGGATCGGCTTCCACCACGGCATCTACGGCCTGCGGCCCGACGTCGGCGCGATCGTCCACACCCACGGCTACTGGGTCACGGCGCAGTCGGCGTTCGGCCGCGAGCCGCGGATGCTCCACAACATGTCGACGTACTTCCACGGGCGCACGGCGATCGCCCCGGACGACGAGATCGACGCGATCGCCCCGGCGATGAAGGACGGCGACGTCGCGATCATCATCCCGTGGCACGGGGCGATCACCCTCGGGGCGACGATCGCCGAGGCCGCCGGGCTGCACGTCACGTTCGACTACGCCTGCCGGCTGGACGTGTCCCTGTCGGGCGACAAGGAGGTCCCGACCATGCCCGACGACCACGCCGAGGCGGTGCAGAAGCTGCTGACGAAGGCGAACTACCTGCAGCTGGCGTGGGACCTGATGGTCCGCAAGGGCGAGCGCTGCTACGACGGCCAGGTCGTCGTGCCGGCCCCGGCGGCGTGACCCCGGAGGCCCGGCTCCACGGCCGCTCGGCGGTCGTCACCGGCGCAGGCTCGGGGCTCGGGCGCGCGACGGCCGAGGCCCTGGCAGCGGCCGGGGCGGCCGTCACGTGCCTGGACCGCGACGGGGTCGCGGCAGCCGCCGCCGCGGTGGCCATCGCCGAGGCGGGCGGACGGGCTCGGGGCCTCTCCGCCGACGTCACCGACGAGGGGCAGCTCGCCGACGCCGTGGCCACCGCGATCTCCGCCTTCGGGCACGTCGACGTCCTGGTCGCCAACGCGGGGATCCCGGGGGAGGGGGCGGCGCACGAGCTCGACCCGGCGGCGTGGGACCGGGTGCTCGCGGTCAACCTGACGGGCGTCTTCCTCTCGGCCCGCGCCGTCCTCCCGCACATGATCGAGCGGGGCGACGGCCGCGTCGTGCTGCAGGCGAGCATCGCCGGGCTCGTCGGCCTGCCCAACATCCCGGCCTACGCCGCGGCCAAGGGCGGCGTCGTGGCCCTGACCCGCCAGCTCGCCGTGGAGTACGCGTCGGCGGGGGTGCGCGTCAACGCGATCGCCCCGGGCCCGATCCGCACGCCGCTGGTCGAGCAGGCGTTCCTCGCCCGGCACGGCGACGGGGCGCAGGACGCGCTGCGCCGCCGCGAGGCGACGATCCCGCTCGGCCGGATGGGCGACCCCGGGGACGTCGCGGCCTACGCGGTCTTCCTGGCCTCGGACGAGGCGCGCTGGATCACCGGCACGGTGCAGGCGATCGACGGCGGGATCACCGCGACCGCGCCGCACTGACCGCGCTCAGGCGTCCGGCGTGAGGAACGCGGTCAGGGTCTCCGCGAGGAACGCCGGCGCCTGCTCCGGGAAGAAGTGCCCGCCCGGTGCGGCGACGCCGCGCACGTCGGTGCACCGCGCGCGCCACTGCGCCTCGACGTCGAAGAGGTCCTTCAGGAGGCCCTCGCCGCCCCAGACCGCCAGGGTCGGACAGGCGACCGGAGCGTCCAGGTCGGCGCGGTCGTGCTCGAGGTCGACGGTGGCCCCGGCGCGGTAGTCGGCGCAGGACGCGTGGATCATCGCGGGGTCGCGCCAGGCCTCGCGGTAGGCCGCCAGCTGCGGCGCGCCGTACCCCTCTTCGAGCCCGACTCCGCCGTTGCTGACGAGGCAGTTCTCGAAGTAGTAGTCCGGGTCGGCGCCGATCAGGCGCTCCGGGAACGGCGCGGGCAGGGGCAGGAAGTACCACTGCCAGTAGCGGGCGGCGCGCTCGCGGTCGACGTCGGTGTACATCGCCAGGGTGGGGACGACGTCGCACGGCACCAGGGCGGTCACCCGTCCGGGGGCGTCGAGCGCGAGCCGGTGGGCGACGCGGCCCCCGCGGTCGTGGCCGACGACGGCGAAGCGGTCGAGGCCCAGCTCGGTCATGACGGCGAGCAGGTCGGCCGCCATCGCGCGGAAGCTGTACGTCCCCCCGGTGTCGGCGGGCTTCGACGACGCACCGTAGCCGCGCAGGTCCGCGCAGACCACGGTGAAGCTCCCGGTCAGCAGCGGGGCGAGGTCCGCCCACTGCTCCAGTCGCTGCGGGTAGCCGTGGAGGAGGAGCACCGCCGGTCCCGCACCGCCGACCACGCACTCGATCTCGACATCGCCCACGTCGATCCTGCGCCGGGTGAAGCCTTTGAACATCGCTCCTCGTTCCTCGATCCGCCCTTGCGTCGGGCACCACGTTTCGTGTAACAATGATCACAGTAGCAGCGCAGGATGCCTCTCCGGAGGTCTCGCCGGGCGGAACCGGTGAACTGCGCCCTACCGCAGGAAATAGTTATCAGGAATAGGCCCAGGCCGCTCATCCCCCAGACCCGACCGAAGGACCACCCCGTGCCCCGATCCCATCCCCTCCGCCGACGCTGGCTCGCCGTCGCCTCCGCCCTCGCCATGAGCGCCGCCGTCGCCGGCTGCGGCGGCTCGAGCAGCTCCTCCGGGGGTGGCGACGGCCAGGCGACGCTGAAGTTCTCCTACATGGCGGGCGAGCAGACCTCGATCGGCCAGCTCTGGACCTGGTGGCTCGACGAGGTGGAGAAGCGCTCCGCCGGCTCGCTGAAGTTCGACCGCTACTGGGACGCGACGCTGCTGAAGGCCACGGAGACCATCGAGGGCCTCAAGGACGGCCGGGCCGACGTCTCCCAGGTGCTGCCCACCGTCTACGCCGGCCGGTTCCCGCTGACCAGCGTCGGCGAGCTGCCGTTCGAGAGCTCGAACGCCCCGGCCGTCTCCGAGGCCCTGGCGACCTTCGGAGCCGACGAGGCGCACCCGGTGCGCAAGGAGTGGGAGCAGCAGGGCCTCGTCCCGCTCTCGTTCAGCATCGGCGCGAGCTCCGCGCTGTCGACGAAGGACCCCGTGCGCTCCGCCGCGGATCTGCGCGGCAAGCGCATCCGCGCCAACGACCGCGGCAGCCGCGTCATGCAGTCCGCCGGCGCCAACCTCGTCAACATCGAGCTCGCCGAGATCTACGGCTCCGTCGAGCGTGGGCTGGTCAACGGCGTCTACGGCATCCCGTTCAGCTTCGTGGGGCCGCTGAAGTTCCCCGAGGTCGCCAAGCACTTCACGGACCTCGGCATCGGCGTCTCGACGGTCAACTCCCTGGCGATCAGCAAGAAGCGCTGGGACGGCCTGACGCCCGAGCAGCAGAAGGTCATCCAGGAGGTCAACGCGGAGACCCCGAAGAAGATCGCCGAGATCGAGGCGCAGTTCGACGACGTCTCCTGCAAGGCGGTCAAGGCGGCCGGCGGCGAGCTGACGGTCCTCCCCGACGCCGAGGTCCAGAAGATCTCCGCCGCGGGCAAGGCCGGGGTCGACGCCGCGTGGAAGAAGGACGTGAAGGGGACCGACGCCGACGCGTTCTACACCGAGTACAAGGCCAAGGTCGCGGCCGCCGAGAAGAAGTACTCCGACTACCAGACCGGCGTGAAGCGCTGCGCGGCGTCGGGCTCCTCCTCGCGCTGAGGAGCGACCGGGGCCGAACACGGCCCGCGGCCGGTGTCCGCGGACCCCGGCCGCCCCGGCGGCCACCCGCTCCGGCGGTCCGACGGCCGCAGCGCCGACGGACCGCCCGGCCGTGGCGCTCAGCGGCGCAGGTCGACGTCGACGCCCGCGGT
>NZ_JAURWA010000041.1 GCF_030655195.1 Patulibacter sp. | reverse complement strand
GGGCCGCCGGTCGGCGGGACGGACCGACGGCCGCCTGGGCGCCCCGCCGAGCGGGCGACGGCGCGCGGGAGCGGTCGACGGGACGGCCGCTCCCCCGCGCGGTCGTCCGGGGGTCTGCCGGGTCGACCGGAGACCGGGGCGGCCGGGCGGGCGCGACCGCGACCGGCAGGTCGATCGGCGGGCCGGGAGGACGCCCGCCCGGGCGACCGGTGGGCGGGCGGGAGGGTCGGAGCGGCGGACGGGCGCGGGGCCGGTCGGGGGCGCGGGGCGGCGGACGGGCGGTGCGGCGGACGGGCGACCGCGCTGCAGGACGGCGGCGGGACCGACTGGCCGGGAACCTGCGAGGTCGCGCGGAAGGAGTCCCGTGCGGCGTGGCGAACACCCGGACGAGCGAGAACCGCCCGCCCGGCCGACCGGCCGCGGCGGGCCCTCCCCCGCCGGACCCGCCGGTCCGGCCCGCACCCCACCGCAAGGACGCCATCCGATGACCCGAGTGATCGCCGTCGCCAACCAGAAGGGCGGCGCGGGCAAGAGCACCGTGACCGTGAACCTGGCCGTGGCGCTCGGCCAGGCCGGCCGCCGCACCCTGGTCGTCGACGCCGACCCGCAGTTCGACACGACCGCGATGCTCGGGCACGACCCCGAGGACGCGCCGCACACCATCGCGGACGTGTTCCTCGGCGAGGCCGAGGCCGGGGCCGCGCTCCTGCGCGAGGTCGCCCCCGCGGTCGACCTGCTCGCCGGCGACGGGCGCATGGCGGACGTCGAGCTGACGCTCGTCTCGCAGGTCCGGCGCGAGGAGTTCCTCGCCGAGGCGCTGAGCGAGGCGACGCCCGCCTACGACTACGTGCTGATCGACTGCCCCCCGAACCTCGGCCTGCTGACCGTCAACGCGTTCGTCGCCGCGGACGAGGTCCTCGTCCCGATCTCGATGATCGACCGCAACGCCTACAAGGGCGCCGCGACGCTGCTGACCACGCTGGCCACGCTGCGCCGTCGCCGCGTCACCGTCGAGACGCTCGGGCTGCTGCGCAACAACGTCGAGGCCCGGCGCAACACCTTCCAGACGCTGAACGACGCGCTCCCCGAGCTCGACGCGCCGCTGCTGGAGGCTCAGATCCCGATGCGCTCCGGCTTCCACGACGCCACGACGGAGGGCGTCCCCCTCGTCCTCCGCAAGCCCGACGGCCGCGCCGCCCAGGCGTTCCGCGAGCTGGCCGCCGAGATCGACGTGCCGCGCACCGCGGTCCCCGACCCCGAGGCCCCGATCGCCGCGACCCGCGCGACGACCCGCAAGACCGACCCGACCCTGGTGGAGGTGGCCTGATGGCCCGCCTGAAGCTGTCCCCCAGCGGGCTCCGCAGCCCCCTGGACCTGTCGACCTCCGCCCCCGCGACGGTGCCGCCGGACGTCGAGCCCGTCGTCGTCCGTGCGACGCCGCGGACGGGTGCGACCGCCACGCCGGTCGCACCCGAGGCGCCCGCCGCCCCGACCCCGGCGGCGGACACCACCGCATCGATCCCGTCGGTCGGCCCCGCCCCCGCGCCGGCCGCGACACCCGGTGACCAGGACGCCCAGGCGCCGACGGACCCGTCCGACGCGGCGGCGCCCCCGGCCGCCGGCACCCCCGTCGCCGCCCCGACCGTCACCGGTCCGTCCGCCGCCGCCACGCTCGACACGGACGACCTGCCCGGCTGGGCGGCCGCACTGGACGTCGCCGCCCTCGCCCCGGCCCGTCTGCTCGGTCGCCCGAAGCAGACCGCCCTCATCCTCGACCGGGAGCTGTCGACCCGCGCGGACGAGCTGGTCGCCGCGACGGGTCCGCGCGTCACGTTCGCCGCCGTCGTCACGGCGATCCTGCACTTCCACCTGCCCGTGGACGGCGAGGCCGCCGCCCGCACCATCGGCGGCTACCGCCGGCGCCGGCTCGACACGCTCGACCACCCGTGGGAGGAGCGCAACGCCCGCCTGCCCGAGCCGCTGCGCGCCGAGCTCGACGACGTCGTCGCCGGGGCCACGGGTCGCGTCGCGTCCGTGCACCGCTCCACCCTCGTCAACGCGCTGCTGGACGCCCACCTCCCCGCGACACCCGACGACGCATCGCGCCTCGTCACCCGCATGGAGATGGTCCGCGGCGGCGCGTTCCTCGACGTCGTAGCCTGAGGTCGTGGACGGCCGACGCCGCATCGGGACGCGCCTGGCGCACGGGCTCCGGTTCACGGGTGCCGTCGCGGGGATCAGCGTCCTGGGCGTCGTCCTCTCGGGCGCCCGGGCGCACTCCGCCTCCGTGCAGGCGCCGCCGGCCAACGTCGGCTTCGACCTGCAGCTCGGCGGCGCCTACGCCCCGCCCTCCGGCGTCGGGGTGGTCGAGCGCGACCGCACCGCCCCGGCCCCGACGACCGGCTACGGGGTCTGTTACGTCAACGGGTTCCAGACCCAGGACTCCGAGATCGGCTGGTGGCGGCGCAGCCACCCCGCGCTGCTCCTGCGGGTGCGGGGTCGCGAGGTCCGCGACCCGGACTGGCCCGAGACGCTGCTCGACATCACCACGCCCGCGAAGCGCCGCGCGGTCGCCCGCATCGTCGGCCGGTGGACCGATGGGTGCGCCCGGCGCGGGTACCGGGCCGTCGAGCTCGACAACCTCGACTCGTGGACCCGCTCGAAGGGCCGCATCACGGTCGCCGACACCAAGGCGTTCGCCCGGCTGCTGACCGGCCGCGCGCACGGAGCCGGTCTCGCCGCGGGGCAGAAGAACGCCGCCGAGCTCATCCGCGGCGCCCGCCGGCCGCTCGGCTTCGACTTCGCGGTCGTCGAGCAGTGCCAGGAGTACGACGAGTGCGGCCGCTACACGCGCGCCTACGGCGACCGGGTCATGGAGGTCGAGTACGACCCCGCCGCCTACCGCGCGGCCTGCGCCGCCCGCGGCGCCCGGATCTCCGTCGTCCTGCGCGACCTCGACCTCGTGCCGGCCGGTCGGCCCGGGCACGTCTTCGAAGGCTGCTGACGCGCCTCAGCGCAGGGCACCCTGGGCGTCGGCCGGCTCGCCGACGCCGGCGGCGTCCTCCAGCACGGCCGAGACGCGGTGCGCCAGTGCCGGCCACGACCACGTCTCGCGCGCCGTCCGCCGCGCCGCGATCCCCCGCCGCGCGCGTTCCTCCCCGTCGTCGACCGCCGCGACGATCGCGTCGGCCAGCGCCGCGCGGTCGTCGGGCGGGACGAGCCACCCGGTCTCCCCCGGCTCGACGATGTCGCGCGGGCCGTAGGCGTCGACGGCGATCGCCGGCAGTCCGCAGGCCATCCCCTCGACGAGGACGAGGCCGAACTGCTCGCGCACGGACGCCAGGACCTGCAGGTCCGCGGCGTTGAAGAACGCCGGCAGCGCGTCGTGGTCGTGCCAGCCGGCGAGGAAGACGTCGCGCGCCCCCGAGGCCTCCACCGCGTCGAGGGGGTGCTCGCCCTCCCACTCGCCCGGGTGCCCGCCGACGACGACGAGCGCCACGCGACGCCGTGTGCGCCCCTGGGCGTCGGCGAACGCCCGGATCAGGAGCGGCAGGCGCTTGACCTCGGTGTAGCGCCCGACGGCCAGGACGACCACCGCCCCGTCCAGCGCCGCGACGTCGTCCGCGGAGTAGGCGACGGTGCCGGCGTCCCGCCCGGGCGCCCAGCCGCGCGGCTCGTCCAGGAGGTGCGTCCGCCAGAACGCCCGGCGGTCCACCGGGGCGGGCCGGAAGTCCGCCGGCTCGAAGCCGTTGGGGACGACGACGCACGCCGATCGGGGCACGCCGAGGAGGTCGACCGCGCGGTCGATCTGCGACGGCGAGAGCAGCAGCAGCCGCTCGCATGCGCCGGCCCAGCGCCGCATCCGCGCGGCCCAGGCCTCCGCGTGCTCCCAGCCCTCGGGCGCACCGTCGGCGATCCGCTCGAGCATCAGGAGCTCGGTCCCGTGCAGGTGACCCACGACGGGCACGCCGGGGGCCACGCGCGCGGCCGCCTCGTTCAGCGGCGTGAGGTGGTGCAGGTGCAGGACGGCCGCCCCGGCGGCGTCGGCGTCCTGCAGCGCGCGGGACCACGCCTCGACGTGCTGCTCGTGCTCGTCGTCGCCGACCCGGGCGAAGCAGCGGTCCGGGGCGCCGGGGCGGTCCTCGTAGGACCCCTGCATCGGCGCGTCCTCGCCGAAGACCACGGGGCGGACGTCGAGCCCCGCGTAGAACGCGCCCGCGTCCCCGAAGCCGCCGGGGAGGGAGCCCGAGAGCAGCGTCACGTCCCAGCCGTCGGCGGGCAGCCCGAGGCCGAGGGCCCGGGCCACGTGCGAGGACCCGCCGCGCGGGAAGAAGCCGAGACCGATCACCACGCGCATCCCCGGAGGGTACGGCCCCCGTGCGGCGCGCCCCGGCGCGCGACCCCGGATCGCTCGGCCTGGATCCACCGATGGTCGGCGTCGAGACGACCCGAGGATCGATGGATCGGGGCTCAGGCGGGGCGGAACTCCAGGGCGGTGGCGATCGCCCGGCCGCCGGGCAGCGGCACGCCGTGGGCCTCCCGCGCGACGTTGCGCAGGCGGCCGCCGGCGACCAACGCCGTCGATCCGCCGCCGTCGAGGTTCAGCGCCTCGCGGGCGCCGAGCTCGGCCATGACGCGGGCCAGCTCGCCGACGTCCAGGCCGGCCTCGTCGTCGTCGCGGCCGTCGCACGCCACGGCGATCAGGCGGTCCCCGTCCACGCCGAGCGCGGCACGCGGGTGGCGCCCGGCGGTGATGTCGGAGTCGAACTGGGAGGAGCCCGCGGAGAAGCCCTCGTCGTCGCCGGACACCGGCACGCCGTCCCGCACCAGCAGCGGCCCGGCCTGCAGGAGGTCGCCCGCCGGCGCGTCGGGCAGGTCGTGGCGCCGGGCGATGCGCACCGCACCGCCGGCGGCGTGCACGCACGCGCGCCGCGATCCCCACGGGTCCAGGAACGGCACGGACCGCACGGGCGCCCCGTCGATCCGCAGCTCCCCCAGCGGCAGCCCGTCCAGCACGCCGGTGGCGGCGGCGCGGCCCTCCTCCGGGAACGAGCCCCGCAGGTAGAAGCCGCCGACGAGGGCGTCGGCGACGTCGTGCGTCCGGCACCAGGCCTCCAGCGGCGTCAGTCCCGGAAGACGACGGACACGGAGGCGGACGTCGCGCAGGTCGTGCTCGGCGACGTGGACCGTCGTGCCCCGGCCGTCGGCCAGGAGGACGCGCATGGTGCGCGTGGAGGGCGACCGGGGGTCGCGGAGGCTCTCGCGCAGTCGCACAGGTCGCAGGATGATGCCGCTCGCGCAGCCCGACGTGAAGGGGCCGTGACCACACGCACGCGACCGCCCGCCGTCCGGGCCGCGCAGGAGCTCCGCAGCTCGACGGGCCGACCGCTCGGCTAGCGTGCGCGCCATGGGCGAGACGCGCACCGTGGACCTGCCGACCGCGGACGGCCCGATGGGCGTCTACGAGGCCCGGCCCGACGACACGCCCCGCACGGCCGTGGTCGTGCTCCAGGAGGCCTTCGGCGTCAACGACCACATCGAGGACGTCGCCCGGCGCTTCGCCGACGCCGGGATCCTCGCGGTCGCCCCCGCGCTGTTCCACCGCTCCGGCTCGCCGCGCCTGGGCTACGAGGACATCGAGCAGGCCTACCCGCACATGGGCGCGCTGAGCAGCCGTGGCGTCGAGGAGGACCTGGAGCAGACGCTGGAGCACCTGCGGCGCCTGGGCTTCAAGGACCACGCCATCGGCACCGTCGGGTTCTGCATGGGCGGGACGGTCTCGCTCGTGGCCGGCGCGCGCCTCCCGCTCGGCGCGTCGGTCACGTTCTACGGCGGCGGCATCCTCGAGGGCCGCTTCGGCGAGCCGCCGCTCGTCGAGCTCGCACCGGAGCTGAAGACGCCGTGGCTGGGTCTGTTCGGCGACGAGGACGCGGGGATCCCGGTCGACCAGGTCGAGGCGCTCCGCGAGGCCGCCGCCCGGGCGCCGGTGACCACCGAGGTCGTGCGCTACCCCGACGCCGGGCACGGCTTCCACTGCGACGCCCGCGACGCCTTCCACGCCCCGTCCGCCCGCGACGGCTGGCAGCGGACCCTCGCGTTCCTCGACGAGCACCTGCAGGGCTGAGCGCGGACCGGCGCAGGCCTCACGATCTCCTCACGTCCGGGCGCCCCGCGACCGGGTATGACGTGGGCATGCGCCACACGCTCGCCCTCGCCGGAGCCCTCGTCGTCACCGCCGTCCCCGCGGCCGTCGCCCTCGCGCCCGCCGCGGCGCAGGCCCAGTCCGGTGGCGGCAAGAGCTGCTCCCGGATCTCGGCCGGCGGCGAGCGGGTAGCCATCACCGTGACCTACGGGTCGTTCGGCTGCCGCGACGCGCGGAGCCTGTTCCGCGCGTACTTCAGGAAGGTCGACCCATCGAGCAACCGGGGCCGGACGATCCGCCTCAGCCGCGGCGGCAAGACGTTCCGCTGCATGTCGGCGCGCACGGGGCAATTCGACTTCCTCTGCTTCGGGACGAAGAACTCGAAGCCGATCGTCGCCGCCGACCGCCTCGGGTCCTAGCCCGGGCCGACGGCCCCCGCGGCCACGGACGGGGTGCGTCGCCGTCGGACCGCCCGATGCGCAACGCTTCTGCGGTGGACGCCCGGCCCCGCCTGTACCTCAACCACGACGTCGACTTCGACTGGCTGCGCGCCGTCGAGTTCGGTCGCGTCACCGAGGATCAGCCGCAGGGCCGCTGGAGCACCCTGAGCGAGCAGTTCGCCTATCTCGCCGACGAGGCCGGCGGTCGCGTCGTCGGGTTCGTCGTCGAGGACCTCCCCTCGTTCGACGAGGACGCGCCCGAGCACGAGGCGATCTGGCGGGAGCCGCGGTTCGACGCCCCCGTCCTGGGCCTGACCGACGCGACGGCGGGCGAGATCGTCCTGGCGGCCCGCACCTTCTTCTCCGGCCGGGACTCGATCAACCGGTCGATCTTCGGGATGGCCACCGAGGTCGAGGGCGAGGAGGCCGTCGAACGCTGGCGCCACTGCCTCGAGGCCGGTGACGGGATGGCGCACTTCGCGCTGGGCTACACGCTGCTCGAGCTCGGCCGCCACGCCGAGGCGTACCGCCACCTGCGCCACTACACCGAGATCGCGCCGACCGGGGCCTGGAACTGGTGCTGGTACGGCCGCGCGGCCGAGGCGATCGGCGAGATCGCCGAGGCCCGGGCGGCCTACGCCCGGGCGATCGAGCTCGAGGGGCTCGAGGACGGCGACCAGACGGACGCCGCCGAGCGGCTGACCGCGCTCGGCGGGGAGTGACGCCGGACCCGCCCCGAGCCCGGCGGCCGGTGCGGCGCCCCGGCGGCCCGCCCCGTGCGCGCCCCGCCCGACCACGGCCGGACGTCCGTCACACCCCTGCCCCAAGTAGGAGGTGCCACATGCTACTTTCGCGGTATGGCCACCGACACCGTCCTCAAGCCCGACCACGCGGCTTCGGGGCGCCACCCGATCTTCACCGACGAGCACGACGAGCTCCGCGCATCGATCCGCTCCTTCGTCGAGAAGGAGCTCGCCCCGCACGCCGACGCGTGGGAGGAGACGACCTTCCCCGACTCCGTCTTCACCCGCATGGGCGAGCTCGGCTACCTCGGCCTGCACTACCCCGAGGAGTACGGCGGCCAGGGCGGCGACTACGCGACCCAGATCGTGCTGGCCGAGGAGATGTCCCGCTCGCACTCCGGCGGGCTGGTCATGGGCGTCGCCGTCCACACCGACATGGCCAACCCGCCGCTGAAGCTCCTGGGCACCCACGAGCAGAAGCTGCAGTACCTCGTGCCCGCGATGAAGGGCGAGAAGATCGCCTGCCTGGGCATCACCGAGCCGGGCGCGGGATCCGACGTCGCGGGGATCCAGACGACGGCGGTCCGGGACGGCGACGAGTGGGTCGTCAACGGCTCCAAGCTCTACATCACCAACGGCCACCGGGCGGACTACATCGTCCTCGTCGTCAAGACCGACCCCGACGCGGGCTACGGCGGCTTCAGCCTGCTGATCGTGGACATGGACTCCCCCGGCGTCGTGCGCGAGAAGCGGCTCGAGAAGCTCGGGATGCACGCCTCGGACACCGCGCTCCTGGCCTTCCAGGACGTCCGGGTGCCCGCCGAGAACCTGCTGGGCGAGGAGGGCAAGGGCTTCTACCACATCATGTGGGAGCTCCAGGGCGAGCGGCTCGTCGCCGCCGCCGGTGCGGTCGCGGCCGCCGATCGCCTGGTCGAGCGCACCCTCGAGTTCGCCCGCGAGCGCCAGGCCTTCGGCCGCTCGATCGGCAAGTTCCAGGGCATCCGCTGGAAGTTCGCGGAGATGGCCACGAAGATCGAGGCCGGCCGCCAGATGACCTACAACACCGCTTGGCGCGTGATGCAGGGCGAATACCCGGTGCGCGAGATCTCGATGGCGAAGCTCTACACCTCGCGCATGGCCTGCGAGGTCGCGGACGAGTGCCTGCAGATCCACGGCGGCGCCGGCTACATGAAGGAGTACGGCATCGAGCGCGCCTGGCGCGACCTGCGCCTGAACCGCATCGGCGCGGGTACGGACGAGACCATGCTCGAGGTCATCGGCCGGAGCTACGGCCTGTGAGCACGGCGGAGCGCCCGACCGCCGCGGTCGGCGACCCGACCCTCGCGACCCCCGACGCCAACGGCGCGGAGGCGGCCGCCCCGGAGCAGGGCGCGGCCGCCGCCGCCTCCTCGAGCGTCGACCACGGCGCCGCGCGCCTGCCGGACCCGCCGTTCACCGCCGACCACGAGGAGCTGCGCGGCTCGATCCGCCGCTGGGTCGACGCCGAGCTGAAGCCGCACGTGCAGGAGTGGGAGGACGCCGAGTGGGTGCCCTCCTCCGTCTTCCGCCGCGCGGGCGAGCTCGGCTTCCTCGGCCTCGCCTACCCGACGGAGCTCGGCGGTCAGGGCGGCGGTCCGATCGACGAGGCCGTGTTCCAGCAGGAGCTCGCGCGCTCGGGCTCCGCCGGCCTCGCCGCGGCCCTCGGCGCCCCGGTCACGATCGCCACCCCGCCGATCCTCAAGTTCGGCACGTCGGAGCAGCGGCAGCGCTGGATCCCGCCGGTCCTGCGGGGCGCGACGGTCGCCGCGCTGGCGATCACCGAGCCGGGCACCGGCAGCGACGTCGCCGGCGTGCAGACGACCGCCCGGAAGGTCGACGGCGGCTTCGTCGTCAACGGGGAGAAGTGCTACATCACCGGCGGCGTCCGGGCCGACCACCTCGTCGCCGCCGTCAAGACCTCGGAGGAGGGCGGCCACGGCGGCATCTCGTTCCTCGTCATCGAGCGCCCGCCGGCACCCGAGGGCTCCGAGGACGACCCGGCGCTGCTCGGCGCGGACCGCGGCGACGGGATCACCGCCCGGCCGCTGCAGAAGCTCGGGTGGCACGCGTCGGACACGGCGCTGATCAGCCTGCAGGACGTCTTCGTCCCCGACGAGCACCTGCTGGGCGAGCTGCACGGCGCGTTCAAGCTGATCATGGCCAACTTCGCGTGGGAGCGGATCTCGATGGCGCTCGGCGCCGTCGCCGGGATGGACGCGGTGCTCGAGACGACGAAGGCCTACGTCGCGGAGCGCAAGGCGTTCGGTCGACGGATCGCGGACTTCCAGGGCACCCGCTGGGCGCTGGCGGAGATGGGCACGAAGGCCGAGGCGTGCCGCGCCCTGACGTTCGAGGCGCTGCGCAAGCACGACCTCGGCGTCGTCACCCCGATGGAGGTCGCGCAGGTCAAGCTCATGACCCAGCGCGCGATGGTCGAGGTCGCCGACGGCTGCCTGCAGCTGCACGGGGGCGCCGGCTACATGAAGGAGTACGGGATCGAGCGGGCCCTGCGCGACGCCCGCCTGGGCCCGATCGGCGGCGGCACCGACGAGATCATGAAGGACGTCATCGGGCGGATGATGGGGGTCTGAGCCGCATGGAGCTCCAGCGGATCGACGAGGGCCTCTGGCGCTGGACCACGCCGCACCCCGACTGGCGTCCGGCGGAGCCCGACTCGGTCGACGACTGGGGCCGTGAGGTCGGCTCGGTGCTCGTGAACGCGGCGGACGCCACCGTCCTGATCGACCCGCTGGTGCCCGACGACGGGTGGGAGACGCTCGACGCCCACGTCGCCCGGTGGGGGTTCCCGGTCGTCGTGCTGACGACCATCCCGTGGCACGAGCGCTCGCGCGACGCCGCGGTCGACCGCTGGTCCGCCCGCACGGCGGGCCCGGGTGACGACCTGCCGGCAGGCGTCGAGCTCCGTCCCGTCGAGGCGGCGGGCGAGTCGATGGTCTGGCTCCCCGCCCACCGCACCCTCGTGCCCGGGGACCGGCTGCTCGGGGACGCCGACGGCGGCCTGCGGACCTGCCCGGAGTCGTGGCTCCGGTCGCTGCCGACGCCCCTGGACCACGCCGGGCTGGTCCTGGCGCTGCGCCCCCTGCTGGAGCTGCCCGTCCGCCGGGTGCTCGTCTCCCACGGGTCCCCGGTCCTCGAGGACGGCCGGGCGGCCATCGCCCGGGCCCTGCGGGACGGCTGACCGGGGCCCGGGCGCGCCCCGTGCCTCGCGTCGGGCTCGCGATCCCGGGGTCGGCGGAGGTGACCCGGACCGGACCGGGGGCCCGACCTCGGACGCGGTGCGCGATCCTCCCGACCGAGAGCACCACGACGGAGGAGCAGCAGCATGGGCGTACTGGACGGCAAGGTCGCGATCGTCACCGGATCGGGCCGCGGGATCGGGCTGGCGACGGCCCGGCTCCTCAGCGAGCAGGGCGCGACGGTCGTGGTCAACGACCTCGACGCAGACGTCGCCCGGGAGGCCGCCGACGGCCTGCCCGGCGAGACCTCGGTCGTCACGGGCGACCTGACGAAGTCGGAGGTGCCCGACCGGATCGTCGCCGAGACGATCGCCGCCCACGGCCGGATCGACATCCTCGTCAACAACGCCGGCTACACGCTCGACGCGCCGCTGCACAAGATGACCGACGAGGCGTTCGACCGGATGCTCGCGATCCACACCGTTGCGCCGTTCCGGCTGATCCGCGCCGCCGCGCCGCACCTGCGCGAGCCCGCCAAGCAGGAGCGCGCCGACGGCGTCGAGGTCTTCCGCAAGATCGTCAACGTCTCGTCGATCTCCGGCACGTTCGGCAACGCCGGTCAGGCGAACTACGCCGCCGGCAAGTCCGCCGTCGTCGGCCTGACGAAGACGCTGGCCAAGGAGTGGGGCCAGTTCAAGGTCAACGTCAACGCCGTCGCGTTCGGCTGGATCGAGACGCGCCTGACCGCGGTGAAGGACGAGTCCAACGTGACCGAGATCGACGGGCAGCGGGTGCAGCTGGGGATCCCCGAGGCCGCACGCGAGATGGCGGCGCTGAGCGTGCCGCTGGGTCGTGCGGGCACCCCCGAGGAGGCCGCGGGCGGCGTCTTCTTCCTCTGCTCGCCGTGGGCGGACTACGTCTCGGGGCAGACGCTGCACATCACCGGCGGCGCCCCGGGCGGCATGACCGGCTGAGGGCCAGGAACGACACACCCCCGACACGGCCGGTGCTGCGGGACTCCGCGGCTCCGGACGGTGCGTCGGGGGCGATCCTCCCCGGGGTTCGCCGCCGACACCGCCGATCCTCCCCGCCGGTCCCGGGGCCCGCCCCGCCGCTCAGCCCTCCGGCGTCCAGGCCTTCGCCGCGGGGCGCCCGCCGTCGCCGACGATCGAGTAGAGCGTCTTGATCCGGTCGAAGACCTGGTCGGCGACGGCCTGCGACGCGTCGCGGCCGGCGTTCCCCGGACCCTGACGCTCCCACCGCAGCGGCTCGCCGAAGAGGATCGTGATCTTCGGGAAGTGGCCGCGCTTGAGGTTGCGCACGTGCGAGCTGCCGTGGATCGCGCACGGCAGGATCGTCGCGCCGCTCTCGATCGCGATGCGGCCGATGCCCGGCTTGGCCCGCTCGGCCAGCTCGCCGGTGCGGGAGCGCCCGCCCTCGCAGTACATCGCCATCGCGCCGCCGCGGTCGAGGATCGCGTGCACCGTCTCGAACGCCTCGTCGTCGCGCTGTCCGCGACGGACCGGGAACGTGCCGCCGTTGGCGTAGACCTGGTCGATCGGCGGCTTGAACATCTGCGACTTCGCCATGAAGTGGATCTTCCGGCGCGTGCCGAGACCCATGAAGAAGTGGTCGAAGTTCGAGAAGTGGTTCGGCGCGATGACGAGCGGCCCCGCGGCGGGGATCCGCTCGGTGCCGTACGCGACGGTGCGGTAGAAGCCGAGGCCGACGAGCGACGTGACCAGCCGCACGACGTCGTAGGCGGGGCCGGGCTCCTTCTGGCGCGTCCGGACGTGGTACTTGTCGAACAGCTCCTTCGGCCGCGGGTCGATGTAGACCTGTTCCTTGAGCTTGACCAGGTCGTCCGCCATCGCGGCATCGTAGCCTCCGGGACCGTAGGCAGGGGTGCCGCGCCGCGCGGACGAGGGCCGTCGCCCCCGCGCCCGCGTCGATCGGCCGGCGCCGGCGGGCCCACGGGCGAGCCCCCGGTCAGTCCGGCACGACCTGCCGCAGCGAGCGCGACACCGCGTCGGCCCAGCCGACGTGCAGCGCCTCCGCCTCGTCGCGGGACATCGCCGGGTCGTAGCGCACCGCCTCGCGCCAGGTGGCGGCGACGTCGCGCTGGCTCCAGACGCCGACCCCGACACCCGCCAGGAACGCGGCGCCGAGCGCCGTCGTCTCGTGGATCGCCGGCACGACGACCGGGACGCCCAGGACGTCGGCCTGGAACTGCATGAGCCAGCGGTTGGCGGTCGCGCCGCCGTCGGCCTTCAGCACCCGCAGGTCCTCCCCGGAGGCGTGCTCCATCGCGCGCACCGCGTCGACCGTCTGGAACGCGATCGACTCCAGCGTCGCGCGGGCGAGGTGCGCCCGCGTGCTGCCCCGGGTCAGGCCGACGATCGTCCCGCGGGCGTAGGGGTCCCAGTGCGGGGCGCCGAGACCGGCGAACGCGGGGACGAGGTAGACCCCGTCGTTGGAGGACAGCGAGCCGGCGAGCCCCTCGGTCTCCCCCGCCGAGTCGATGATGCGCAGGCCGTCGCGCAGCCACTGGACGGCCGCGCCGGTCGCGAACACGGACGCCTCCAGGGCGTAGACCGTGCGGGCCCCGATCTGCCATGCGACGGTGGTGATCAGTCCGTCGTGGACGACGGGTCGGCCGCCCGGGGCGTCGGCGGCCATGCCGGTGTTCAGCAGGACGAACGAGCCGGTCCCGTAGGTGTTCTTCCCCTCGCCGCGGTCCAGGCACGCCTGACCGTAGAGCGCCGCCTGCTGGTCGCCGGCGACCCCGCCGACGGGACAGGTCGCGCCCCCGAGGACGCCCTCCCGCACGCGGCCGAAGCCGCCGATCGACGGGCGGATCTCGGGCAGCGAGCGCATCGGGACGCCGAAGAGCTCGCAGAGCTCGGGATCCCACGCGCCCGTGCGCAGGTCGAAGAGCATGGTCCTCGACGCGTTGGACGGCTCGGTGACGTGCTCCCCGGTCAGCTGGAACAGGAGCCACGAGTCGATCGTCCCGAAGACCGCGCTGCCCCGGGCGGCGCGCTCGCGCAGCTCGGGCGCGTGCTCGAGCATCCAGGCCATCTTCGTCCCGGAGAAGTAGGGGTCCAGGACGAGGCCGGTCCGCTCGCGGACGAGCGGCTCGTGCCCCTCCTGCCGCAGCCGGTCGCACATGCCGGCGGTGCGCCGGTCCTGCCAGACGATCGCGCGATGGAGCGGCTCGCCGGTCGCGGGGTCCCACACGCAGACGGTCTCGCGCTGGTTCGTGATCCCGACCGCCTGCAGGTCGGCGGGATCCACGCCGGCGTCGTCGCAGGCCGCCAGCGCGACCGCCCGCGTCGTCGCCCAGATCTCCCCCGCGTCGTGCTCGACCCACCCCGGCTGCGGGAAGAACTGCTGGAACTCCCGGTAGGCCCGGCCGACCGGCTCGCCGTCGGTGTCGACGACGAAGCACGTCGTGCCCGTCGTGCCCTGGTCGATGGCGAGGATCATGCGGGGCCCCTCGGGGTCGGTCGGCGGTGCATCACGTCCGTCCGGGGGCGCCGGGAGGCCCGGGGGCGACGCCGTCGGCGTCGCGGTCGGTCGCCTCGTCGGCGGCGCGGCGGCTGGAGCTCGGCGCGCCGGGAAGGTGCTCGGCGACGAAGTCGGCGATGTGGTGCAGGGCGTCGCGGGCCTCCGGCGTCCCCGCCCAGGCCGGGGGGACGTGCAGCGCGCCCTCGAAGACGTCGATCGTCGCCGGCACCCCGGCCGCCGCGAGGACGCGCGCGACGCGGTCGCCGTCGTCGTGCAGGACCTCCCCCGCGCCGACCTGGATCAGGGTCGGGGGCAGCTGCGCCTGCAGCTCGGCGGGCGCGAAGAGCGGCGACACGCGCCAGTCCGACGGGTCCGCCCGGCCGACCGCGACGCGCGCGCACCGCCGCAACCCGATCTCGGGGATGAACGGGTCCTCGGCGGCGTTCAGCCGGATCGACTCGCCGCTCGCGGACAGGTCGCTCCACGGGGACAGGAGCACGAGGGCTCCGGGGATCGGCAGGCCCTCCTCCGCGGCGTGCAGCACCAGCTCGTGCGCGAGGTTGCCGCCGGCGGAGTCGCCCGCCACCACGATCCGCGACGCGTCGGTGTGCTCGAGGACCGCGCGGTAGACGGCCAGGGCGTCCTCGATCGGGGCGGGCAGCGTCCACTCCGGCGGCAGCCGGTAGTCGACGGAGACGGCGGGCAGCCCCGTGACGTGCGAGAGCCGCGCGACGAGGCCGCGGTGGGTGCGGACCGAGCCGAAGACGTAGCCGCCGCCGTGCAGGTAGAGGATCAGCGGCTCGTCGGCGGCGGGGCTCGCGACGCTCGGGCCGGGGCCCGGCTCCTTCATCGCCCGCTTCGCCCGGACCCGCTCGCAGCGGACCCCGCCGATCGTCGTCTTCTCGACCGCCGTGCCGCGCAGGATCGGGACGTGGTCGGTCGGATCCATGACGCGCTGCAGGATGCGGATCCCGCGCGGGGTCATCCGCCAGCTCTTGGCCACGGGCAGCCACCAGCGGCGCGTGCGGCTCCCGAGCTTGACCGTCTGGGGACTCGGGGGACCGAACCGGCGGACCGTCGGCTGCAGCGGCACGGACGACATGGGCGGACCCTATCGGCGCGGGCGCGGGACCTCGGCGCGGCGCAGGACGACGCCCGCAGCCGACGCCTCCCCCGTCGGACCGGCGAGCGCGCGACCCGTCCTACCGCCGGTCGCGACGGGCGGCGAGGCGCCACCCGCGGCTATCGTCCCGCGCTCCATGCCCGGCGAGCTCCTGATCGACCACCCCGCCGACGGGGTCGTCCGCCTGACGATCTCCAACCCGGAGCGCCACGGCGCCCTCGACCACGCGGTCCTCGACGCGATCGCCGCCGCGGTCGGCGAGCACGGCGGCGAGGCGGGCGTCGCCGCCGGGGTGCGCGCGATCGTCCTGACCGGCGCGGGCGGCCGGTTCTCCTCCGGCTACGACCTCGGCGGGCTGGGCGACCTGCCGCGCGAGGAGTTCGTCCGCCGCGCCGAGGCGCTGATCGCCCATCCGTTCACCGCCGCGATCGAGGCGCTCGAGGCCACCGACGTGCCGACGGTCGCCGCCCTGCCCGGTCACACGATGGGCGGCGGGCTCGAGCTGGCGCTGGCCTGCGACCTGCGCGTGGCCGCCGACCACATCGAGCTGGCGATGCCGCCCGCGAAGCTCGGCCTGGTCTACCCCCACACCGGGCTGCGCCGCTTCGTCGACGTCATCGGGGTGGCGCGCACCCGCGAGCTGTTCCTGCTGGGCCACGCGATCGACCCCGGAACCGCCCTGGCGTGGGGCCTGATCAACGGCACCGCCGACGCGGAGGACCTGCAGGACGAGGTGCTCGCGCTGGCGACCGACCTCGCCGGGCACGCCCCCCTCGCCCAGCGCGGCAACAAGCGGATGCTGCGGGAGCTGCTGGGCGCCGAGGGCGAGGTCACCCCGGAGCTCCAGGCCGAGCTCGTCGCCCTGCGCGAGGCGAGCTTCCGCTCCGACGACCTGCTCGAGGGCGTCACGGCGTTCCGCGAGAAGCGCGCGCCGGTCTGGCGCGGGCGGTAGGCGCCGCCCCGCCCGACGCCCCGACCGCCCGACCCGGCACGATGGGCGGGTGCGCCTGATCTCCTGGAACGTCGCCTCTCTCCGGGCCCGCCTGCCGCGCGTCCTCGAGCTGCTCGAGGAGCTCGAGCCCGACGCGGTCTGCCTGCAGGAGACGAAGTGCTCCGAGGAGCAGCTGCCGCGCGAGGCCCTGGCGTCCTACGGCTACCGGATCGACGACCACTCCGGCGGTCGGTGGAACGGGGTGGCGGTGCTCACGCGGATCGAGGACGCGGAGGCGGGCGACGGCGATCCGGCGCTCGACGCCAGCTCGCACACCGTCCGGGGCCTCGACGGCGAGTTCGACCCGGAGCAGGCCCGCTGGGTCGAGACCCGGGTCGGCGACACCGTCGTCTGCTCCGCCTACGTCGTCAACGGCAAGGCGCTGGACCACCCCGACTACCAGGCCAAGCTGCAGTTCTTCCGGGCGATGGCCGAGCGGGTTCGCGTGCTCGCCGACGCCGGTCCGGTCGCCGTCCTGGGCGACATGAACGTCTGCCCGACGGACCAGGACTGCTGGAACCCCGCCCAGTTCGAGGGCTCGACCCACACCTCCGAGCCCGAGCGCGCGGCGCTGCGCGGGGTCCTCGAGGCCGGACCGCTGGTCGACGCCCACGAGGCGTACAACGGCGCGCTGGACGCCGCCGGCGAGCCCGTCTTCACCTGGTGGGACTACCGCGCCGGCTCGTTCCACAAGAACTGGGGCCTGCGGATCGACCTCGCGCTGCTGGACGCGGAGACTGCGAAGAAGATCGACTCCGTGTGGATCGCGCGGGACTTCCGCAAGGGCGAGAAGCCGTCGGACCACGTCCCGCTGGTCGTCGACCTGGAGTAGGTGCGGGCCCCGCCCCGAGCGTCTCGGGCCGGACCGCGCGGATCGGCGGCAGGGCTCGGCGCACCCGCAGGGGTGCGGGCCCCGCCCCGAGCGTCTCGGGCCGGACCGCGCGGATCGGCGGCAGGGCTCGGCGCACCCGCAGGGGTGCGGGCCCCGCCCCGAGCGTCTCGGGCTACCGCAGGTGCGGGTCGACCTCGGCGGTGGCCCGGTGGGCCAGCGTCGTGGCGAACGTCGCGGGCAGGTCGTAGGTCTCGACGAGCCGGCGGCGGACCGCGGCGAAGAGCGCCCAGGACATCTCGTGGTCCGCGACGCCGGCCTCCCGCAGCTGGCGGAGCTGCCGCGCCGCCTCGACGTGGGCGATCGTCGTCGGGCTGTGGTGGTGCCCGGCCACGGGGCGGCGCAGCCGACGGGAGAGCTCGTCGGGGTCCAGGGCGGGCTCGTCCGTCGCCGGGTCGTCGGCGGACGCCCCGCCGACCGCTCGTGCGCGCAGGCCCATCCGCGGGGCGGTGTCGTCGACGTCGTCCCCCTCGGCGCGCAGGTCGGCGACCGACTGCGCGATCAGCTTGGCGACGGGGCTCTCTCGCATGGGGTGGTGGATCCTCGGGGCGGGGCCCGGAGCGGCCCGCCGGGAGCGGCGCACGACGCGGCGGGAGGGTCCTCCCGGGACGGTAGCGCAGCCCGGGACCGACCCCGTCGGGGCGCCGCTACGGCGCCCAGGTCCAGGAGACGAAGCTGATCGCCCAGGCGGCCTGGAGCGTCAGCAGGGTCGGCGCCAGCCAGCGCATCCGGCCCCGCTTCGCGTGCGCCCAGAGGCCGATGGCCACCACGATCGGGAAGCAGGCCAGCGAGAACCGCGGCAGCGACATCAGCGGCTGCTGGACCGACGGCACCGACAGCGGGTACGCGAGCGAGATCACGCCCCAGGCGACCCAGCTGACCGGCATGCGGCGGCGTGCCCACCACAGCGCGGCGATCACGGCGACCACGCAGAGCAGCAGGATCACGTCGCGGATCAGCGTCAGTCCGGTCGACTGCCCCTCGACCAGCGGCGCCAGCGTCCACGCGCCGGCGTAGTCGCCGAGCCGGCCGACGATCGCCCAGACCCCGGCGAGCAGGCCGCCGATCGGCGTGAGGAAGTGCCGCTCCCAATCGCCCTGCGCGGCGACGGCCCCCAGCGGGTCGCCCGTCGAGATGCCGAGCCACACCCCGTAGGCGACGAAGCCCAGCGGCACCAGGCCGATCCACAGGACGTCGCGCCGGATCGGGTGCCGCGGGTGCCACCACCGGGCGACCAGACGGGTCTCCCCGCCGCTGCGCCGACCCCAGAGGTACTCGACGAGCAGCGGCAGGACGAGCAGGGTGCCGATGCTGCGGCACGACGCCGCCACCATCGCCAGGACGCCGGCGAGCACCCACCGGTCCTTTCGGGCGGCGACCATCGCCCCGAGCGACAGCAGCAGGAAGAGCGCCTCGGTGTAGATCGCCGAGAGGAAGATCGCCGGGGGCACGTAGGCGGCGACGCGCACGACGGTCGTGGCGGTCGCGGCGTCCCGGGCACGGGCGACCCACCGGTGCAGGAGCGTGAGGAAGCCGATCGCCGTCGTCCAGGAGATCAGGAGCGCCGCGGGCACCAGGGCCCCACCCAGGGGCGCGGAGACGACGGAGACGAGCAGGGGATATAGCGGGAAGAACGCCGACCGCGACGGGTCCGTCGGGGAGTAGCCGCCCTGCGCGATCTCGAGGTACCACGTGCTGTCCCAGCGGCAGCCGGGGGCGACGAGCGCGTCGACGCCCCCGACCCCGGAGGGCCGGCAGGCCCAGAGCGGGTCGAGCCGGCCGCCTCGGGCCTCGACCCAGCCGAAGACGGCCAGCGCCAGCAGCCCGGCGATCCAGACGACCGCCCGCGACAGGAGGAACGCACGGACCGCCTCGCGCAGCGCGAGGGCCCACTCGACCCCGATGGTCTCCTCGAGCACGCCACCGGGACGGCCGACCGTGCGTGCGGGCGACGAGCTCACGCCCCGAAGGATCGCGGTTCCGGGCGTCGCGTGCTCCCCCGGGCCGTCGCGTGCGCTCCGTCCGGTCCCCGGCGGGGCCGCCGCGCCGATCCGCGCCCCGGGACACGACGGCGCGGGCCGGCCCGGTCGCCCTTGACAGCGAGAGGAAGTAAGTGCACACTCACCATCGATGTCGACGACCCGCCTGTCCGCCGAGGAGCGGCGCGAGCAGCTCCTCGAGGCCGCCATGGGCCTCGTGGCCCAGCGCGGCTTCGACGCCACCCCGACCCTGGCGATCGCCAAGGCCGCCGGCATCTCGCACGCCTACCTCTTCCGGCTCTTCCCGTCGAAGGAGGACCTCGCCGTCGCGCTCGTGGCCCGCTGCAACGCCCGGATCCAGGAACGCTTCGACCACGCCGCGTCGACCGCCCTCGCCCGCGGCGAGGACCCGTTCGCCGCGATGGGCGCCGCCTACGTCGAGCTGCTCGCCGAGCGCGACGTGATCCTCGTGCAGCTCCACGCCTACGCGGCCTCCCCCACGCACCCCGAGATCCGCACGGCCATGCGCGCCTCGTTCCGCGACCTGGTGGAGCTCGTGCAGCGCACCACCGGCGCCCCGGACGAGGAGGTCAGCGGCTTCTTCGCCCAGGGGATGCTGATGAACGTCACCGCCGCGCTGGACCTGCACGAGGTCGACGAGCCCTTCGCCCGCACCCTGACCGAGAAGCACGGGGGCGACGACCCCGCCTGCATCCGGCCGCCCCACCCCGAGACCTGAGCCACCCCAGACCGGAACCCCCGGGGCCGTCGTCGGCCCCGAAGAGAGTAAGCACTCACTCGAAAGCCACCGCCATGCCCGCCCCACCCGCACTCGCCCATCCCTTCCGCGCCGTCCTGATCGTCGCCGTCGCGGTCTTCATGACCTCGCTGGACAACCTCGTCGTCGGCGTCGCCCTGCCCTCGATCAAGGCCGACCTCGGCGGCTCTCTCGAGTCGCTCGAGTGGACCGTCAACGCCTACACCCTCGCGTTCGCCGTCTTCCTGCTCACCGGCGCGGCGCTCGGCGACCGCTTCGGCCGGAAGCGGATGTTCCTCATCGGCCTGACGCTCTTCACCGCCTCGAGCGCCGCCGCGGCCCTGGCCGGCAGCGTCGACGCGCTGATCGCCGCCCGCGCGCTGCAGGGCCTCGGCGCCGCGATCATCACCCCGCTCTCCCTCGCGATCCTCGCCGACGCCGTCCCGGCGGAGCGCCGCGGTCCGGCGATCGGCCTGTGGGGCGCCGTCGGCGGGCTCGGGGTCGCCCTCGGCCCGGCCGTCGGCGGCGCGGTCGTCGAGGGCACCCACTGGTCCTGGATCTTCTGGCTCAACGTCCCCGTCGGGCTGCTCCTGCTCCCGATCGCGATCCGCGGTCTGCGCGAGTCCTACGGCGAGGGCGGCCGGACCACCCCGATCGACCGTCCCGGCCTCGTGCTCTCGACCCTCGGGCTGTTCGGCCTGACGTTCGGCATCGTCCGCAGCCAGGAGCTCGGCTGGGGCAGCACGACGGTGCTGGTCTCGATCGGCGCGGGCCTCGTCGTGCTCGCCGCGTTCCTCGCGTGGCAGCGCCGGACGGTCGCGCCGATGCTGCCGCTGCGCCTCTTCCGCTCCGTGCCGTTCTCGGCGACCAACGGCCTGGTCTTCGCGATGTTCTTCGGGATGTTCGGGTCGATCTTCCTGCTCGGCCAGTTCTTCCAGATCGCCCAGGGCATGGGCCCGCTCGAGGCCGGCCTGCGGACGCTGCCGTGGACGGGCATGCCGGTGCTGGTCGCCCCGATCGCCGGGATCCTGGCCGACCGGATCGGCGCCCGCCCGCTGCTGACCGTCGGCATGGCGCTGCAGTCCGCCGGCCTCGTGTGGCTGGCCGCCGTCGTCTCGGTCGACGCGTCCTACGGGTCGCTCGTCGTGCCGTTCGTCCTCTCGGGCGCCGGGATGGGCATGGTGATCGCGCCGGTCACCGGCGCGGTCCTGGCCGCCGCGCCCGTCGCGCTGGCGGGCAAGGCCTCCGGCGCGACGAACGCGATCCGCGAGACCGGCGGGGTCTTCGGCGTCGCCGTCCTGGCGACGGTCTTCGCGTCGAGCGGGTCCTACGTCTCGCCCGAGGCGTTCACCGACGGCCTGCGCGCGGCGGTCCCGGTCGGCGCCGCCGTCCTGGCCGTGGGCGCGCTCGTCGGCCTGCTCACCCCCGGACGCCGCCCGGTGGCGCTGCCCGAGGTCCTGCGGGCCGAGGACGCCGCGGGCGACGCCGCCCGCGAGCACGCCGACGACGCCCTCGACGGTGCGACACCCGGCCCGTCGCGGCCGGCGCTCGAGCGGGTCTGAGCGCCCCGCTCCCGGTCCCGGGACCCCGGCCCGGGCCGCTAGGCTGGCCCGGTCGCCCGGCCGTCCCGGGCGCTCCCGCCGATGCAGCCCCTCCGCCCGCTCACGACCCTCCTCTGCGTCCTGGTGGCCGTCGGGGCCGCGGGCTGCGGCGACGACGGCCCGACCACGACGTCCGCGTCCACCGTCCCGCCCGCGATGGCGGAACAGGGCTCGCGCGGCGGCACCGCGACCGGCGCGACCGCACCGCCGACGGGCGACGTGGGCGCGTACGCACAGGACGGACGCGCCGCCTCGGAGGACGAGGCCGTGGCGGTGCGCCGCGGGTTCCGTGCCTTCGCCGAGGCCGTGGCCGACCGCGACGCCGACACCGCGTGCGCCGCCGTCACGGGATTCCAGGAGCTCCTGCGGGCCCGCGGGCAGCAGGGGTCCTGCCGCGAGCTGCTGCCCGCGATCGGCAACTCCGCTGCGGGCCCGTCGCCCCGCGACCTCGAGCTGATCGACGACGCCGACGTCGTGATCGCCGGTGACCGCGCCACGCTCAGCCTCGGCAGCGAGGCGCCGGTGCCGATGCACCTGGAGTCCGGCGCCTGGAAGCTCGACTACGCGGCGTTCGCCGCCACCCCGAAGGGCCGATGAGATGACCGACACCCCCGTGATCCCCAAGATGGCCGCCGCCGTGGTCGTCGTGCGCGACGGCCCGGACGGTCTCGAGGTCCTCGTCGGGCAGCGCACGTCGAAGGCGAAGTTCATGGGCGGCTTCTGGGTCTTCCCGGGCGGCCGCGTCGAGCCCGGCGACGGGGACGGCGAGGCCGCCTGGCCCGTCGCCGCCGCGCGCGAGGTCCGTGAGGAGGTCGGCATCGCCGTCCCGGCCGAGGAGCTGCGGATCTTCGACCGCTGGGTGACCCCGGAGGCGCTGCCGCGGCGCTACGACACCGTGTTCTTCCTCGCCCGGGCGCCGCGCGGCGCGGAGGCGCAGATCGACGGCGAGGAGATCGTCGACAGCCGCTGGGCGACGCCCGACGCTCTGCTGCACGACGCGCAGGAGGGCCGGGCGATCCTGGCCTTCCCGACGCTGCGCCAGCTCGAGGCGCTGGCACCGCACGCCTCGGTCGACGACGCGCTGGCGGCGTGCCCGGGGGCGATGCCCGACGCGACGCTGCCGGTGCTCGGTGAGCACGAGGGCGACCCCGTGCTCTCGATCCCGGGACCCGACGGCGGCCTGGTGCACTACCGCAGCGGCGAGATCCCGGCGGGCGAGCGGCCGCCGGGCGCCTGACCGCGGGGCGCTCAGGCGGGCTGGTCGCCCTCGGCGAGCTGCGACTCCGCGTTGGGCTCCGCGGCGTTGGACGCGGCCTCGACGATGGCCTCGCCGGCGGCGTCGACGCTCTCGCCCGTCGACTCGCCCCCGGGGGTCTCCCCGTCGGCGATCTCGGACTCGGCGTTCGGCTCGGCGGCGTTGGTCGCGTCGCCCTCCGGCGCGCCCTCGCCCTCGGCCGGCTCGACCGGGAGCCCGGCCTCGGGGTCCAGCAGCGCCTCGCGGCCGGTGGCGCGCAGCAGCTGCTCGTAGTGGGGGGTGATCGCCGGGGCGAGGTCGAGCAGGTCGACGATGCGCCGGGTCTCGCCCTTGCACTGGATGGTGCCGCGGGCGATGCCGACGGCGACGTTCTGGTGCCCGAGCCACAGGCGGTGGCCGACGTCGGCGTCGAGCGTGAGGATCAGCTCGGGGTTGGGGGTGCCCTGCGGCACGTCGCCGAGGTGGACGGCGGGCGCGTCGCCCTCGCGGGCGACGAGCGTCACCTTCGTGTCGGGCTGCCGGTACCGCAGCTGCACGACGGTGTCCAGTCGCGAGAGGCGCAGGCCGACGTCCTGATCGGTGGCGAGCTCCTGGAAGAGCCGGCCGAGGCTGTCGTGGACGTCGTCTGCGGTGGTGAAGAGCACGGGTCCCGGACCCTAACGAACGCGGGGGTCCGGGTCGCGTGCCGACCGGCTAGGGGCGCTCCAGGAGCAGGGCGGGTGGGCGGGCACCGCATCCGGCGGGCAGGGCGTCGCCCCACCCGCCGCCGGGCTACGGCTTCTCGAGGAGCAGGGCGATGCCCTGCCCGCCGCCGATGCAGAGCGAGACGAGGCCGTAGCGCTCGCCGGTGCGCTCCATCTCGCCGATCGCCTTGACGGTGATCGCGGTGCCGGAGGCGCCGATCGGGTGACCGATGGCGATCGCGCCACCGTTGGGGTTCACCCGCGGGTCCTCGTCGTCCAGGCCGAGCTCGCGCGTGACGGCCAGCGCCTGGGCGGCGAACGCCTCGTTGAGCTCGATGACGCCGATGTCCTCGAGCTTCACGCCCGTGCGCCCGAGCAGCTTGTTGATCGCCGTGACCGGGCCGATGCCCATGATGTTCGGATCCACGCCGGTGATCGCGTAGCCCACGACCTTCGCGCGGACGGGGGTGCCGAGCTCCTTCGCCTTGTCGGCGGAGAGCAGGACGATCGCCGCGCCGGCGTCGTTGAGCCCGGACGCGTTGCCGGCCGTGACGGTGCCGTCGGGCTTGAACGCGGGCTTCAGCTTCGCGAGCGCCTCGAGCGAGATGTCGGGGCGGATGTGCTCGTCCTGGTCGAAGACGACCTCGCCCTTGCGGGTCTTGATGACCACGGGGGCGATGTCGTCTGCGAACTTGCCGGCCTCGCGGGCGGCCGCGGCGCGCTGGTGCGAGCGCAGCGCGAAGGCGTCCTGGTCCTCGCGCGAGATCGTGTCGCGCTCGGCGAGGTTCTCCGCCGTGACGCCCATGTGGATCGTCTTGAACGGGTCGTTCAGCGAGCCGACGACGGGGTCGACCATCTTGCCGGGGCCCATGCGGGCGCCCCAGCGGGCGGAGGGGATCCAGTACGGCGCCTGGGACATCGACTCGGCGCCGCCGGCGATCGCGGTCTCCACGTCGCCGGTCTGGATGTGCATCGTGGCGGTGATGATCGACTGCACGCCGGAGCCGCAGAGGCGGTTGACCGTGAAGGCCGGCGTCTCGATCGGGATGCCGGAGTTCACGGACACGACGCGGCCCATGTACATGTCGTTCGTGTTCGTGTGGATGACGCTGCCGAACACGACGTGCTCGATCTGCTCGGGCTGCAGCCCGGAGCGCTCGAGGGCGGCCTTCGTGGCGGTCACCCCCAGCTCGGTCGCGGGGACGTCCTTCAAGGACTTCCCGTAGCTGCCGATCGCTGTGCGAGCGGCCGAGGCGATGACGACACCGGTCATGAGGGCTCCTGCTGTTGCGAGAGAGAAGGGCGCATCGAGGGACGCGCCGGCGCTGGCTCCCGGCGGTGCCGGGAGAGGGGAGGCGGGGAAGCGTAGCGAGCCGCACGGGGCCGCGGTCCTCCGCCGCCCCCGCCCTGGACAACGTCAACTAATGCCATTAGGCTGCAGGCTATGAGCAAGAGCGCACCCACCCCGGCCGGCACGATCCGCGTCACGTACCTCGGCCTGGTCAACGCCTACCTCGTGCCCGAGGACGACGGCCTGACCCTCGTCGACACGACGCTGAAGGGTGGGGTGAAGCGCATCCTGGCCGCGGCGGAGGGCCTCGGTCGGCCGATCGTGCGGATCGTCCTGACCCACGCCCACGACGACCACGTCGGCGGCCTCGACGCGCTCGCGGCACAGCTGCCGGACGTGGAGGTCGTCATCTCCACCCGCGACGCGCGTCTGCTCGCGGGCGACACGACGCTCGATCCCGACGAACCCCGGTCGAAGCTCCGCGGCGGCCTGAAGGGCGCGAGCACCGTGCCGACCCGGACGATCGAACCCGGGGACCACGTCGGCTCGCTGCGGGCGGTCGCCGCCCCCGGCCACACGCCCGGGCAGCTCGCGTTCCTCGACGAGCGCGACGGCACGCTGCTCTGCGGCGACGCCTACGCGACGGTGACGGGGGTCGCGACGTGCGCCAAGCCCCGGCCGCTGTTCCCGCTGCCGGCCCTGGCGACGTGGCACCGGCCGACCGCGCTGGCGTCGGCGGAGGCACTGCGGGCGCTGGACCCCGCGCGACTGGCCCCGGGCCACGGGCCCGTCGTCGAGGACCCCGGTGCCGCGATGGAGGCCGCCGTCGCGCGCAGCCGCTGACGTGGCGCCCCCGCGCCCCCGGCCCGGCCTCGACGCCGAGCGGGTCACCGACGCCGCCGTGGCGATCGCCGACGCCGACGGCTTCGACGCGCTGTCGCTCGCGCGGCTGGCGGCGGAGCTCGGCGTCCGCACGCCGTCCCTCTACCACCACGTCGCAGGCCTCGACGGCGCACGACGCGCGGTGGCGCTGCGCGGTCTGCGCGGGCTGGGGACCGCCCTGCGGACCGCCGCCGTCGGCCGCTCGGGACCGGACGCCGTCCGCGAGCTCGCCCGGGCCTACCGGACCTGGGCCGTGGCGCACCCGGGCGCATACGCGGCCACCCAGCGCACGGACCTGGCGAAGGACGACGAGCTGCGGGCCGCCTTCGCCCGGGCGGTCGAGGTCGTCTTCGCGGTGCTCCGGCACTGGGAGCAGGACGAGGAGCGCCTGGTCCACCTCGTGCGAGCGGTCCGCAGCGCGCTGCACGGGTTCGTCCTGCTCGAGTCCGGACGCGGCTTCGGGATGGACGCGTCGCTCGACGTCTCGTTCGACCTGCTCGTGGCGTTCCAGCTCGCGGGCCTCGACGCCCACGCCGCCGCCCGCCGCTGAGCGCCTACAGCCCGTCGAAGTCGCCGAACTCCTGCCGCTCGACGCCCTCCGGGAGCCGGCCCTCGTCCTCGAGCTTGTCGAGGTGCGCGCGAAGCGTGACCGCCGCGGCGATGCGCAGGATGCCCGGGGCGTCGTCCCACACGGCGTCGAGGATCTCGTCGGCGCTGCGCGAGCCGGCGGCCAGCGCGTCGACGACCCGGCGCTCGCGGTCCAGGCGGTGGGCGACGTACTCGTCGAGCTTCGCGTCGGCGTCGAGCACGACCGGGCCGTGCCCGGGGAGGAGGATCGCCAGGCCGCGGGCGCGCAGGCGGGTCAGGGCGTCGAGGTAGCCGCGCAGCGCGTGCTCGTGGGGCACGAGCAGGACGCTGCCCTCGCCGAGCACCGTGTCGCCGACGAACGCCGCGTCGCCGGCGACGAAGACGACGTGGTCGGCCGCGTGCCCGGGGGTGCGGACGACCGCGAAGGGCCCGAACGCGTCGCCCTCCCCCACCGTCGTCGCCGTCGCGCCGGCCGGGGCGCCGTCGGGCAGCCAGCCCGTGCTCGTGGCGACGGGCACCGGGCCGACGCGCTCCAGCAGACCGAGGACGCCGTCGGCGTGGTCGTCGTGGCGGTGGGTCAGCGCGATCCCGGCGACGCCGCCGCGCTCCTCCGCGGCCGCCGCGACCGCATCGAGGTGCTCGGGCAGGTCGGGCCCCGGGTCGACGACCCAGGCCCGGTCCTCGTCCCGGAGCAGCCAGGTGTTCGTGCCCGTGAGGGTCTTCGGGCCGGGGTTGTCCGCGCGGACGAGCGCGATCCTCCGGTCGGCGAGCGCCGTGGCGTCGGGCATCGGCGGACCCTAGCGCGCGCCTTCGGGTGCCCCGGGCCGCGCCGACGTCCGACGGGTTCCGGCCCGAGCCGCTCGGGGCGGGGCCCGCACCCCTTGCGGGTGCCCCGGGCCGCGCCGACGTCCGACGCCTTCCGGCCCGAGACGCTCGGGGCGGGGCCTGCACCCCCTGCGGGTGCCCCGAGCCGCGCCGACGTCCGACGCGTTCCGGCCCGAGACGCTCGGGGCGGGGCCCGCACCCGTTCCCCCCTCAGATCATGGGGACCCGGTGGCGGACCGCGCCGGTGCCGATCGCCGCTACCTCGACGAGGTCGCAGGCCAGCCGGTACGGGGCCAGCGCCGGACCCGTCCGGTAGTGGCTCAGGCGCCGCAGGTAGGGCCCGCCGAGCCACCAGCGGGCGAGGGACCAGCCGACCCCGGGGCGGCCCTGCAGCGCCAGCGCGAGCAGCCCCCCGAAGAGCCACAGGTGCGGCGGGCCCCAGAAGACGCCGAGCTCGAGCTCGCGACGCAGCCCGGGGTGCCGCGCGAAGACCGCGGGGACGTAGCGCCAGCGCCAGCCCTTGGCCAGGCGCCCCCAGGGTCCCTGCTGCACGACGCCGTGGTGGACCTGCGCGTCGCCCGCCCAGACGACGGTCGCGCCGGCCTCGACCGCCCGCCAACCCAGGTCGGTGTCCTCCCCGGCGACGACGAGGCGCTCGTCGAAGCCGGCCAGGCGCTCCAGCAGCGCCCGCGGGTAGGCGATGTTCGCGGTCTCGAAGCGGGGCGAGCCCTCGCGGACCCACAGCGTGGTCGCGAACGGGCCGAAGTCGTGCGGGTACTCCGCGGGGTCCGGGTCGACGGGCCCCTGCAGCACGGCGAGGTCGCGGTCGCCCAGGTCCGCCGCCGACCATGCGTCGACCAGCGCCTCGAGCCAGTGGCGCACGGGCACGCAGTCGTCGTCGACGAACGCCACCAGGGGTGCGGTCGCCTCCCGCCACGCCCGGTTGCGCGCGACCGCGGGCCCGGCCGGCGCGTCGCTCAGCAGCACCCGCAGGGTCAGGACGCCCTCGGCCTGCACGGCGTCCAGCACGCGCCGCACGTCGGGGTCCGCCGAGGCGTCGTCGCAGACCAGGACCTCGAAGGACGTCGGGTCCAGCGTCTGCGCCCGCAGCGCCTCCAGCAGCCGCGCGAGGCGGACCGCCCGGTCGCGCGTGGGCACGACGACGGAGACGACGGGCGCGGGCACCCGCGGCAGGCTAGCGGGGCGTGGCGCACGCACGGCCCTCCCGCCGGACGCGGGCCGGGGCGCGAACGACGGCGGGGCGGCCGATCGACCGCCCCGCCGGGACCCGGGTGACGCGGGCGGCCGTCGGCCGCCGGCCCTCAGCCGACGGGCGCCGCCGTCGGGGTGTGCGCGGTGCCGCCGGGGCCGTCACCGTCCGTGCCGCCGTCCTCGTCCTTCGGCCACTTCAGCGAGGCCCAGGCCGAGACGAGCAGGGTGCCGATGATGACGATCAGCGAGACGTAGATCGGCATGTGCCAGATGTCGGTGATCAGCATCTTCACGCCGACGAACCCGAGGATGAACGCGAGGCCGTAGTTGAGGTAGTGGAAGCGCTCGAGCAGCCCGGCGATCAGGAAGAACAGCGACGTCAGGCCGAGCAGCGCGAACGCGTTCGCCGCGAAGACGATGAACGTCTCGCGGGTCACCGCGAAGATGGCCGGGATCGAGTCGATCGCGAAGATGACGTCGAACGTGGCGACCATCGCCAGCGCGGCGAGCATCGGCGTGCCGATCCGCTTGCCGTTCTGCTTCGTGAAGATCTTCGAGCCCTCGTACTCGTCGCTCATCGGGATCACCTTGCGGATCGCCTTGAGGACGGGGTTCTTGCTCGGGTCGACCTCGGTGTCGCTGTGCGTCGCCATGCGGATGGCGGTGATCACGAGGAACGCGCCGAAGACGTAGATCATCCAGTGGAACGTGTTCAGCAGCGCGCCGCCGACGAGGATGAAGATCGCGCGGAGCACGATCGCGCCGACGATGCCGTAGAAGAGCACCTTCCGCTGCGCGTAGATCGGCACGCTGAAGAACGAGAAGAGGATCGTGAAGACGAAGAGGTTGTCCAGCGACAGGCTGCGCTCGATCACGTAGCCGGTGACGAACTCGCCGGCCTCCTTGCCGCCGAAGCCGCTGTGGATCAACGGGACGACGGCGGTGAACGCCAGCGCCAGCAGCGTCCACCCGATCGACCAGATGACGCTCTGCTTGAACGGCGGGACGTGGGCGTGCTCCTCGTCGTCGCCCTCGGAGTGGCGGTGGACCACGAGGTCGAGGATCAGCATCGCGACGATGAACGCCGTGAACACGAGCCAGACGAGGATCGAGACCTCGGAGCCGGTGCTCTCGGACGAGCTCGACGCGGCGAGCAGGGGTGCAGGAAGGGTCATGGAGTCTCCGACCACGAGATGGACTGGGCCGAAGGTCTCTCCCACCGCAGGGGTGGACGCACCGGGCCCCTGAGGGCCGTGATGACGGCGACGTCGCTTGCGGGATACTGCCCTTCTTCGAGACGGAAGGGTAGCGGACGAGCGGCAGCGTGCCGCGAATCTCCGACCCGGACCGCCCCCCGACCCGCCAGGTGGCCCCGTGAGCGTCCTCACCACCGACCTCTACACCCTGACGATGGCGGACACGTTCGTCCGCCACCACCGCGACGACCTCGTGTCGTTCGAGGTGACGATCCGCCGCCTTCCCCCGGGCCGCCCGTGGGTCATGGTCGCCGGGGTCCGCGAGGTCGTCGACGGCCTGCTCGGGCTGTCGTCGACCCCGGAGGAGCTCGACTGGCTGCGGGCGGACGGGCGGTTCTCCGACGCGCTGGTCGACGCGCTGGGCGACCTGCGCTTCACCGGCACCGTCTGGGCGGTCCCCGAGGGCACCTGCCTGCCGGCCGGCGTGCCCCTGCTCCGGGTCACCGCACCCCGGGTGCAGGCCACGATCGTCGAGCCGGTGGTGCTCGCGGCCCTGAACTACGCCACCCGCGTGGCGACCGTCGCCGCCGACGCGGTGCGTTCCGCCGCCGGCCGGCCGGTCTACGACTTCTCGCTGCGCCGGCTCGACGGCCCGGAGGCCGGGCCGGCGACCGCGCGCGCCGCCTGGCTGGCGGGCTTCGCCGGCACCGCGCTGCCCCTGGCGGGTCTCCTGCACGGCATCCCCACGGTCGGGACGATGGCCCACCACGCCGTGATGGCCCGCGGCGAGGACCACGAGGAGGACGCCTTCGCGGACGCCCTGGGCGACCACCCCGAGGGGACGGCCGTCCTCGTGGACACGTACGACACGACGCGGGGCATCGAGCGGGCGATGGCCGCCTCGCGCCGCACGGGCAGCCCGCTGCGCGGCGTCCGGATCGACTCCGGCGACCTGGCGCAGGGGGCCCGCGACGCCCGCGCCCAGCTCGACGCCGCCGGCTTCGGCGACACGCGGATCATGCTCTCCGGCGACCTCGACGCCGAGTCGATCGGGGCGATGGTCCGGGACGGCGTGCCCGCCGACGACTTCGGTCTGGGGACCCGCCTGCGGGCCGGCGACCCGCTCGGCGGCGTCTACAAGCTGTGCGCCCAGCACGACGAGACCGACCCGTCCCGCCGCTCCGTCATGAAGCGCTCGCCCGGCAAGGAGACCGACCCGGGCGTCCACGGTCTGGCGCGGCGCGGCACCGGCGACGACACCGAGCTCGAGATCCACCTCTCCCACGAGGCGACGCCCGGCGAGCCGCTGCTGCACCCCGTGGTCCGCTGCGGCGTCGAGGTCCCCGGCGCGCTGGACCTGGGCGCGGCGCGCGAGCGTGCCGCCGCCGAGCTCGGGCGGGCCGGCACGGTCCCCGCGCCGGTCCGGCGGTCGCGCGCGCTCCGGGAGCTCCGCTCGTCGCTGTCGGGCGAGCTGCTGCTCGGGCCCGACGACGCGCTGGTGGTCGTCGACGTCCAGCATGACTTCCTGCCCGGCGGCGCGCTCGGCGTCCCCGACGGCGACCGCGTCCTGGCGCCGATCGGTCGCCTCCTGGACCGGGCGCGCGAGGCCGGGGCGACGATCGTGGCCTCGCGCGACCGCCACCCCGTGGGCCACGTGTCGTTCGCGGAGCGTGGCGGCACGTGGCCGCCGCACTGCGTCGACGGCACCCGCGGCGCCGAGCTGCACCCGGACCTCGACCTGCGCGGTGCGACGACGCTGGACAAGGGCACCGACGTGGACCGCGACGCCTACTCCGCGTTCGACGGCACGAGGCTGCTGGAGCGGCTGCGCGCCGCCGGGGTCCGCCGCGCCGTGGTCTGCGGTCTCGCGACGGACTACTGCGTGCGGGCCACGGTCCTCGACGCGCTGCACGGCGGCCTGCCGACCGTCGTGGTCACCGACGCGGTCGCGGCGGTCGACGTGCAGCCCGGCGACGGCGGCCGGGCGCTCGAGGAGCTGCGGGCCGCCGGGGCGAGCGTCGCGACGACCGCCGCCGCCCGGGCGCACTGACCCGCGTCGCGGCCCGGTGGCCGACCGGGTCGGCGACGCCGACCGGGAGCCGGGCCCTCGCGACCGCGGCACCGATGAGTCCCGCCGGCGGCACGGGTCGTAGGGACGAACCGACCGGGAGGAGCGCTCGTGCGCGACCTGATCATCACGCAGAACATCACCCTCGACGGCGTCGTCTCGAACGACTCGTCGTGGTTCGGTCCCGCCGACCAGGAGGGCGACATGGGCGACGTCAACGAGGCCCTGATGGCGCAGGCCCACGCCTCCGACGCCTTCCTCGTGGGACGGACGACGTTCGAGGAGATGCGCGGCTACTGGCCGAAGCAGGCGGACGACACCACCGGCGTCACCGAGCACCTCGACCGGGTCGCGAAGTACGTGGTGTCCACGACCCTCGACGACCCCGGGTGGGCCGGGACCACGATCCTGCGCGGCCCGCTCGAGGACGACGTCCGCGCCCTGAAGGAGGCCGAGGGCAGCGACATCGTCGTCACGGGCAGCGTCGCGCTCTGCCACGCCCTGATCGACGCCGACCTCGTCGACGAGTACCGCTGCTTCGTCTATCCCCACGTCGAGGGCCGCGGGCGGCGCCTCTTCGAGGGCCGGACGTCGGTGCCGCCGCTGCGCACGGTCGAGGCCCGCGCGTTCCGGTCCGGGATCGTCCTGACGCGCCACCGCGTCGTCCGTCCCTGAGGCCGGGATCGGCCCGCGGGCTGCGGGGGCGGCGGTGGACGGCGGGCCGCCGGTCGGCCACCCCGTTGCCTGCGGCCCCTGCGGCCGGCCCACCCCGCTCCCCGGGGCCTCCGACGGCTCCCGCCCGCTACCCCGCGGGCGCCGTCGGCCGGTCCGCCGCCGCGGCCCACAGGTGCTGGGCGGCGGAGGCCCGCCACGGCGACCAGCGCTCGGCGTGGGCCGCGAGGCCCCTGGCGTCCCCCGGCAGACCGAGGGCCGCGGCGGAGCGGCGCAGCACCAGGTCGCCGGCCG
>NZ_JAURWA010000038.1 GCF_030655195.1 Patulibacter sp. | reverse complement strand
GCCGCCCCGGCCCGCGACGCGGACGCCGCCGCTGCGCCGTCCGGCGCGACCCCGGCCTCGATCATCCCGTCGGGCCCCGGCGCCCCCGTCGACGGTCCCGGCCCGACCCGCGCGGTCATCGACACGCGCGACCCCGCGCTGCCCGGTGCGCTCTTCGTCGGGATCCCGGGCGCGCGCGTGGACGGCGGCTCGTTCGCCGCCGACGTCCTCGCCGCGGGCGCCTGGGGCGTCCTCGTGCGACCGGAGCACGCCGAGGCCGCCGCGAAGGCGGGGACCGGCGTCGTCCTGACCCACGAGGACCCCGCCGCCGCGCTCGGCGCCCTGGCCCGCGCGTGGCGCTGGGACCTCGGCGCCACCGTCGTGGGGATCACCGGGTCCGTCGGCAAGACGTCGACGAAGGACCTGCTGCTCTCGGTCGTCTCGCCGCACCGCCGGACGGTCGCCACGAGCGCCAACCTCAACACCGAGATCGGTCTGCCGCTGACGGTGCTCGCGGCCGAGGAGGGCACCGAGGTGCTGATCCTCGAGATGGCGATGCGCGGCGCGGGCCAGATCGCCGAGCTCGCCGCGATCGCGGAGCCCGACGTCGGCGTGATCACCAACGTCGCTCCCGTCCACGTCGAGCTGCTCGGCTCGCTGCAGGCGGTCGCCGACGCCAAGGCGGAGCTGCTGCACGGCCTGAAGCCCGGCGGCACCGCCGTCGTCCCGGGGGACGAGCCGCTCCTGGCCGGGCACCGGCCCGCGGGCGTGACCTTCGTCGAGGTCCGGCCGACCGACCCGCTGCCCGACGGCCTCCGCGTGGCGGGCGACGTCTCGCCGACCGTCCTGCGCAACCTCCCGGCGGTCGTGGCCGCCGCGCGGGCGATCGGGATCGAGCCCGCGGGCGACGTCCGTCCCGAGATCTCGCCGATGCGCGGCCAGCGACTGCACCTGGCCCGTGACATCGTCGTGGTCGTCGACTGCTACAACGCGAATCCGATGTCGATGACGGCCGCCCTGGACGATCTCGCCGGCGCGACGGACGGCCGCCGCGTCGCGGTGCTCGGCGACATGCTCGAGCTCGGTCCCGACGAGAAGCGGCTGCACGCCGAGCTCGGCGCGCACGCCAAGTTCACCGGCGCTGAGGTGCTGATCGCCGTCGGACCGCTCAGCCGCCACACCGGCACGGGGTTCGGCTCCGGCGTGCACTGGGTGCCCGATGCGGCCGCCGCGGCGGACCTCCTGCCCAAGCTGCTGGAGCCCGGCGACACCGTCCTCCTGAAGGCGTCGCGCGGCATCGGGCTCGAGCGGGTCGCCGACGCGCTGCGCGGACGGGACGCCTGAGCCGTGCTCAAGGTCCTCGTCGGCGGCACCGCCGCCATGCTCATCTGCATCTTCCTGGCGCCACGCTTCATCGAGTGGCTGCGCCAGAAGTCCTTCGGTCAGTACATCCGCGAGGAGGGCCCGTCGGGCCACCAGAAGAAGGCGGGCACGCCCACGATGGGCGGGCTGATCATCTTCGTGGCGATCTCGGTGCCGTTCCTCCTGCTCTGGGACTACGACTGGCGGGCGATGGGCGTCTACGTCACGGGCGCGGGTCTGGCGCTCGTCGGCTTCGTCGACGACTGGACGAAGGTCGTCCGAAAACGCTCGCTGGGCCTCAGCGGCAAGGGCAAGCTCGGGGCGATGGTCGTCGTCTCCCTGCTGCTCTGGTGGTTCGTCACCGGACCCGCGGAGCTCGACCCGACGGTGAAGGTCCGCACGCTGGACCTGACCGTCGACCTGGGCTGGCTCTACCCGATCTGGATCTACCTCGTCGTCGCGTTCATGTCCAACGCGGTCAACCTCACCGACGGCCTCGACGGCCTCGCGGCGGGCGTCACCGCGATCGTCATGACCGCCTACCTCGGCATCACGTTCATCGGCACGGGCGCGAGCGACCTGTCGCTCCTGGCCGCCTGCGCGGTCGGTGGCTGCGTGGGGTTCCTCTGGTACAACGCGCACCCCGCGACGGTGTTCATGGGGGACACCGGGTCCCTCGGGCTCGGCGGTCTGGTCGCCGGCATCGCGATCATGACCAAGACCGAGGAGCTGCTGCTCGTCATCGGCGGCGTCTTCGTCATCGAGGCGCTCTCGGTGATCATCCAGGTCTTCTCGTTCAAGACCTTCCGCAAGCGCGTCTTCCTGATGGCCCCGCTGCACCACCACTTCGAGATGAAGGCGTGGTCGGAGACGAAGGTCATCCTGCGCTTCTGGATCGTGGCGATCGCGTTCTCGGCGATCGGCTTCACGCTCTACTACCAGTCGATCAGAGCCCGGTAGGGAGAACGTGCGGGCCCCGACCCGAGCGTCTCGGGTCGGACCTCGCCGGACTGCGACGGGGCTCGTGCCACCCGCAGACGAGCCCGGTAGCGGCGGGGCGCCCTCTTGGCCGAGGCCGGGAGGGTTCATAAGACCGGGGGCGAATCCGGTCCCTGATGAAGCGTGCCGCCGCCCGTGCCCCCGACCTCAAGCGCGAGTACGAGCGCCTGCTCGGCCTGGTCCTGACCCTCTGCGTCCTCGGCGCGATCTGGGTGTACAGCGCGTCGAGCTCGGAGCAGATCCTCAAGAACGGCTCCAACGGCACGACGTTCCTCGTGCGCTACGTGATGTTCGCGATCGTCGGGTTCGCGCTGCTGGCGCTCTTCTCCCGCGCGGGCGTGGCCATCGTCCGCAGGCTGACCGTCCCGCTCCTGGTCGCGTCGATCGTGCTCTGCATGGCCGTCGTCCTGCCCGGCATCGGCGTCCAGGTCAACGGCGCCAACCGCTGGCTCGGCGCCGGCTCGTTCACCTTCCAGCCCTCCGAGCTGGCGAAGTTCGCGCTCGTCGCGTTCCTCGCGCTGCGGATGGCGACCCGCACGGCCCCGATGCGGACGCTCGGCGACCTGCGCATCGAGCTCGTCGTGATCATGGTGATCGTGGCCCTCGTGGCCCTGGTGCAGCGGGACCTGGGCACCACGATCGTGATCGTCGGCGCGGCGGTCTGCGTCCTGATCATGGGCGGCATGCCCGCCCGGTTCTTCCTGCCCATCGGCGTGGCCGGCGGCTTCCTCCTGACCGTCATGGTCGCGATGCACCCGTACCGGATCGCTCGCCTGGCGTCGTTCCTCTCCCCGGGCTCCGACTCCGCGGGCACCGGCTACCAGGCGCTGCAGGGCCAGCTGGCCATCGGCACCGGCGGCCTCGACGGCACCGGTTTGGGGACCTCCGTCCAGAAGGCCGACTGGCTGCCCGAGGCCCACACCGACTTCATCCTCGCCGTCGTCGGCGAGGAGCTCGGTGCGATCGGCATCGTGATGCTGCTCGTCCTCTACGCCGGGATCGCCTACACCGGCCTGAAGATCGCCGACAAGACCGAGGGCACCTACCAGAAGCTCTTGGCCGTCGGGATCACCGCGGTGATCATCGTCCAGGCGATGCTGAACGTCTGGGTCGTGCTCGGGATCTTCCCGCTGACCGGCGTGCCGCTGCCGTTCATCTCCTACGGCGGCACCAGCCTGGCGGTCCTGCTGGCCGCCGTCGGGCTGCTGCTGAACATCGCGCGGGGGACCCCGGTCCTCGAGCGCGAGCCGTCCCCGGTCGCCGTCGGCGCCGACGGCGACCCGGTGCCGCCGCGCCCCCGCGGTCGCGCCCCGAAGCCGGCCGCCGGCCC
>NZ_JAURWA010000032.1 GCF_030655195.1 Patulibacter sp. | reverse complement strand
CGGCCGGGCGGCCCCGGCGGCGGTGCCCGCCTGCGCGACGACGCGGGTGGCGCCGTCGGCCAGGTCGACCAGGTGCAGGCGGCACCGGTCGGCACCCAGGAGCTCCACCGTCCCGTCGCACGCCGCGGCGCCGAGCTCGCCGCGGCCCGGGACGGTGGCGATGCGCCGGACGAGCGCGGCCAGCCGGTCGAGCGCCACGACGCGCCGCAGCTCGCCGTCGTGCAGCCGGGCGTTCTCCACGGGCCCGCCGACGAGGGCCGCGACCTGCTCGAGGAGGACGAGGGCCTGGGGTCCGAACGCCCGGGGCGCCTCCGCGTGGACCACCAGCACCCCGATCACGAGGCCCGTGCGTCCGCGCAGCGGCACCGCGGCGGTCGACGCGAACCGGCTCTCCCGCAGGCCCGGGACGACCGGCGGCCGCTCGTCGGCGTCGGCGTCCCCGCCCACGACCACGGCCTCGTCGCGGCGCACCACGTGGCCGGCCGTCCCCTCGTGGAGCCCGAACGCGATGCGGTCGACGCTCTCGGCGAACGCCGGCGACGCGGCGCGGACCGTCAGCCGGTCGTCGTCGCGGAGGCAGATCAGGCAGGCGTCACCGCCCGCGGCGTCCTCCAGGAGCGCGACGACCGCCGGCAGCAGGCGCGCCAGGCCGGGCCCCTCAGCGACGGCGTCCAGCACCTGCAGCAGCCGGTCCCGGTCGAGACCGTCGCCGGCCGGCGGGACACGTGCCACGTCGGCCCGACCGCGGTCCGTCCGCCGGGGGCCGGAGGCGGCGGAGGAGCCTCTGGCGTGGACGGGACCCGGCACCGTTCCACCCTAGGCCCGGGTGGATGGACTGCACATGCGCCAACGGGCCAAGGTGCGGGCTCCGGACGTGGTCCCGGGGGCGAACCGCGGCGGACGTGTGCAGCCTGGGTACGCCGCGAGGACGCACCGGCCACGGTCGGGCGACGCCGGCCCTAGAACCAGCGGTCGGTGCGCCAGGTCTTCTCGGCCAGGCGCTGCTTGACCTTCGCGACGTACTCCTGGTCGTTCAGGTGCCAGCGGCCCGACGCCCAGACGCCGACGGAGCCCCACACGTCGCCGGCCCGGTACTGCTGCCCGCGCTCGACCTGGTTCAGCCACGGCTGCTTGCCGTCGTGGTAGGCGCGGAGGATCGCGCCGTAGTAGTCGACGTTGAAGGCGGTGTCCTGCGACGTCAGCGGCTCGCAGCAGTGGTAGGGCCGGCGGATCTGCATCAGGCCGAACGAGTCGCCGTTGTCGCCCACGGTGTACATGTGCCACCAGGACTCGACGGTCGCGACCGCCCGCAGCAGGTCCGGATCGATCCGCCACTTGTGGGCGCCCCACTGGAGGATCTCGTCCGTCGTGCCGGTGAAGTGCCCCGTGACCCACTTCTTGTTCGGCATGTCCGAGCGCCGGCGGAAGTCCCGCAGCTGCGCCGTGGTCGGCATGCGGTGGTTCGCGGCGTCGTTGTCGGCGCGGGGCTCGAACGACGAGCGCTGCACGAGCTTCGCGGCGGCGCGGTCCGACCGTGGCTTCGCCTTCGTACCGCCGTTGATCAGCGCCGCGCCCGCCGTGGACGGCAGGGCGAGCAGCAGGGCGAGCAGGAGCGCAGGGAGCAGACGACGCACAGACCTCCCATCGGCCGGTGCCGGCGCGGGCTTGAGTGCGATCGGGCCGCCGTCGGCGAGGAACCGGCCCGCGGCGGTCCGCGGGGCCCGGGGACCCACGACCCCCGGGATAGAGTCGACCCCGTGATCGAGCCGTTCGTCTCCCCCGCCTGGCTGCAGGAGCACCGGGAGGAGGTCGTGCTCGCCGACGTCCGGTACTACCTCGACGGGCGCAACGGCCGCGAGGCCCACGCCGCCGGCCACCTGCCGGGCGCCGTGTACGTCGACCTCGGGACGGTCCTCGCCGGGCCGGCGAGCGAGACCGGCGGACGGCACCCGCTGCCGGACCCCGCCTCGTTCGCGGCCGGGCTCTCCGCCGTGGGCATCGGCGACGACGCCGTCGTGGTGGCCTACGACGACGCCGGCGGGGTGATGGCCGCCCGGCTGGTCTGGATGCTCCGCGCGGTCGGGCAGGACGCCGCGCTGCTCGACGGCGGCCTCGGCTCCGGTCCGCTCGAGGAGGGTGCCGTCGTCCCCGCCACGGCGACCGCGACCGCGCGGGAGTGGCCGGTCGAGCTGCTGGCGACGGTCGACGACGCCACCGACCGCGGCCGCGTCGTCCTCGACGCCCGTCCCCCGGAGCGGTACGCCGGCGCCCCCGACGCGCTGGACCCCCGCGCCGGCCACGTCCCCGGCGCGCGCAACGTCCCCGCGCGGGGCAACGTCGACGCCGAGGGGCGGCTCCTGCCCGTCGACGAGCTCCGCGAGCGGTTCGCCGCGGCCGGCGTCACCGCCGCGTCGGACGTCGTCTCGACCTGCGGCTCCGGCGTCACCGCCTGCCACAACCTCCTGGCGCTGGAGCAGGCCGGCCTGGGACGGGGACGGCTCTGGCCCGGGTCCTGGTCCGCCTACAGCCGCGACGCGTCGCGCCCGGTGGTGACGGGCGCCGAGCCCGGCTGAGCCGCAGCACCGACGGCCGCGCGGCGGCCGGACGCGGGGACCCGGCAAGATGCCACGTCGATGGCTCCCGCCCCCAAGAACCTCGTCAACCTCAAGGCGGTCGACAAGGGCTACGCCAGCCGCAGCGTCCTGTCCGACGTCACCCTCGGCATCGAGGCCGGCGACCGGATCGGCATCGTCGGCAAGAACGGCGACGGCAAGTCCACGCTGATGCGCCTGATCGCCGGCCTGGAGGACCCCGACGCCGGGGCCGTGACCCGCGTGGGCTCGCTCGACCTCGCGCTCGTCGGACAGGGCGACTCCCTGCACCCCGAGAAGACGATCCGGCAGGAGCTCGTCGGGAACCGCCCCGACCACGAGTGGGCCGGCGACAAGACGTTCCGCTCCGTCCTCGAGGGGCTGCTCGGCGGCGTCGAGCTGCGCCGGTTCCCCAAGGGCCTCGACACCGTCATCGGGCCGCTCTCCGGCGGCGAGCGCCGACGCATCGCGCTCGCGAAGCTGCTCCTGGACTCCCCCGACCTGCTGCTGCTGGACGAGCCCACCAACCACCTCGACGTCGAGGGCGTGTCGTGGCTGGCCGGGTTCCTCGCCAGGCGACGCGGCACGATGGTCGTCATCACCCACGACCGGTGGTTCCTCGACGAGGTCTGCACGACCACGTGGGAGGTCGTCGACGGGACGGTCCACCAGTACGAGGGCGGCTACGCGTCCTACGTGCTGGCCCGCGCCGAGCGGGACCGTCAGGAGGCCTCCCAGGACGCCCGGCGCCGCCAGCTCCTGCGGAAGGAGCTCGCATGGCTGCGGCGCGGGCCGCCGGCGCGGACGTCGAAGCCGAAGTTCCGGATCGACGCCGCCAACGAGCTGATCGCCGACGAGCCGGCGCCCCGCGACGGCGTCGAGCTGCTGCGCTTCGCGACCCGGCGGCTGGGCGGGAAGGTCATCGACGTCGAGGACGCCTCGGTGGCCTACGGCGACAAGGTGCTGCTCGACCACGCCACCTGGCGCCTGGGCCCCGGCGACCGCTTCGCGCTGGTCGGCGTCAACGGCGCCGGCAAGACGACGCTGATCAACGTGATCAGCGGCGCGCTGGAGCCGCAGGCCGGCGAGGTCCAGCGCGGCACCACCGTCCGCCTCGCGCAGCTCTCGCAGGACACCGTCGAGATCCCCGGAAACCTGCGGGTCCTGGAGTCGCTCGAGGAGGTCCGCGGCCGCACGACGACGCACGACGGGCTCGAGCTCACGGCGGGGCAGCTCTGCGAGCGCTTCGGCTTCAAGGGCGCCCGGGCCCGCACGCTGGTCAAGGACCTCTCCGGCGGCGAGCGCCGGCGTCTGCAGCTCATGCGGCTGCTGATGGAGGAGCCCAACGTGCTCATCCTGGACGAGCCGACCAACGACCTGGACATCGACACGCTGACCGCGCTCGAGGACCTGCTCGACGCGTGGCCGGGCACCCTCATCGTCGTCTCCCACGATCGCTACTTCGTCGAGCGGGTCTGCGACGACGTCTACGGCCTGATGGGCGACGGCGGCGTCCGGCACCTGCCGGGCGGGATCGACGAGTACCTGCGCCTGCGGCACGCGGCCGAGACCGCCGACGCCGCGGGCCGCACCGGCGAGGGCGCCCCGACGGGCGTGCCGACCCCGAGGGCGAAGGCCGCGGCCCTGACCGGCGGCGCGCTGCGCGACGCCCGCAAGGAGGTCGCCCGGATGGAGCGCCAGATCGAGAAGCTGGGCGAGGCCGAGGCCGCCCTCTACGAGGAGATGGCGGCCGCCGCCACCGACCCCGGCGCGCTGCGCGAGATCGGCGACCGCCAGGCCGCGCTGGCGACCGAGCGCGAGCAGCTCGAGGCCGCCTGGATGGAGGCCTCGGAGGCCATCGAGGGCTGAGAGGGGACCGGGCCCCGCCCCGAGCGTCTCGGGCCGGACCGCGTCGCACGTCGGCACGGCTCGGCGCACCCGGAGAGGGGACCGGGCCCCGCCCCGAGCGTCTCGGGCCGGACCGCGTCGCACGTCGGCACGGCTCGGCGCACCCGGAGAGGGGACCGGGCCCCGCCCCGGGCGTCCCGGGCCGGACCGCGTCGGACGTCGACACGGCCCGGCGCACCCGGTCAGGGCAGGTCGACCCCGGCCAGGTCCGCCGAGAGCGTCCACAGGCGCGCGGCCTGCTCCGGGTCCGTCGCGTGGGCCTCGACGCCGCTGTACCGCGTCGCCTCGTCGCCCGGGGTCCGCAGCTCGGCCACGTCGCAGTCCTCGCAGTAGACCCCGCCGAGGCCGTCCAGCGTCGGCGACGTCGCCGCCCACGTGGCCGTCGCCGCCCCGGCCTCGGGCGTCTTGAAGTCCATGAGCGTGTTGCCGTCCGCGTCGACCCAGCCACGCTCCATCATCTCCTCGCGGGAGAGGTGGCGCTGCAGCGGCGTCATGATCCCGCCGGGGTGCGCGGAGAACGCCCGCACGCCGTGGTCGCGGCCCAGGCGGTCGAGGTGCAGCGCGAACAGGGCGTTGGCGGTCTTGGCCTGCCCGTAGGCCTGCCACTTCTCGTAGCCGCCCCGCTCGAACATCACGTCGTCCCAGCGGATCCCCGAGATCTTGTGGCCCGACGAGGACAGCGCGACCACGCGCGCCCCGTCGCCCGCCACCAGCGCCGGCCAGAGGCGGGCCGTCAGGGCGAAGTGCCCCAGGTGGTTCGTCGCGAACTGCGACTCCCAGCCCGGACCGACCCGGGTCTCCGGGTTGGCCATCACCGCGGCGTCGTTGATCAGCAGGTCGATCGATCGCCCGGTCGCGAGGAACCGACCCGCGAACGCCTCGACGCTGCCGAGGTCGGAGAGGTCGAGCTCGTCGACCTCGATCGTGGCGTCGCCGGGCGCGATCGGGCCGGAGGCCCCGACCGTGGCGGTCGTGCCGACCGCGGCGAGCTCGCCCGCCGCGTGCTCGACCCGCCGGGCCGGCACCACGACGTGCGCACCGGCTCCGACGAGCGCCCGGACGGTCTCCAGACCGATGCCGGAGTACCCGCCGGTGACGACCGCGAGGCGGCCGGAGAGGTCGATCCCCTCCAGCACCTCCGCCGCGGTGCTGGTCGCACCGAAGCCCGATCCGAGGGCGTGCTGGGGCGTGGGGCTGCTCATGCCCCGAGCCTGCCACAGCCGCGCGAGCGGCCCGACGGGACCGGGTGACGACGTACCGGGCCGCGTCGCGTCGGCCCGGACCGCCGGGCCGCGCCCCGCGCCCCCACCCCGTCGCCGGGGGTCCGCCTAGAGCTCGCTCACGTCGTAGCTGTGGCCCGCGGCCCGCAGCCGGTCGGTCAGCACGGTGCCCATCGCGGTGGCGGGGGTCAGGACGCCCGCGGCCTCCGGCAGCCGGTCCTGGTCGTGGGCGAGGCTGAGCCCGGCCTGGCCGAGCATCACGGCGGTGGCCTTGTAGCCCGGGTCGCCCTTCGCGGCGATCCGGCAGCGGAAGCGGCGGCCGGTCGTGGTCGTCGTCGTGACGTCGATGCGGAAGAAGCCCTTCTCGCGCTGCTCCTCGGACGGACCGTCGCCCGGCGCCGGGAGCACCCGGTCCAGGACCTTGCGGGTGGGGCCGAACGACATGCCGCCGACCAGCCCGGCGAGGCCCCCGACGATCGAGGCGGCCTTGACCGCCCCGAGGGGACCGGAGCCGCCGCGCATCAGCTCGCGGTAGCGCAGGCCCCGCCCGTAGGCGTAGCCCTGCAGCGCGTTGGACCGCCGCACCACGCGGGTGTTGACGAGGCCCATGACGAACGGCGCGAGGAACTCGCCGGTGTCGGGGTCCCGGCTGACGCCCACCGGGTCGCGCTCGTCGCGCCCCTCGGGGTCCGCCGACCGGTCCGGCGACAGCGCGTACGGGTCGGCCGCCAGCCGCCGCACGGCCTTGTCGTCCTTGCCCTCGTCGAGCTGACCGCGGAGCGAGTCGATCGTGCCGCCGCTGACGCCGCCGCCGACGCCCTTGACGACGAGGGTGGTCTCCCCCATCTCGCCCGCATCCGCCGCCGCGACCGCCTCGTGCAGCGCGTGCACGCCCAGGTCGGAGGGGATCGAGTCGAAGCCGCACGTGTGGACGATGCGCGCGCCGCTCTCGCGGGCGACCGCGTCGGAGGCGTCGATCGAGCGGCGCATGAAGAGCGTCTCGCCCGTCAGGTCCGCGTAGTGGGTCCCGGCCTCGGCGCACGCCGCCACGAGGGGCAGGCCGTAACGGGCGTACGGGCCGACCGTGGTGAGCACGACCTTCGCCGACCGGGCCAGGGCGTTCAGCGCGCCGGTGTCGAACGAGTCCGCCTCGATCAGCGGCCAGTCCGCGGCGGAGGCCGGCAGCGACGCCCGCACCGCCTCGAGCCTGCTGCGCGATCGCCCGGCCAGCGCGATCGTCGTCCCCGACGGGGCGTGCTCGGCGAGGTAGGCGGCGGTGAGGCGGCCGACGAAGCCGGTGGCGCCGAAGACGACGACGTCGTGCTCGCGGGGGGCGCCTGGTGCGGGGGTGCTCATGCCCGCACGCTACCGCGGGTCGCCCGACCCGGCCCGGACCATACCTTTAGGGTCACCTACTCCCCTGAGACAGGAGTCCCCATGACCTCGATCACCACCCGCCCCCTGCTCCGCCGCACCGCGACATCGGCCGTCGCCGTGCTCGCGGCCGCCGCGCTCGCCGCCTGCGGATCCGACGACGGCGGGTCGGACGCCACGACCGCCGCCGGCGGGGCGACGGGCGGGGCGTTCCCCGTCACGATCACCCACAAGTTCGGCCGCACCGAGGTGCCGAAGGCCCCGCAGCGCGTCGTCGCCGTCGGCTACAACGACCAGGACTTCGCGCTCGCGCTCGGCGTCACGCCGCTCGGCTTCCGCCAGTTCCAGGGGGCCGACATCGCCGACCGTCCCTGGGCCCGGGAGGCCCTCGGCGGGGCGAAGCCCGAGGTCGTGGGCGAGACCGACCTCGGCGTCGAGAAGATCGCCGCGCTGCGCCCGGACCTGCTGCTGGCGGTCTACTCGGGGATCACCTCGAAGGAGTACGGCACGCTCTCGGAGCTGGCCCCGACGGTCGCCCAGTCGGCGAAGCACGTCGATTACGGCGAGCCGTGGCAGGAGCAGCTGCGGACCACCGGCGAGGCGCTCGGCCGGGAGCAGCGGGCCGCGGAGGTCGAGAAGGACGTCGAGGCCGGGGTCGCGAAGGCCCGGGAGGCCGACGGCACCGCCGGCCGCTCCGTCGTGCTGGCCTCGGGGAGCGACGGGAAGTTCTTCGCGTTCGCCTCCGCCGACCTGCGCAGCCGGTTCTTCACCGCGCTGGGGATGAAGGTCCCCGGGCGGATCGACCGCCTCGCGGGCAAGACCTTCTACGCCGACGTCAGCGAGGAGCGGCTCGACCTCCTGGAGGCCGACCTGCTCGTGATCTACGGCGACGAGCAGGAGCTCCTGAAGCGCCCGACGTTCGCGCGGCTGAAGGCCGTCCGCGAGGGCCGCGTCGTCTACCTCGACGAGCAGGGCGCGATCTCGCAGGCCGTCGGGTTCAGCAGCCCGCTGAGCATCCCCTACGCCCTCGCGAAGCTCCGTCCGCGGATCGCCGCCGCGATCGACGGCGACCCGGCGACCAAGCCTCAGGGCACCGGCCCCGCGTTCGACTGACCCGCGAAGCGGGCGCCGGGAACCGGCGCCCGCCCGTGGGCGTCAGCCCTTGAGGAAGCCCAGCAGCGCCGTGTTGAACTCGTCGGCGTGCGTGGCGTTGATCGCGTGCGGCCCGCCCTCGATGACGTGCAGCGTCGCGTTCTCGATCGCCTCGGCGGAGCGCTTGCCCGAGACCTCGAACGGCACGATGGCGTCCGAGTCGCCATGGATGACCAGGGTCGGCACCGTCACCTTCGCGACGTCGCCGCGGAAGTCGGTGCGACCGAACGCCGCGATGCAGTCCAGCGTGCCCTTCGGCGACGCGAAGGCGGCGATCTGCTTGGCGTAGAGGCGCTGGTCCTCCGAGATCAGGTCCGTGCGATCGCCCGCGGCGAAGAAGTTCGTCGTGAACCCCTCGAGGAACGCGAGCCGGTCGCCCTTCACGCCGCCCTCGAACTCGCCGATCGTGGCGTCGTCGAGACCGCCGTCGGGGTTGTCGTCGCTCTTGTAGAGGTACGGCGGGACGGCGGCGGCCAGGACGGCCTTGGCGATCCGGTCGGTGCCGTACTTCGAGATGTAGCGGACGACCTCGCCGCCGCCCATCGAGAAGCCGACGAGCGTGACGCCGGTCAGGTCGAGGTGCTGCAGCAGGGCGTCGAGGTCCGCGGCGAAGCGGTCGTAGTCGTAGCCCTCCCACGGCTGCGACGAGTCGCCGAAGCCGCGGCGGTCGTACGTCACGACGCGGTGGCCGGCGTCGATGAGCGCCGGGACCTGAGCCTCCCAGGAGCGACCCGACAGGGGCCAGCCGTGGATCAGGACGACGGGGGCGCCGTCGCGGGGCCCGTGGTCCTCGAAGTAGAGCTCGACGGGGGTGCCGTTCTCGGTGTCGACGCTGAGCCTGGCCATGGGGATCTCCTCTGTTCGCCTGGACCGGGCGCAGGGCGCGCCTTCGGTCCTTCCTTCTGCAACTACCAACGTGCGGAGGGTCGCAAACGGGCGCCTCCGACCAGGCCCGGTGGCCGATCCGCGGGCGACGGTCGCCGGCCGGCGACCGGCCCTCAGCCGCCCTGCTTGGCGTACAGCTCGTCGAGCAGGGCCGCCCGGTCGTCCAGCGCGTAGCGCTCCTCGAGGTGCGCCTCGATCTCGTCGCGCGGCACGCCGTCGAGGACGAGGTTCAGCGCGACCATGCGGGCGCCGGCCACGTCCGTGCTGCGCTGGGCGGGGACGCCGGAGAGCGGCAGCTCGGGAGCGACGGGCGCCCGGGCGGGTTCCGCGGGCTGCGGGTCGGCCTCGACGAGGACGCCGTCGACGGTCTCGGCGGCGCCGGCGTCCGGCTCGGCGGGTGCGGCCGCGGCAGGCTCGACCGCCGACTCGGGCGGCAGCGGCGCGACGAACGGCGGCGCGGCGGCGGGCTCGACCGGGGCGACGGACCCGGAGGCCGCGACCGGTGCGGGCTCGCCGACGGCTCCTGCGGCCTCCCGGGAGGCCCCGCCCGACCCGAGCCCGCCGACCTCGACGACCTGGGCGTGCAGCGTGGCGAGGTCCGCCCCGATGCCGCCGGCCGACGAGCGGACGTTGGTGAGCAGCCCGGAGACGGTCTGCTCCAGCGCCCCGATGCGATCGAGCATCGTGCTCGTGGCCTCCTGCACGGCGGCGACGTGGGACTGCGCCTCGGACGACGCGGCCTCGCGGGTGGCGGCGGCGTCGGCGAGCGCGGAGGCGCGCACCGCCTCCGCCTCCTCGCGGGCCGTCCGCTCGATCTCGGCCGCCGTGGTCTCGGCCGCCTCGACGATGCCGCGGATCCGCTCGGACGCGCTCGACGCCAGCGACGCCGCGGCCTCGGGGGCGGGCGTCGCGGCGCGCAGCGCCTCGACGTCGGCGGCGAGCTGCGCGAGGTGCGCGTCGACGGCGACGGTCTCGTAGCCGCGACGGGAGATGGGGAAGTCGCGCTTCTCGATGCTCTGACGGTCCAGGGACATGCGCAGGGGTACCTTCGGGCGTGGGAGGCGGGCCGCGGCCGAATCTATACGACCCGTCGGGCGCCGATGGTCCGGCCGCCACGGGTCGCGGGCTCGCGGCCCCCGTTCCGGCCTCGTGGCACCCCGGGTCCGTCGGATCGGCGCCGCGGGGTCGTCCGACGAGCACCGCGGGGCCCCTCGACCGTCGCCGCGGGCCGCTCAGCCGTCGTCGCCGGACCCGCGCAGCACGGGGCCTGCGGCCGTCCGGGTGACCAGCCCGTCGCGGACGAGACCGTCCAGCGCGCGCTCGAGCCGCTCCGGCCCGATCCCGTCGGGCCACGGCTCGTCGCCGGCCAGCGACGCGACGATCCGGCCGCGGACGTAGCGGTCGGTGTCCTCGAACCTGGTCCGCGATCCGCTCGGCGCCCGCGGCGGCACGACGACGCGACCGGCGGAGCGGCACCAGCGGGCGGCCGGGCAGCGCGGGCAGTCCGCGCTCCGGGCGCGGCAGACGACCGCCCCGAGCTCCATCGCGGCCTGGTTCCACGTCGGGACCCGGTCGTCGGCCGGCAGCAGCTCGTCCGGCCCGCCGAGCCCGAGGCGCTCGCTGATCCGGACGACGTTCGTGTCGACGGCGGCGATGCGCTCGCCGAACGCGAACGAGGCGACCGCCGCGGCGGTGTACGGACCGACGCCGGGCAGGGCGCGCAGACCGCGGGCGTCCTCCGGCCAGCCGTCGCGGGCCACGACGGCGCACGCGTCCTGCAGCCGGACGGCGCGCGAGTTGTAGCCCAGCCCGACCCAGGCCCCGAGCACGTCGCGCCGGTCCGCGGCGGCCAGGTCGGCGGCCGTGGGCCAGCGGTCGATCCAGGCCTCGAAGCGCGGGACCACCCGCGCCACCTGGGTCTGCTGCAGCATCACCTCGGAGACGAGGATCGCGTAGGGATCGTCGGTGCGCCGCCACGGGAGGTCGCGGTGGACCTCCGCGTACCAGTCCAGCACGGCCTCGCGGGCGGCGTCGCGATCGGCCGCGAGCTCCGACGCCGTGCCCGGGACGTCCGGGGGCGGGGACTCCCTCGCCATCAGCCCGCCAGGGTCGCCAGGCGGGCGGCGGCCTCGTCGATGACGTCCTCGCGCTTGCAGTACGCGAAGCGCACGAGGGTGCGCCCGACGTCGGGGTCGTCGCAGAAGACGCTGACGGGGATGCCCGCGACGCCGCACCTCCGGGGCAGGTCGCGGCAGAAGGCGGCCCCGTCGGTCTCGCCGATCGAGGCCACGTCGACGGTCGCGAAGTAGCCGCCCTGCGGCACGTAGGTGGTCAGCCCGGCCGCCCGCAGCCCGGCGCAGAGCCGGTCGCGCCGCGACCGCAGGGTGTCCCGGACGCCGGCGAAGAACGCGTCGTCGAGCGCGAGCGCCCGGGCCACCGCGGCCTGCAACGGGCCGTGGCCGGAGAACGTGAGGAACTGCTTGGCCGTGGCGACCGCGTCGACGAGGTCGGGCGGCCCGGTCACCCAGCCGACCTTCCAGCCGGTCAGCGCGAACGTCTTGCCGGCGGACGAGACCGTGAGGGTGCGCCCGGCCATGCCGGGGAGCGTCGCGAGCGGCAGGTGCTCGCCGTCGAACGCGAGGTGCTCGTACACCTCGTCGCAGATCGCCACGAGGTCGTGCTCGACGCAGACCGCCGCGACCTGCTCGAGCTCCGCCCGGGTGAACACCCGGCCCGTGGGGTTGTGCGGCGAGTTCAGGATCAGCGCCCGGGCGACGGCCCCGCCGGTCCCGTCACCGCGGACGGCCGCCCGCAGCGCTTCGGGGTCGAACGCGAAGTCGGGGGCCCGCAGCGGGACGGTCCGGCGCACAGCGCCCGCCATCGCGATCCCGGCGCCGTAGGAGTCGTAGTACGGCTCGAACGTGACGACCGCGTCGCCGGGCTCGCAGAGGCCGAGGAGCGCCGCGGCGACGCCCTCCGTCGCCCCGACGGTGACCTGGACCTGCCGGTCGGCGTCGAGCTCGCGGCCGTACCACCTGGCGGCGTGGGCGACGACCGCGGCCCGCAGCTCGGGCGTGCCCCGGCCGGGCGTGTACTGGTTCGGTCCGGCGAGCAGCGCGGCGGCCGCGGCCTCGCGGATCTCGAGCGGCCCGTCCTCGTCCGGGAACCCCTGGCCGAGGTTGACCGCGCCGGTCTGCGCGGCCAGCGCGGTCATCTCGGCGAAGATCGTCGTCCCGTACCCGCGCAGGTGCGCGGCCGTCCCGTGCGGCATGCCCACGAGCGTAGGCCGTGGGGCGGGCGGGGTGCGGCGTCGCGCGGCGGGCCCGGCCCCGCGGTCCGGCGGCGCCGACCCGTCAGGCCGCGGCCTGCGGCCCCGCGGCCGGGGACTCGGCCTGCGCGATCGCGGTCGCCACGGCGACGTCCTCGATCACGTGGTCGCCCATCGTGGTGCGGACGAGCGGCGGGGCGATCAGCTCGGCACGACTGGTGTCGTCGGACCCGACGATGAACTCGAGCTGCGGGACGGCGACGAAACGGCGGTACGACATGGTGGGGGACCTCTCAGCGGATGGGGGGCTGCTGCACGACCGATACTCCCCCATCCCCGTACGCCCGACCTGTGGACTTCCGAAGAGGTTCCTGAGGACGCGTCGGCGCCCGACGCGCGCCGGCCGGCAGCGGGGCCGGGGAGCGGCGACCGGGGAGCACCCCGCCCCTCCGCCCCGGCCCGCCTACGCCGCGTCGACGGTGTCGGCGTCGGCCGGCGCGGCGGTGCCGTCCGCCTCGCCGCGGCGGTCGAGCTCCTGGCGCAGCTCGCGCAGCTCGTCGCGCAGGGCGGCGGCGTGCTCGAACCGGAGCTCCTCCGCGGCGGCGAGCATCTCCTCCTCGAGCGCGACGAAGCGCTTGTCGAGCTCGGCCGTCGTGAGCTTGTCCGTCTCCTCCTGCTTCTTGCGGCGCCGCTTGCCCTTGGGCAGCTTCGACTCGCCCTGCAGGAACTCGCCGATGTCGGAGACGCCCTTGGCGATCGTCGTCGGCGTGATGCCGTGCTCCTCGTTGTAGGCGATCTGGATCTCGCGGCGGCGGTCCGTCTCGCCGATCGCCTGGGTCATGGCGTCGGAGTGCTTGTCGGCGTACATGATCACGCGGCCCTCGACGTTGCGGGCCGCGCGGCCGATCGTCTGGATCAGCGCCGTGGAGCCGCGGAGGAAGCCCTCCTTGTCGGCGTCGAGGATCGCCACGAGCGTGACCTCGGGCAGGTCGAGGCCCTCGCGCAGCAGGTTGACGCCGACGAGCGCGTCGAACTCGCCGAGGCGGAGCTCGCGGATGATCTGGATCCGCTCCAGCGTGTCGACGTCGGAGTGCAGGTAGCGGACCTTGAAGCCGTTCTCGAGCAGGTACGTCGTCAGGTCCTCGGCCATCTTCTTCGTCAGCGTCGTGACCAGCGTCCGCTCGTCGCGGTCCCGTCGCGCCCGGATCTCGTTCATCAGGTCGTCGGCCTGCCCCATCGACGGACGCACGTCGATCGGCGGGTCGACGATGCCGGTCGGGCGGACGATCTGCTCGACGACGGTCTCGGACCGGGCGGTCTCGAACTTGCCCGGCGTGGCGGACACGAGCACCATCTGCGGTGCGATCGAGAGGAACTCGTCGAACGTCTGCGGCCGGTTGCCCATCGCGCTGGGCAGCCGGAAGCCGTAGTCGACGAGGGTCTGCTTGCGCGACCGGTCGCCCTCGTACATGCCGCCGATCTGCGGCACGGTCTGGTGCGACTCGTCGAGGAAGCAGACGAAGTCCTCGGGGAAGTAGTCCAGCAGGCAGTACGGCCGCTCGCCGGGCTTGCGGCCGTCGGTGATCTGCGAGTAGTTCTCGATGCCGTTGCAGAAGCCCATCTCCCGCAACATCTCCATGTCGTAGCGGGTGCGCTGCTGCAGGCGGTGGCTCTCGAGCTCCTTGCCCTCGGACTCCAGGACCTTGATGCGGTCCTCGAGCTCGCGGCCGATCTCGTCGACCACGCGCTCCATCTGGCCCTCGGGCGTCGTGTAGTGCGACGCCGGCCAGACGGCGACGTGCTCGAGGTCGTCCTCGAGCAGCTCGCCGGTCAGCGTGTCGAGGTGCTGCAGCCGCTCGACCTCGTCGCCGAAGAGCGTGACGCGGAAGGCGGTCTCGGCGTAGGCCGGGAAGATCTCGATCGTCTCGCCGCGCGCGCGGAACGTGCCGCGGGCGAGCGCGGTGTCGTTGCGCTGGTACTGGATGTGGACGAGCTTGGCGAGCAGCTCGTCGCGGTCGATCTCGTCACCGCGCTTGAGCACGATGAGGTTGCGGTCGTACGTGTCCGGCGACCCGAGGCCGTAGATCGCGGAGACCGACGCGATGATCACGACGTCCTTGCGGGCGAAGAGCGCGGCGGTCGCGGCGTGGCGCAGCCGGTCGATCTCCTCGTTGATCGCCGAGTCCTTCTCGATGTAGAGGTCCTTCGACGGGACGTACGCCTCGGGCTGGTAGTAGTCGTAGTAGGAGACGAAGTACTCGACGGCGTTCTGCGGGAAGAACGTGCGGAACTCGTTGCAGAGCTGGGCGGCCAGCGTCTTGTTGTGCGCCATCACGAGCGCGGGGCGCTGCAGGCGCTCGATGGTGGAGGCCATCGTCATCGTCTTACCGGTGCCCGTGGCGCCCAGCAGCGTCGTGAACGGCGAGCCGCCCTCGACGCTCTCGACGATGGCGTCGATCGCCTTGGGCTGGTCGGCCTTCGGGGTCCATCCGGCGGCGAGCTTGAACGGCGGCATCGCGTCCCAGCGTAGCGAGGGCCGCACCCGTCCCTGTCGAACGGGCGTTCGTACGCGGACAGCCACGGTCCGCATGGGCGCCGGACGCCCCTCGCGGCGCGCGCAATACCCTGGAGGGGCATGCCCGCCGAGGTCGATCCGAACTTCCCCTACGGTCTGGACCGCCCGCGTCAGGCCCGGGCCACCGCCGGCGTCGGGATGATCCTCGGCGTCGTGACCCTCGTCTCGGCGCTGCTGCCCGGGGCGTTCGACGGGGCCCGAGCGCTGTTCGTCCTCGTCCTGCTGCTGGCGTGCCTGTCGAGCTTCGTGATCTCGGGCGGGCTCTTCCGCACCGCGTCGGCGTCGAAGGTCAAGGCCGCGGACCGGCTGCTCAACGGCCTGGACCTGCGCGGTGACGAGGACGCGCTGGACCTCGGCTGCGGCACCGGCCTGATGTGCGCCGGGCTCGCGGTGCGCCTGCCCGACGGCCAGGTCACCGGCGTCGACGCGTGGATCGAGGGGCAGCTGACCCCGAACGGCCACAAGGTCACCAAGCGCACGCTGTCGCTCGCCGGCGTGAAGGGCGTGACGGTCCGCACCGGCTCGATCCGCGAGCTGCCGGTGCAGGACGACGCCGTCGATCTCGTCGTGTCGCGGGACGTGCTCGCCCTCCTGCCGTCGGACACCGCCCGCGTCGAGGCGGTCCGCGAGCTCGTCCGCGTCCTGCGCCCCGGCGGCCGCGTCGCCCTGCTCGAGCCGTTCCGCACCCGGATCGTCGTCCGCGAGCTGCGCACCCTGGGCCTGACGGACGCGACGCGCTCGCGACGGCGGTGGACGACGATGCCCCCGCTGCGCACGATCACGGCGACGAAGCCGCCGGCCCCGCGGGGCTGAGGCACCGGCGGCGTCCGACGTCCGCCGGGACCCGCCCGGCCCGGCCGGTCGTGCGTCGTCGCGGCCGGGCGACCCGCACGACCGGTCCCGACGCGCGGCCGGACGCTGCTAGGACGTGCGCTCGGTGCCGCGCTCGTCCAGGCGGCACACGAGCACGACCTGGTCGCGGTCGTCGCCCGGCGCGACGCGGATCGCCCCCGGGATGCGGGCGACCTCGTGGTACCCGGCCCGGGCGTAGAACGATTCGAGGCCCTCTCCCCCGCGTACCGTCAGGTGCAGCATCTCCAGCCCGGCGTCCTGGGCGATGTCGCCGAGGCCGTCGAGCAGCACGGCACCGAGCCCGGATCCCTGGTGGTCGGGGTGGACCTGGACGCGCAGCACCCAGCGCCAGTGCTCCGAGAGCAGGCGGTCGTTGGCGGCGACGAACGCGAACCCGGCGACGTCGCGCCAGCCCGACGCAGCCCCGTCGTCGGCGAGCGGCTCCTCCGGGTCGCCCCAGGCCCGGACGACGACGAGCCAGTCGCGCCCGTGGTGCACGCGTTGCAGGGCCGCCTCGAGTGCCGGCGCGACCTGCGCCTCGACGACCGGCGGGACGAACCCGACCCAGCCGCCCGCGTTCGACACGTCGGTCCAGATCGTCAGCAGCCGGGCGCGCAGGACCGGGTCGACGTGCCCGATCCGCTCGACCCGTGCGGCGCCGAAGACCGGCCGGGTCGCCTCCTCCGCGGGGACGAGGTCCGCGGTCGACTGCGCGGTGTCGCCGGACGGGCCGACGCCCCCGGGCGTCTCGGCCGCGCCGTCGGTCGCGGACGGGCGCATCGAGGAGCCGACCGGCCCGTCCTCGCCCGTCGTCGCGGCCCCGGTCGGGTCGGGGCTCACAGCCCGAGCTCGGACCGGTACGTCCGCCGGTAGTCGCGCTGCGCGTCGAGGACCTTCTCGACGTAGTGCTTCGTCTCGGGGAACCCGATGCGCGAGATCGTCATCGACACCCCCGCGGCGTCGGCCTCGCGCTTCCACCGCTGGGCGTTGCCCGGACCGGCGTTGTACGCCGCGACCGCCAGGGTCGTGTTGCCGTCGAACCGGCGCAGCATGTCGCGCAGCCGCCACGTGCCGTACCGGATGTTCACGTCGGCGGTGTGGAGGTCGCCGATGGCGAAGGTGTTGGCCCCCGACTCCCGGGCGATGTCCCGCGCGGTGTCCGGTGTGACCTGCATCAGACCGAGTGCCCCGGCCGGCGACTCCTGGTTGTCGCGGAAGCGCGACTCGGCGTAGATGACGCCGGCGACCAGGGCCGGGTCGAGGCCCTTCTCCCTCGACTGCTGCTTGATGATGTCCTCGTGCTTCAGGGGCAGGCGGATCTCGGTGACCGCGCCCTCGATCTTCGGCCGCAGCCCGGACCAGGCGAGCGCGCCGACGCCGACGAGCAGCAGCGCCACGACGAGCAGCCGCCGCAGACCCGCGACGCGCGACGGCGGACGCCGGCGATCGCCGCGCCCGGCGGG
>NZ_JAURWA010000012.1 GCF_030655195.1 Patulibacter sp. | reverse complement strand
CCGCGGGGCACTCGCCCGCATCCGGGTGGGCCTGCGCAACGCGACGACCGGCCCGCTCCGCGGCGCTCGCGTCCGCGTGACGCTCCCGGCGGCGCTGCGGGCCGGCGGCACCCGCACCGTGCGCCTCGGGACCGTCCGGGTGGGCCGCCTCGGCGTGGCCCGCGTGGCGGTCCGCGTCGGCTCCCGCACCCGCAGGGGCCTGTACCGCCTCACGATCCGGACGACGGTCGGGGGCGAGACGCTGACGCGTCGGGTCTCCCTGCGCGTCCGGTAGGCGTCACGGCGGGCCCGGCCCGGCGCACGACGCCGGCCGGGCCCGCGACACGCGACGACCGACGGGGGTCGCGTTCGGGCTCGGGCCCGCGGACCCGCCCGTGGCGAGGTGGCCGGGCTCGAGGCCGGCGGCCCCGCCGGTCGCGCGAGGTCAGTCGCCGAGCTTGTCGACGCGCAGGTTGCGCACGCCGCGCGGTGTCGTGACCTTGACGACGTCGCCGACCGCGTGGCCCATCACGGCCTGCGCGACGGGCGACTCGACGGAGATCTTGCCGGCGCTCGCGTCGGCCTCGGCCGCCCCGACGAACGACCACTTCTGGACCTTCTCGGTGTCCACGTCGACGAGGGTGACCGTCGAGCCGAAGCCGACGACGTCACCGCTCTTGGAGACCTCGGTGACGACGGCGTTGCGCCGCCGCTCCAGCAGACCCGCGATGCGGGTCTCGAGGTGCGCCTGGTCGTCCTTGGCCTGGTGGTACTCGGCGTTCTCCTTGAGGTCGCCGAGCTCGCGGGCGCGCTGGATGCGGGCGGCGATGTCGCGGCGGGCGGGGCCCTCGAGCTCCTCCAGCTCCGCCTTCAGGGCCTCCAGGCCCTCGGGGGAGATCGATTCGCCGCTGGCTTCCATCACACCACCGTAACGGCCGGGCCCGGTCCACCGCCGGGACGGCCGTCACGCCGCCCGGTGCGGCGGTCCGCCACTCTTGGGTGCATGACTGGATCGCAGGACCCCCGGAGCCCGACCTTCCCCGACCGGTCGGCGCCCCGCCGACGATCGTCGCGGACGGTGGTCCGGCTGACGGTGCTCGCGGTGGGCGCCCTCGTGCTGGCGGGCTGCGGGGGATCCGACGGCGGGGTGGAGGCGGGCGGACCGCCGACGAGCACCGCGCCCGGGGCGACGAAGCTCAGCCTGACCCTCGACTTCGCGCCCAACGCGGTCCACGCGGGCCTCTACGTCGCCCAGGAGCGCGGACTCTTCACGGACGCGGACCTCGCGGTCCGCATCCGGATCCCCGGGTCGGGCGCCGACGGGGCGAAGCTGCTGGCCGCCGGCCGGACGGACCTGGCGATCATGGACATCCACGACGTCGCGCTCGCGCGGCAGGAGGGCGCCGACCTCGTCGCCGTCGGCGCCGTCGTCCAGCGGCCCCTGGCCGCCGTGCTCGCCTCGCCGTCCGTCGCGCGACCGCGGGACCTCGAGGGCCGCACCGTCGGCGTGACCGGCCTGCCGAGCGACGACGCGGCGCTCGACCAGATCGTCCGCGGGGACGGCGGCGACCCGAAGGCCGTCAAGCGGGTCACGATCGGCTTCGAGGCGGTCCCGTCGGTCGTGTCGGGCAAGGTCTCCGCCGCGATCGGCTTCTGGAACGCCGAGGGCGTGGCCCTGACCGCGCGGCGGCCGGGGACGAAGGTCTTCCGCCTCGACGCCTACGGCGCGCCGCGCTACCCGGAGCTGCTCGTCGTGGCGACCTCGAAGACGCTGCGCGAGCAGGGGGACGCCGTCGGCCGCTTCACCGCGGCGATGGCGCAGGGCTACACCGCGGTGGCGTCCACCCCGAAGGGCGACGACGACGAGGCGGTCCGGGCGCTGCGCGTCGGCTCCGGCGACCGCAGCATCGACCCGACGACGACCGAGCAACAGCTCACCGCCGTCAAGCCCGCGTTCCGCGACGCCCGCGGGCGCTCCGGCACGCTCGACCGCGCGACGATGCGGACCTGGTCGGCCTGGGAGGCGAAGGTCGGGATCACGAAGACCCCGCCCGACGTCGCGAAGATGGTCTGGAGCCGCGCCCCGGGCAGCTGAGCGGCGGGGCGGGGCGGGGCCCGTCTGCGGGTGCGCCGAGCCCCGACGACCCGTGATGCGGTCCCGACCCGAGACGCTCGGGGCGGGGCCCGCCCCTCCTGCGGGTGCGCCGAGCCCTGACGACCCGGGAGGCGGTCCCGGCCCGAGACGCTCGGGGCGGGGCCCGCCCAATCTCCGTCCTACTTGTCGTCGAGCAGGTCGTTCAGCAGCGTGCCGCCCTCGCGGGCCAGGCGCGAGCGCGGGACGACCTGGTCCAGGCCGACCTCGAGGGCCACGGCGCGGACGTCGGGCTCGATCGGCGGGAAGCACGCCAGCACGGGCACGCCGTCCGGGCGCACGTCGGCCAGGGCCTCGGCCCATTCGACCCCGTCGACGCTGAGGTCGGCGACGATCGCCGCGAAGTCCTCCGCGGCGAGCAGCTCGACGAGCCCGTCGATGTCGGTGGTCAGCTCCGGGTCGTGCCCGGCGTCCTTGAAGATCTTGACGGTCTGCGACCCGAACTCCGGGTCGGGGACCACGACGGCGATGCGCACGAGTGTCGCCTCGGCCGTCAGTGGGCGCGGAGCCGGCGGAACTCCTGGCGGGCGGTCTCGCCCCTGCCCCACATGGGCTCCACCTCGGCGCGGCCCACCCGCACGTCGCGGACGATGATCTCGCCCGTGATCGACGCCTGGTCCAGCAGCGACAGCGCGGACAGCACGGCGGTCGGTGCGGCGGCGTGGCCGAACCGGTGCGCGACGAGCACGCGCCAGTGCCAGTCGTGGCGCGAGTAGGGCTGGGCGTTGCACGTCGTCGTGACGTACGTGGCCGCCTCCACGTAGCGGTCCTCGTCGGCGATCCGCAGATCGAGCGACAGGTCCGTCCAGTCGTCGGGCAGGGAGTCGAGGACCCGCTGGAAGTTCTTGGCGAGCGACATCGCCCAGCACTCTACCGGCCGTGCCGACGTCGCCGGAGGCCCGACGGGCCTCGTCCCGGCCTGCCCAGGGGCCCGTGACGGTCGGGCGCTACGCTCGATCACGTGCCCGATCTGCCCCAGGACCACGCCGCCGCGGCCGGTTCCACGGCCCCCCTCCCGCCTGCCGCGGAGCACGTCGCCGCGGGCTACCGCGAGCTGACGACGGGCGCCGGGCTCGTCGACGGCTCCGCGTCGGGCAAGCTCGCACTGACGGGCGCGGAGGCCCGCACGTTCCTCACCGGACAGGTGACGGCCGACGTCGAGGCGCTCGCGTCCGGTGCGGGCACGTACGCCGCGCTGCTGACGCCGAAGGGCAAGATCGTCGCCGACCTCCGGATCCTGCACGTCGGGCCGTCCGACGAGGACGTCGAGCTGCTGCTGCTCTGCGAGCGCAGCGGGCTGCAGGCGCTCTTCGACCACCTGCGCCGGCACCTCGTCGGGTACGACGTGGAGCTGCACAAGCGCACGCTGCAACTCGGTCTGCTGTCCCTCGTGGGCCCGCGCGCCGACGCGGTCGCCGGGGCCACGGCCGCCGGCCTCGGACACGAGGAGCACGCGTCGGTCGCCGCCGAGGTCGACGGCACCCCGGTCCGGCTCGTCCGGACCGCGGCGGGGGTCGACGTGCTGCCCGCCGGCGACGATGTCGACGCCGTGCGTGCCCTGCTGGTCGCCCGCGGCGCGGCGCCCGTCGACGACGACGTCGCAGAGGTGCTGCGCGTCGAGGCCGGACGCCCCCGGCTGCACCACGAGATGGACGACTCCGTGATGCCCGCCGAGGCGGGCATCGTCGAGCGGGCCGTGAGCTTCACGAAGGGGTGCTACGTCGGCCAGGAGACCGTCGCCCGCCTGCACTGGCGCGGTCGGCCCAACCGCCACCTGCGGGGTCTGCAGCTGGACCGGGCCGTCCCCGTCGGCACCGTGATCGTCCAGGACGGCCGCGAGCTCGGCCGCGTCACCACCAGCGTGGACTCCCCCGCGTACGGACCGATCGCCCTGGCGCTCGTCCGGCGCGAGGTCGAGCCGGACTCCACCGTGGTCCTGCGGCCCGGCGAGGGCGGCCCGACGTCCGCCCGGGTCGTCGCGCTGCCCTTCCGCCACGGCGGGGCCGGCTCCACCGCCTGACGCGCCCGGGCCCCGCGGGCCGGGACCACGGCCCGCCGGCCGCGCCGGGCCCCGACCGCCCGGACCCGGCAGCGAGGCCCGGACGGCCGCCGGACCGACATCGACCGGACACGCATCGCGACCTCGGGTAGGGTTGCGACCGATCGTCGCGGCCCCTGCCGCGACGCGACCCGGAGAGCCCGCAAGCCGATGCACGCCCGCCCCTCGATCGTCCTCCTCAGCACCGGAGTCCTGGCTGCGTCCGGCCTCGCCGGCTGCGGGCGGGTCGACCAGTCCGAGAAGCCCAACGGCTCCCGGCCACCGGCGACGCTGCAGCTCAGCGCCGCCATCACGAACAGGTCCGTGAACATCTCCCCGTCGGAGATCGGCGCCGGCCCCGTCCGGATCGTCATCACGAACCAGTCGTCCAAGTCGGTCAGGGCCACGCTGGCACCGGCGGCCGCCGGCGGCTCGCGGACCACCCGCGACACGATCCCGCCCGGCGGCGTCGCCGCGATCCAAGGCACCGTCGGCGCGGGCAGCTGGCGCCTGCAGGTCGGTCAGGGCATCGACTCCGCCCGTCTGAAGGTCGGTCGCGAGCGCAAGAGCTCCGACGGCGAGCTGCTGCTTCCGTAACCGCTCTCCTGCGGGTCCTCGCGGGCCCGTCGGCAGGTGCCCGCGTCCCGTGCGGGAGCGGTCCCTGCGTGCACCGTCACCGGCGGTGCCGGGCCCCTCGTCCACGGGGCCCCACGACGACACGTCGCCCCGGTCCGACCGACGGTAGGGTTCTCGCCGATGTCCGTCGATCTCACAGACCTGCACACCGCCCGCACGGCCCCCGGCGAGCTGCCGGCCACGATGTCCGCCTGGGCCATCCGCGAGGATCGCCTCGGCGAGCCGAAGGACGCGATCCAGCTCGAGACCGTCGACGTGCCGCAGCCCGGCGCGTTCGAGGTCGTCGTCCGCGTGATGGCCGCCGGCGTCAACTTCAACAACGTCTGGGCCGCCCTGGGGCAGCCCGTCTCCGTCTTCAAGTACGGCGACCACCCGGAGTTCGGCCACCACATCGGCGGCTCCGACGCGTCGGGCATCGTCTGGAAGGTCGGCGACGGCGTCACCCGCTGGAAGGTCGGCGACGAGGTCGTCATCCACTGCAACCAGGCCTCCTACGAGGACGTCGAGGTCCACGGTCTCGATCCGATGGCCGCCCCGTCGCAGAAGATCTGGGCCTACGAGACCACCTGGGGCTCCTTCGCCGAGTTCTGCAAGGTCCAGGCGCAGCAGCTGCTGCCCAAGCCCAAGCACCTCTCCTGGGCCGAGGCCGCCTCGTACGGCCTGACGTACTTCACCGCCTACCGCATGCTCATGGACCGCGCCTCCATCAAGGCCGGCGACAAGGTCCTGATCTGGGGCGCCGCCGGCGGCCTGGGCGTCTTCGCCATCCAGCTCTGCAACGCCGCCGGTGCCGAGTGCGTCGGCGTCGTCTCCTCCGAGGAGAAGGGCGAGCTCGTCAAGGAGCTCGGCGCGGTGGGGTACATCAACCGCAACGACTTCAAGGGCATGATGCGCACCGGCGACGAGACGCCGGAGCAGGAGAAGGAGCGCTTCGGCCACTCCCGCGCGTTCTCCAAGAAGGTCAAGGAGCTCTTCGGTGGCGCGTCCCCGGACATCGTCTTCGAGCACGTCGGCAAGGCCACGTTCCCGACGTCCGTCTTCACGGTCAAGCCGTTCGGCAAGGTCGTCATCTGCGGCGCCACCTCCGGCTACACGCTCGACTTCGACGTGCGGTACCTGTGGATGAAGCAGAAGGAGATCATCGGCTCCCACTTCGCCAACGCGTACCAGTGCATGAAGGCCAACCAGCTGATCGCCGAGGGCAAGGTCAAGCCCGTGCTGTGGAAGACCGTCGGGTTCGAGGAGACCGCCGAGGTCCACCAGCTCATGCGCGACAACAAGCACTCCGGCAAGATCGCGATCCTCGTCGGTGCCAAGGACGAGGACGAGGGCCGCAGCGGTGAGGGCCCGGGCGCGATCAAGGGTGAGATCGGCGTCTGACCGCGCCGGGGCGTCGGACGGCGCCCCTCCCCCGCACGGTCGACCGCCGTGCACCGCGCGTCGTCCTGCGGCCCCGTTCAGCGGGGCCGCAGGCCGTTCGTGAGGACCCAGCCGCGGATCTCACGGTTGTCCGACGCGACCCTGCTCCAGGTCCCACCCGGGGTGATGCGCAGGACCGAGACCGGCTCGTGCCCCATCAGCGTGCCCGTCATGACCCCGCCGGGGCGGACGTGGACCATGTGCGACCCGGCGGTCGTCACCATCGGCGTCTCACCCCGCCGCGTGGGGCGGGGGTCGCGGACGAGGGACCCGCTGCGGTCCGGACGTCGACAGAGCACGCCCTCCGAGAACGAGACGGGGTGCGGCAGCCGCGTCGACGGGAACCGCAGCACCACGGCCCGGCCACCGAGGTCCGACCCGCCGCTCCCGCCGGAGCTCAGGTCCTGCAGCTCACGCGACGGCGCGTGCTCGACGGGGAGCTGCAGCCACTGCGCCGTGCGCATCCCCGCCGGGCACCGCAGCGCCACCGACCGCACCGTCCCGGGCGCCGGCACGCCGGACGGGATCCTGACGCGGGCCGTCACGACGGTCGACCCCTCGGGCAGTCGTCCCCCGCGGCGGAGGTCGTGGGTCCCGACGAAGTACGAGTCGATCGTCGCGGGGGCCGGACCCCCCGGTCCGACGCGGTGCTCCGCCAGCACGAGCACCCCGCCGGACACCCCGACGAGCGCCGCGGTCCCGACGACCAGGGCGGACTTCGCGCCGACGCCCGCGGCCCCCGCACCACCGCCCAGGAGCCCGAGCACCGGCACGAGCGGCGGCGTCAGGGCCCGCAGCCGGCGGTCGAGGCGGCGCAGGTCCCGGCGGTACGCCCTGCAGGCGGAGCAGACCTGCAGGTGCGCGCGGGCGGCCTCGGTCGTCCGGGTCCCGCGGTCGTGCGCCCGGTGCAGCGACGGCCGGACGGCCTCGCAGTCGGCGTCGCGGGCGTTCTCGGCCCGGATGAGGTTCTCGCGGGCGCGACGCACCGCCATCCCGACGGCCGCCTCGCTGATCCCGAGCTCCCCCGCCACCTCCGACACCGGCCGGCCGTCGACCGCGCGGGCGACGAGCGCGACGCGCTGGGCGTCGGGCAGCGCGGCGACGTCGTCGATGACCCGGCGCAGCCGCTCCCGCCGCAGGATCACGACGTCGGGGCCTGACCCGGCCGCGGCGACCGGGTGGTCGTCCAGCGGGTCGGCGGGCCGCCGGGCCCGGGCGCGGACCGCATCGATCGCCGCGTTGCGGACCATGCGGTGCAGCCACGCCGAGAGGTGGTCCGGCACGAACCCGGCACGCAGCTCGCGGTGCGCCCGGACGAGGACCTCCTGGACGACGTCCTCGCGATCCACGACCCCCGGACGGCCGAGCGACCCCGCGTAGCGCAGGAGCGCGGGCCGGTACCGGCGGTCCAGGCGCTCCCAGGCCGCGTCGTCGCCCGCGGCGAGACGCACGAGCAGGGCGGCATCGCGGGTGGCCGGGCGACGGGGCATGGCCCGCTCGGGTCAGCGGGCGTAGCCGTAGACGGTGACCGAGCCCGCGTGGCCCTTGCGCGGGACGACGAGGACCGTCGTCCGGCGACGGCCGACGTAGCTCGGCTCGCCCTCGGGGAGCTGGATCGACAGCTCCGCACCCTCGTTCTGCGCGAGGCCGGTGAACCGCTTGCCCTTCGGCAGCGTCAGGACGACCCGCAGCCGGGTGCTCCCACCGCTCGAGGTGACCTCGCGGGAGATCAGGACGGCACCCTTCGGGATGCGGTCGCCCTTGTGGAGGTGGTTGCCGGGGACGGAGACCGGCGCCCGGGTGCCGGTGAACGTCCGCTGCGGGCCGGCGACGGGGCCTCCGGCGGCGCCGGCGGTCCCGGCCAGCACGGCCATCGTGACGGCCGCCGTGACCGTGGTGCGGATGATGCGGGACATGGTGGGACTCCTGGATCTTCGGGGGGACGAGGACGGCGCGGCGGTGCGTCGTCACCACGAGGACGACGCACGGACGAAGAACGCACGCACCATCCAACCAAAATGTCCCACCGCGCCCGCGGGGCGTTCCCGATCGGATCGCCCCGACGCGACGGGCCCGGACGAGGGACCCGGATCGCGGGGTGTCGCGATTCGCGGAGACGCCGTCGGCCCGGACGTGGGACGATGTACGGACGATGACGACGATCGCCTACGAGATCCCGTTCTACGCGAATGGCCTGCAGGCCGACGCGCTCGCGGCACGGCTGCAGGAGCTCACCCCGAAGCTGCTGCGCGAGGGTGCGCTCGAGGTGCGGGTCATCCGCTCCCGCGAGGACGCGTACAAGTTCCGCATGTCGATCGCGATCGCCGATCAGGAGACCTGGTCGCGCATGTGGAACTCCGACACCTGGGTCGAGTTCCGCACGGTCCACTCCAAGCTCTACCAGAAGCCCCTGGCGTACGAGAAGAACGTCTCGATCGCCCACGGGCGCGGCCCCGGCGTCACGGACCCCTACGGCGACGAGCCGTTCGGCCCCGCGAAGACCGAGGACGATCCGCGCATGACCGGCGAGCCCGTCCCCGCCGGCGGCTGACCCGCCCCGCGCCGCCTCGCCGCGGCCCCGGAACGACGAAGGCCCGCTGATCGGCGGGCCTTCGTCGTTCCTGGAGGTCTCCGCTCCGGCGCCCCGAGGGTCCGGACTGCGTGAGGGCGACCGGATCCGGTCGCGGGTTCCGGTGGGCTCAGGCCTGCTCGAGCGGGGCCATCGTCAGGCCCGCGTCCCGCAGCTGCTCCCAGTAGTGCTCGGCCAGCTCCTTGTGGCCGGTCCACACGATCGAGGAGCCCGTGCGGTGGATCGTGTCGGCGATCCGCAGCCCCGCGTCGACGGTGACGCCCGGGATGAACCGGGCGAGCACGACGGCCACGCCCTGATGGGTGTTGTGGTCGTCGTCCTTGACGATCACGTTCCACGCCCCACCCAGGCCCGTTCCCGGGTCGGCGGCGCGTGTCTGCTCGATGGTCTGACTCACGGTCGTGCAGGGTAACGGGGAAGTCCCGGAGGATGCGGACCGAGGCGGCGGTGGAGCCGGGGAACCTGCGGTCGCGGGGAGCCGTCGTCTCCACCATAGGACACGGACCCGGCTGTGCCAAGGTGTCCCCCATGACGGACGGCGGGCAGGTCCATCGCTACGCCGCGACGTGCACCTGGAGCGGCAGCACGGGTGCGGGGTACGACGGGTACGGGCGCGAGCACGAGGTCGTCGCCGCCCCGGCGGACGCGGCGCTTCGGCTCTCGAGCGACCCCGCCTTCGCGGGCGACCCGCGCCTGCTCAACCCCGAGGCGCTGCTGCTGGCCGCCGCGTCCTCCTGCCAGCTGCTGTCGTTCCTGGCGGTGGCCGCCCGGGCCCGGGTGGACGTCGTCTCCTACCGCGACGACGCCGAGGCCGAGATGCCCGAGCGCGCGGACGCCGGCCCGATGTGGGTCGAGCGGATCGTGCTGCGCCCGCGGATCGGCGTCCGTGGCGACCGCCCGTCGGACGACCGCCTGCGCCGGCTCGTCGACCTCGCGCACCGCGAGTGCTTCATCGCGGGCAGCCTGCGCTCGGAGATGGTTGTCGAGGCGACCTTCGAGCGCGTCTGAGGTCCGTTCAGGAGGCGGCCGCGCCCCCGCCGGCCGGGGACGACCCGTCGCCCTGGTCCTGCCGGTGCTCGCCGGCGGCGTCGACGACCTCGTCGTGCGCCTCGGCCCCCGCGACCTCGGCCTCCCGGGCGACGCGCTTCCAATAGCGGTCCAGGCCGGCCCACAGGCCCTCGAACGGGCCCGCCGCGTAGTACGTCGGCAGCCCCTCCTCCCCCGCGCGCTCGAGCACCCAGCCGCGGATGAAGTCGGCCATGCCCTGCGCGTCGGTCGTCCGTGCGGTCTCGGCGTAGAGGTCGAGCGTCTCGTGCATCGTCTCGATCTGCTGCATCACGTCGCCGGTGGTCTGCCCGAAGTGCATGAACGCCAGGCGCTCGGGCTCCCAGGCGGCGACCGTCTCGAGCGAGGCGTGCCAGAGCGGCGGATCGATGTCCGGCGGCGGGGTCGGCGGCAGCGCGGGGCCGCCGTCGATGCGGATGCCGGTGACGTCGCCCGTGAACGCCGTGCGGGTCGGGCGGTGCAGGTAGGAGACGTGGTGCTGGGCGTGGCCGGGCGTGTAGGCGACCTCCCACGGCCCCTCCTCCTCGCCGCCGTGCAGCACCCGGATGTTCTTCTCGGGGATCGGGACGACCTCGCCCCAGAGCATGTCGAAGTAGTCCCCGAAGACCTTGCGGGCGCTGGCGACCAGCCGGGTCGGGTCGATCATGTGGCGGGCGCCGCGCTCGTGGACCCAGACCTCGACGTCGGGGAAGCGCCGCACCAGGGCGCCGGTGCCGCCGGCGTGGTCGAAGTGGATGTGGGTCAGGAGGATCGCGCGCGGCGTGCGGCCGTCGAGCGCCTCGACCACCCGGTCGATCGTCCGCTCCGCACCCGGGTCGACGATCACGTCGTCGAAGAGGTGGGCCGACATCGCCTTCGGCTTGCCCAGGTGCATCAGGTCGACGGTCTGCGGCGGGTCGTACGTCACGCGGTCGACCCTATCTCGCGGAGATCGGCGACCCGTCCCGGCGCTCGAAGGGCCCATCGACGGCCGGCGGAGGAGGCCGGGGACCCGCGGTGGATCTCCGGCGTGGAACGGGGCGGTAGGGGCAGGCGGGCGGGCGGCGGCAGGCGGCAGGCGGCGGGCATCCGGCGGCTGGCGGCCCGCGGCCAGCAGCAGGCGGCGGGCGGTAAGCGGCAGGCGGCGGGCAGCAGGCGGCAGGC
>NZ_JAURWA010000011.1 GCF_030655195.1 Patulibacter sp. | reverse complement strand
GGCGATCGCGCCGACGAGGTCCTGCGGGCGCATGCGCGCCTCGCGGCCGGCCCCGACGAAGATCCGGGTCGTGCCGACGCCGGCACCGCGGCGCTCGCGGCGGTTGCCGCCCGGACCGTTCTCGCCGCGCGGGTCACGGCGCGAGCCCTCGCGGAAGCCGGCACCGCGGTGCTCCTTCGGCTTGCCGGCGGCGATCTCGGGGATGTCCTCCTCGTCGACCGGCGAGCCGGTCGCGGCCTGCGCCAGCTTCAGGGCGGCGGCGGCGACGTCGACGACGTCGAACTCGCCGGCGAGCGACTCGATCACGCCACGCAGCTCGGCCAGGTCGCCGGGCGCGGCGAGGGTCTCCCGCAGCGTCGTCGTCATCTCGGCGAGCTGCCGGCTGCGCAGGTCGGCGACGGTCGGCACCGGCTCGATGGCGATCTGCTGGCGCGTCAGACGCTCGATGTTCTTCAGGTTGCGGTGCTCGCGCGGCTGCGCGAACGTGATCGCGACGCCCTCGCGGCCCGCGCGGCCGACGCGGCCGATCCGGTGGACGTAGGCCTCCGGGGCGGACGGGACGTCGTAGTTGACGACGTGCGTGAGGTTGTCGATGTCGAGGCCGCGGGCCGCGACGTCGGTGGCGACGATCAGCTGCGTCGAGCCGTTCTTCAGGCGGTCGATCGTGCGCGAGCGCTGCGTCTGGTCCATGCCGCCGTGCAGCGCCTCGGCGGTGTAGCCGCGGCCGTTGAGCGTCTGGGCGACCTCGTCGACCTCGGCGCGCGTGCGGCAGAAGACGATGGCGGCCTTCGGCTGCTCCTTGTCGAGCACGCGCGTCAGCGCGGTGGCCTTGTGGTGGCGCGCGACGACGTAGGCAGCCTGGCGGACCTTCGGGGCCTCGCCCTCCGGCGTGACCTCGCGGGCGACGGCGATGCGCACGGCGTCCGGCTGGTGCTTGCGGGCCAGGCTGTTGATGCGCGAGGGCATCGTGGCGGAGAAGAGGACCGTCTGGCGCTCCTTCGGCGTGGCGCCGAGGATCGTCTCGATGTCGTCCTGGAAGCCCATGTCGAGCATCTCGTCGGCCTCGTCGAGGACGACCATCTGGATCTCGCCGAGCTGCAGCGCGCCGCGGTCGATGAGGTCCTTGGCGCGGCCCGGCGTGGCGACGACGACGTCGACGCCGCGGTGCAGGGTCTTCAGCTGCTTGACGATCGGCTCGCCGCCGTAGACGGCGAGGACCTTGATGCCCAGGCCCTTGCCGTAGGACCAGATGGCCTCGGCGACCTGGGTGGCCAGCTCGCGGGTCGGGACGAGCACGAGGCCGCGCGGGGCCTTGCTCTGGCTCGAGTGCCCGAAGCGATGGAGCATCGGCAGCGCGAAGGCGGCCGTCTTGCCGGTGCCGGTGGCGGCCTGGCCGAGCACGTCCTGGCCGGCGATCAGCGGGCGGATGGTCTCGCGCTGGATCGGCGTCGGCTCCTCGTAGCCCAGGCCGGCCAGGGCCTTCAGGAGCTCCGGGTGCAGGTCGAGGTCGGCGAAGGTGACGTTCTCGGACTCGGTCACGGGGGTCTCCTGCTTCGGGCGATCGCGCTTGCGGGGGTCGGGCTGGGAGCCGGTGCGCAGCTCCTGCGGGGCGTCCGCGGCGGCGGACTCGGGGGTCGGCTCGGAGACGACGGCGACGGCCGCGTCGTGCTCGGTCGTCGCGGAGGGGTCGACCGTGACGTCGGTCGTGGGTGCAGCGGTGACGGCCTGGCCGTCAGGAGCGGATGCGCTCATGTGGTCCTTCGGGGAAGAGCGGTCTCGTCCACGAAGATCCGGCTTTTTCGGATCGCGTCCGGCGATCCGGGTGAAGCCCTGTCCCACGGAGGTCGAAACCATTGGGTACGACGGGAGCAGGTGCGCTCCGATCACGAGCCGCGACGCAGCGCGGCAGGGAAGGACTGTGACAGGCCGCCGGGGGCCCGTGTGTGCGCGGCAGGCCGAACCGCGGCCCGCCGTCGGCCGGGACCCGCCCGGCCGAGGTGTCCGGTCGGCCCTCAGGCGCGACCGGCGAGCACGGCGATCCCGTCGCCGGCGTCGTCGAAGCGCCCGACCTCGCGCAGCGTCACCCAGGGCAGGAGCTCGCGGTAGTCGTCGACGGTGCGGGCCGCCCAGTGCCCGGGCTCGGGGCGGTCGGCGACGGACTCCGAGAGGAAGACGAGCCCACCGGGACGCAGGACGCGGCGCATCTCGGCGATCGTCCGCTCGAGCGCGACGGCGGGGATGCCGCCCAGGACGAGCGACGTGAAGACGACGTCGACCGCGTCGTCGTCGACGGGCAGACGCCCCTCGGTCATGAGCCGCAGGTCGACCCGCGCGTGGGGCTCGGCGAGGGCCAGCAGGCCCGCGACCGGGTCCACCCCTATCGCGTCGCCGTCGACGAGGGCCGCCAGGTCGGCGGTCAGCCGGCCGGTGCCGCAGCCCACGTCGAGCACGACCTGCTCGTCCCCGGTCAGCTCGGCGGCCAGGAGCGGCCAGAGGGCCTCGCGGTGGCCGTCGGTGACGTCGCCGAGGTCGGCCTCGTCGGGGTGGTCGACGTTGACGACCGCACGGGCGCCCAGCGCCCGAGCACGCTCGCGCCAGTACGCCACGCCGGGACGGGCGGGGTCCAGGGCCTCGACGCCGCCGGCGTCGGGGTCCCCCGCGCCGGAGGGGCCGGCGGTCGCCCCGCTCATCGCGAGACGACCGGGTTCAGCGGCGTGTCGATGACCTCGCCGGGGCGGGCGCCGGGCAGGAACTGCTCGTAGTCGCCCGAGACCATCGTCGGCTGGTCCACGAGCCTCGACCCGTCGGCGAAGTACGTGGTCGCCATGACCTGCCGCGGCTGCGTGGTGCGGTTGCCGCGGGCGTAGTGGAAGCACCAGGCGTGGTGGAAGGAGACCTCGCCCAGCGCGAAGGGCGAGTCGTCGACCCGCACGCCGGCGGCGCCGAACGCGTCGGCCACACCCCGGTCGTACGAGGTGCCGACGCTGTCGAAGTCGACGTCCTCGGCCACGCGCCAGGTGTCCTTGCCCGCGGCGAACGCCAGGGGGCCCATCGGCGACGGGATCGCCTGCAGCGGGATCCAGCTCGTGACGATGTCGCGCGAGGCGATCGGGAAGTGGTGCGCGTCGAAGTGCCACGGCGTGCGGCCGCAGCCGGGCTGCTTGGACAGCACGTTGTCGTGGTAGATCCGTGCGTCGGCGACGCCGAGCAGATCGGCGGCCAGGCGACCGAGGCGGGGCGCGAGCGCGAACAGCCGGAGGACCTCGGAGTCGCCCTGCCACATCATGTCGAGGCTGAGGAAGCCCGAGGCGCCGGGACCGTCGCCCGCGGCGGCGAGCCGCTCGACCTCGAGCCGGCCGGCGGCCAGCGCGCGGGGGCTGAGGACGGCGGGCAGCTTGATGTACCCCTCGTCCCGGAACCGGCCGGCCTGCTCGTCCGTCAGCTCGTACGGCGTGCGGAGCTCCTCGGCCAGCTCGGCCGTGGTCAGCGGCTCGACGGCCTCCGGCGGGTCGGCCTCGACGAGCTCGACCGGGCCCTCGTCCTCGGCCGCCAGCGACAGGTACCAGTCCCACCACGCGCCGTTGGACTCCTCCCACGGCTGGTCGACGCCCGACTCGCGGGCGTGCTCGGCCGAGAGGATGCGGCTGTCCTGGGTGCTCATGCGGGGGTCCCGTCGTTCGGGGTGAGGAGGACCAGGTCGGTCTCCTGGCGGAAGCGGTGCACGCCGGCGTCGGCGTCGTGGCAGGCCTCGAGGTAGGCGCCGAGGACGGGAGCCTCGCGCATCTGCTCGAGGGAGACGGTGTCGTCGAAGGCGCAGCGCTGGAGGAAGCCCTCGAGGACCTCGCGGTCGTCGTCGGCGACGACGTGCTCGTAGGAGATCCGGCGCACCTCGACCTCGTGGGTGTCGTCCGCACCGACACGACCCAGCGCGTCCGTGAGCTGCTCGCAGGAGACGTAGGCCGTGCCCTCGCCGCCCCGGACGCCCTCGAGGAACGCGCGGTAGAAGGCCAGGTAGTGCCCGTCGTAGGCCCCCTGGGCCAGGAGCAGCACGCCGTGCGGAGCCAGCGCGTCGAGCATCCGCCGGGCGGCGGCGTCGACGTTCTCCGGCTGCAGGGCGTAGAGCGCGTGCGTCGCCCAGACCACGTCGAACGGGCCGACCGCCGGGTCGAGGTCCTCCATCGTCACCTCGTGACGGGCGGCCTCGTGGAACGGCGGGCGCAGCACGGCCGCGGCCTCCTGCAGCGAGAAGGGCGCCGGGTCGAGCAGGTCGTAGTCGACGCGCAGGTCGTCCTGGGCCGCCAGCTCCGTGCGCTCGAGCAGCGTCTCGGGGAACTTGCCCGACCCGCACGCGACGTCGAGCAGCGAGACCGCGCCGCCGCCGGCGCGCTCCCGGACGACCCGGAACAGCTCGGGGTAGTCCAGCGCGTCGGCCAGCAGCTGGTAGTCCAGACGCGCGAGCGCGTAGAACGCCTCCATCTCCCGGCGCCCCTCCTCGCTCCAGTGGGCGAGGCTGCGGGCGGCGGTGTCTGGGACGGCGTTCTCGGGGGGCATCTTCGATGCGTACGCCGCCGGAGGCCGAGCGGTTGCCCGGACCGACACATGGCGTCTCGGATGTTCCGGCCCCCGGGCTGCGCGCGGGAGGCGCCGCGGCCGGCCGGCGGGGCGCCCCGCCGGGCCGCCGTTTGCGGACGCGCGATCGCTGCCCGTCAGCGGCTCACAGGCTGCTCACCAGATGACCGCCGTCGACCGGGATCACGGCGCCGGTCATGTACGCCGAGGCGTCGCAGGC
>NZ_JAURWA010000198.1 GCF_030655195.1 Patulibacter sp. | reverse complement strand
ACGTGGTCGGCTCGTCGTCGGAGCCGCCGCAGCCGGTGCCGGCGGCGGCGAGCGCCACGGTGATCGCGAGCGCTCCGACGGTGCGGAGCGGGCGACGGGAGGGCGTCTGCGAGCTGTTCATGCGACGCATCGTAGGCGCGGGTCCGGCGAGACCTCCACGGTCCCTCACGCGGTTCTCACGGCGGGCCACCGGGCCGCCCGCCCCGCTCCCCGTCGACGGGGCCCGCCCGGCCGCGCGCTAGATCTGCCCGTGGTTCGGCGGCACCGCGTCGTTGAGGACGCCCGCACCGACGTGGTGGTACTTCCAGCGGATCGGGTCGTGCACGGAGTGGGTGCGCGCGTTGCGCCAGTGGCGGTGCAGGTCGTACTTGTCGTCCGTGGCGCTCGCGCCGGTGAGCGCGAAGAGCTCGTTGGCGATCGCGACCGCGGCCTCGGAGCCGAAGGCCTTCGCCTCGGCGACGGCGAGCGAGCCCTCCGCCGCCTGTTCCCGCGTGGCGGGGACGTGGGGGAGGCCGTCGAGCACGCGACCCGCGCGCTCCAGCAGCCCCTCCGCGGCGTGCAGCCGCGCGGACAGCTCGCCCGTCCGGTGCAGCACGTGCGGGTCGTCGCTCGCCCGCTCGTAGCCGGCGCCCGCGGCCTCGAAGTAGGGCCGGCTCTTCTCGCGCACGAACGTCACGGTGTCGGCGAACGCCCCGCCGGCGATCCCCACCTCGATCGCCGCGTGGACGAGCTGGGCGCGGGCGCCGAGCAGCTGCGGGCCCGCGTAGGCGGTGCCGTACGGCAGCAGCAGACCGTCCTCGATCGGGGCGTCCTCCAGGGTCGTCGTGCCGCTGGCGGTGGCCCGCTGGCCCATCGCGTTCCAGTCCTCCTCCACGCGCACGCCCGGGCCGTCGCGCAGGACGAACGCGACGACGACGTCGCCGGCCTCGTCGACGGCGGAGACGGCGATCCGGTGCGAGGTCGCCGCGCCGGTGCAGTAGTACTTCGTGCCGTTCAGGACGGGCGGTCCGTCGTCGCCGGCCGCCCCACCCCGGGTCAGCGTCGTCCCGAGCGCCATCGCGTGCTTCGTGCCCCGCTCGGCCAGCGCGTTGCCCAGCCGCCGGCCCGCGAGGACGTCGGCGAAGACGCGCGCCTGCTGGTCGGCCGTCCCGAGCTGCCGCAGGACGTCGACGAAGAGGAAGTGCCCCTGCGGGCCCTGCGCGATCGCCGGGTCCGCGGCGGCGATCAGGCGGATCACCTCCGCGAGGGTCACGTGCGAGACCTCGGCGCCGCCGTGCTCCCGCGGGACCGTGATCCCGATCAGGCCGGTGCGGTCCAGCGCCGCGAGCGCCTCCCGCGGCGCGCCCCCGGCGCGATCGCGGTCGATCGCGCCGGGGCGCAGCGCGTCCGCCAGCGCGGCGGCCGCGGCGACCGCCTCGTCGTCGGAGCGCAGGACGGGGACGGTCGGGGCCTCGGTGGCGCTCATCGGGTCCAGTCTGTCGGGTCGGGGAGCCCTGCCCGGCGGGCCGGGCTCCGGGTCGGGCTCAGGCCGCGGTCGGGACCGTCAGGCCCTCGAGCGGGTCGGGCACCGCGGCGGGGTCCAGGCCGGCCTCGACCTCGAGCTCGCGGACGATCGGCAGCACGTCCTTGCCGAACGCCTCGACCTCCTCCTGGAAGTGCAGGAACGCGCAGAGGTTGAGGTTCACGCCCAGCTTCTTGTAGGCCACGATCCGCTCCGCGACCTGCTCCGCGGTGCCGATCAGCTGGGTCTTGAAGCCGTCGTTGTACTGCACGAGGTCCTCGAACTTCGAGTCCGCCCACATGCCCTTCCTGTCGCCCGTCGACGCGCCGGCCTGGGTGACGGCTCCGCCGAAGCCCTCGACGGCCGGGCGGTCGGCCTTCTCGACGATCTCGCGCAGCGTGTCCCTGGCCTCCTTCTCGGAGTCGCGGACGATGACGAAGCCGTTGAGGCCGAACCGCGGGCCGTCGGTGCGTCCGGCGTCGTCGGCGATGCGGCGGAGGTCGGCGATCTGCTCCGAGACGCCGTCGAAGTCCTTGCCGTTGGAGAAGTACCAGTCGGCGTAGCGGCCGCCGTTCTCGCGGGCGGCGCTCGAGTTGCCGCCCTGGAAGATCTCCGGGTGCGGGCGGCCCTCGACGGCGTGGGGCTTGGGCTGCTGGTTGTAGTCGCGCAGGCGGTAGAAGTCGCCGGCCAGGTTGGCCTCGTCCTTCGTCCAGATCTCGCGCAGCGCCTGGATGAACTCGGCGGAGCGGCGGTAGCGCTCGTCGTGCTCGAGCCACGGCTCGCCGATCGCGGTGAACTCGTCCTTGAACCAGCCCGAGACGACGTTGACCGCGAAGCGGCCGTTCGTGATGTTGTCGGCGGTCGCGACGAGCTTGGCCAGCACCGCGGGCTGCCAGAGGCCGGGGTGGACCGCGGCGATGATCTTCAGCCGCTCGGTGGCGAGGCCCAGCGCGAGGCTGAAGCTCGTGGACTCCTGCTGCTTCTCGGCGCCGTAGCTGGCGGTGTAGCGGACCTGCGACAGGGCGTAGTCGAAGCCGGCGCGCTCGGCCGTGACCGCGAGCTGCTTGTTGTAGTCGTACTCGTGCGAGGTGCGCTGCTCGATCTTCGAGATCACGAGGCCACCGGAGACGTTCGGCACCCAGTAGGCGAAGCGGAGCGGATCGATGGGCGAGGACGGGGCGGACGGCATGCGGACTCCTGGAGCGGGTCGGTGCGAGGGGGTCCCTGAAATTATCCTATTGCTGGTCTGGTTTAGATAAATTGGCGCGTCGGACCTCGCGGACCGGTCGGTCGGCGTGTCGTCGCGGCCCACCGGCGCCCCGGGGCGGCCGGGGTCGCCGGGCCGCGCATCCGTACCCTCGTAGGTCGCCCCGCGCGTGCGGGGCGACGGACCGAGGACGACGACGGCGGGATGACGGGCGCGACGATGACGCAGGAGATCGAGGACGAGGACGTGCCGGCGACGACCGCCGTCGACCCCCTGGCGGCGATCGATCCCGAGGAGCTCGCGATCTGCCTGCGGGTGCTCGCCCAGGCCGAGGCGCTCGGCGAGGACCACGAGGACGCGCTGGCGATCCAGCGCGCCACGTCGAAGATCTACAAGACCGTCCGCCGGCGCCGGCGCTCCGAGCGTCGCGCCGCGATCGTCGCCCACGACGAGGCGATCACGAACCTGACCGCCACCGGCGCGCCCGGCCGGATCGACGACGAGACCCAGGGCCTGGAGCTCGTCTCCGAGGCCAGGGGCGCGATCGCGGGCGTCCTCCTGGAGGACCGCGCCTGCTACGTCTGCAAGCAGGGCTACCGGGAGGTCGACGCGTTCTACCACCAGCTCTGCCCGCCCTGCGCGGCGAAGAACCACGCCCGCCGCGACGCCCGCACGGACCTCACCGGCAAGCGCGCGCTCCTGACCGGCGGCCGCGCGAAGATCGGGATGTACATCGCGCTGCGGCTGCTGCGCGACGGGGCCGACCTGACGATCACCACGCGCTTCCCGCGCGACGCCGTCCGGCGCTTCACCGCGATGCCCGACAGCGCGGACTGGATCGACCGCCTGCGGATCGTCGGCATCGACCTGCGCGACCCCACCCAGGTGACGACGCTGGCCGACGAGGTCGCGGCCCGCGGCCCCCTGGACATCCTCATCAACAACGCGGCGCAGACCGTGCGGCGCTCGCCCGAGTCCTACGCGCTGCTCGCCGAGGCGGAGGCCGCGGCGCTCCCCGGCGGGCGGATGCCGCACGTCATGACCCTCGGCCGCCCGGGCGACGTCCGCCCCACGACCCTGGCCGAGTCCACCGGCGACCACTGGACCCCGACGCCCGCGCTGGTCTCGTCGATGGCGCTGGAGGCCCGCTCCGCGACGCCGGCCAGGATCACGGCCGGCACCGCGATCGACGCCGGCGGCCTCGTCCCCGACCTGCACGACACCAACAGCTGGGTCCAGAACGTCGGCGAGGTCGACGCGATGGAGATGCTCGAGGTCCAGCTCTGCAACGCCACGGCGCCGTTCATCCTCATCACCCGCCTGCGTGCGGCGCTCGCCGCGTCGCCGGCCCGCCGCACCTACGTGGTGAACGTCTCCGCCATGGAGGGGCAGTTCGGCGGCCGCTGGTACAAGGGCGCCGGGCACCCGCACACGAACATGGCCAAGGCCGCGCTGAACATGCTCACCCGCACGAGCGCCCGCGAGATGCTCGAGCAGGACGGCATCCTCATGACCGCCGTGGACACCGGCTGGATCACGGACGAGCGCCCGCACCCGCAGAAGATGCGCCTGGCCGACATCGGCTTCCACGCCCCGCTGGACCTCGTCGACGGCGCCGCGCGCGTCTACGACCCGATCGTCCGGGGCGAGGCCGGCGAGGACGTCCACGGCTGCTTCCTCAAGGACTACGACAAGGCGCCCTGGTAGGCGGACCGATCGTGGCCGCCTCCGGCGGCGACGGCACGACCCCCACGGCCGGGAGCGCCGTCGACGTGGCCGATGTCGGCCCCGCCCCCCGAGGTCGGATGGGCGCACTAGCACACCGACGCCCGTGTTGACACCGTTCACGACGACGTGGAGGCTGGTCGCTCATGCCTCGTCCCACAGCAGCATCACTCCGCCGCGCGGCCCTCGCCGGCGGCATCCTCGCCGGCCTCGCCGTCCCATCCGCCGCCTCCGCGGCGAACAGCAGCGCCGTCGTCCTGACGACGGACAACAAGATCTCGACGTTCGAGACCGGCTTCCCGGCCGAGGCGGCCGCCCCCGTCGCCGTCACCGGTCTGGCGACCAACGACAAGCTCGTCGGCATCGACTTCCGCCCGCAGAACGGCTACCTCTACGGCCTGGGCTACGCGTTCAACACCACGACGCCGGCCAGCAGCACGATCCAGCTCTACGCGATCAGCGTCCGCACCGGCCTCGCCTCGGCCCTGGGCGACCCGATCCCCGTCGGCGGCACGCCGACGGCGACGACGAGCTGGGGCTTCGACTTCAACCCGACCGTCGACCGCGTCCGCGTGGTCAGCGACGCGGGCTACAACGGACGACTGAACCCGAACGACGGTGCGCTCGTCGACGGCGACGCCGGCACCCCGGGGGTCCAGCCCGACCCCGCCATCAACCCGACCTCGGTCAAGGTCGACGGGGCCGCCTACACGAACAACGAGCAGAACGCGACCGTGACGAAGCTGTTCACGCTCAGCGGCGCCGACAACACGCTCTACGTCCAGAACCCCGCCAACGCAGGCACGCAGACCGCCGGGAAGCCGGTCACGTTGAGCGGATCCGGCGTCGACTTCGACGCCGTCGGGGGCTTCGACATCAGCCCCGGGATCAACGCGGCCGCCGACGGCTCGCTGCCGGCCGGCTCGGCCGGGTTCGTGGCCACGAACACGACCGCCGGGGCGACGCTCTCCCTCCTGGACCTCAACACGGGCGCCGCGGTGCCCGTCGGCGCCATCGGCAACGGCGGAACGAAGGTCGCGGGTCTCGCGATCCAACAGGAGACCACGGTCGGTGGCCTGCCCTCCGTCGCGCTCACCAGCGGCGTCGGCAACTTTTACCGCTTCAACACCGCAGACCCGCTGGGCGGCGTGCCCCAGTCGATCACGGGCCTGTCCCCGACGGAGACGCCGGTGGCGATCGACTACCGGGCGCAGAACGGACAGCTCCTCCTGCTGGCCGTCAACGACGTGTCGGACACCGGCTCGCTCTACCGCCTCGACCCGCAGACCGGGGCGGCCACGGTGATCGGGACGCCCGGGTCCGTCGCCTTCCGCACGGCCGCCGGCGCCACGGTCGACCTGCCGCCCTCCGGCTACGACATCGACGTCAACCCGACCGTCGACCGGGTGCGCGTCGTCACCACGAGCGGCCTGAACTTCCGGCTGAACCCGACGGCCACCGGCTCGGTCGCCGTCGACACGGATCCCGACAACGCCGCCGCGAACCCGCCCACCGTCGGCGCCGCGGGCGCCCAGCCCGACGGGACGCAGAACCCTGCCGGCAGCGAGGTCGGGGGCACCGCCTACACCAACGCGTTCGGCCAGTCGCTGACCGGTGGTGTGACGACGCAGTACGGCATCAACCCCGCGCAGGCCCAGCTGCAGGTGCAGAACCCGCCGAACGCGGGGACGCAGACGCTCGCCAAGAAGATCACCGTGAACGGTGCCTCGATCCTGATCGACTCCGTCAAGGGCTTCGACATCACACCGGGCGTGCGCGTCGCGACGTCCAACGCGGTGGCCTCCGGCACCGGCATCGCGATCCTGAACGCCAAGGCGCTCGCGGCCGACACCGCGAAGGCCGGCATCTACGCGATCGACCTGAGCACCGGCGCCGCCACGCTCAAGGGCACGTTCCCCACGACGCCGACGCCGGTCGTGCCCACGAGCCTCGCGCTCGGGGACGTCCCGCCGGCGTCGAAGGACCGCACCCCGCCGGTGGTCGTGACCCCGCCGAACACCGGCGGCGGTGGCACCGGCACCAACCCGGGCACCACCCCGACGACGCCGACGACGCCCGCCACGCCGACCACCCCCACGGCGGCCGCGCGCATCAACCTGCGCAAGGTCAACGCGAAGGCCAAGCGCAAGGGCCGGAAGTTCACGACGACGGGTTCGCTGAGCTTCCGCAGGACGTACACGTCCGCGGAGAAGCGGAAGTTCTGCGCCAAGGGCACGGTCAGCATCCAGGTCCGCGCCGGCAAGCGCACGATCTCGACGCGCCGCGTGACCCTGAAGTCGAACTGCACGTTCAGCTCGTCCGTGACGTTCTCGAGCACGCGCCGCTTCGCCGGCCGCAGCAAGCTGTCGTTCGCCGTGAAGTTCAACGGCACCGCGTTCGTGCTGCCGCGTCGCGCGTCGACGTTCAGCGTGAAGACCCGCTAGTCCAGGGGGACGCCGAGCACCCCGAGGGCGCCCCGCCGGGCGCCCTCGGTCGTTCCGGTGGGTCCCGGCCTCACCCGCGTCCGGCCGTCAGTCCCGGTCGGGCAGCCGGCTCGTCGTCGCCAGGACGAGCGACGGCGCGGCCAACTGCAGGAGGAAGACCGCGAAGAGGCCGGCGATGACGTGGTCGCGCTCGAGGTCGACGGGCAGGACGGCCGACGCCAGGATCACGGACACCAGCAGGAGGACGCGGATGCCGCGGTGCGACAGGGCGAACGCCTGATCGCGCCGCTCGCGCTCGCGTTCATGGGGCAAGGGTTGCTCTTGTTCGATCCCGCCCATCCCCTCCCGGGGAACGGCCGGCCCCGACGCCCGTGGCACACGGATCTGCGAGTGCGCCACTGAGATGTGCGCGGACCCGCGGGGGCGGATCCGGGCAGAGTGTGTGGCGTATTTGCAGGCGTTCCCGGGATCGTCGCCCCGACTCCCGCGGCGATGTCCAGTCCTATGGTGGACGACCGCCGAAGATCTGCCATACTCCCACTCAGATTTCACGCAGTCTCGGCTGGGAGCAGAACGCACATGGGCAAGATCATCGGCATCGACCTGGGCACGACCAACTCGTGCATGGCCGTCCTCGAGGGCGGCGAGCCGACCGTCATCGAGAACTCCGAGGGCGGCCGCACCACGCCGTCCGTCGTCGCCTTCGCCAAGGGCGAGCGGCTCGTGGGTGCCGTGGCCAAGCGCCAGGCCGTCACGAACCCGACGAACACCATCTCCTCCGTCAAGCGCTTCATGGGCCGCAAGGAGGGTGAGGTGCGCGAGGAGGAGTCGATGGTCCCGTACAAGGTCGTCGCGGGCTCCAACGGCGACGCGCGCATCGAGGCCGAGGGCAAGCAGTACAGCCCGCCGGAGGTCTCCGCGATCACGCTGGCCAAGCTCAAGGCCGACGCCGAGGCGTACCTGGGCGAGACCGTCGACGGCGCCGTCATCACGGTCCCCGCGTACTTCAACGACGACCAGCGGCAGGCGACGAAGGACGCCGGCAAGATCGCCGGCCTCGACGTCAAGCGCATCATCAACGAGCCGACCGCCGCGTCGCTGGCCTACGGGCTCGACAAGGAGTCGGACCAGACGATCCTCGTCTTCGACCTCGGCGGCGGCACGTTCGACGTGTCCGTGCTCGAGATCGGCGACGGCGTCTTCGAGGTCAAGTCGACCGCGGGTGACAACCACCTCGGCGGCGACAACTTCGACAAGACGATCGTCGACTGGCTCGCGGGCGAGTTCAAGAAGGACCAGGGCATCGACCTGAAGAACGACCCGATGGCCCTGCAGCGGCTGTTCGAGGCCGCGGAGAAGGCGAAGATCGAGCTGTCCTCCGCCCAGGAGACGCAGATCAACCTGCCGTTCATCACGGCGGACGCCTCGGGTCCGAAGCACCTCGACGTGCGCCTGACGCGCGCCAAGATGACCGAGCTCGCCGGCCCGCTGCTGGACCGCCTGATCGCCCCGGTCCGCCAGGCGATGGACGACGCCAAGGACAAGGGCGCCGCCAACATCGACCACATCGTGCTCGTCGGCGGCATGACCCGCATGCCGGCCGTGCAGGAGAAGGTCAAGGAGCTCACGGGCAAGGAGCCGCACCGCGGCGTCAACCCCGACGAGGTCGTCGCCGTCGGCGCGGCCGTCCAGGCGGGCGTCCTCTCGGGCGACGTCAAGGACGTCCTCCTGCTCGACGTCACCCCCCTCACGGTCGGCATCGAGACCAAGGGCGGCGTGATGACGAAGCTCATCGAGCGCAACACCACGATCCCGACCCGCAAGAGCGAGATCTTCTCGACGGCCGACGACAACCAGCCGTCCGTCGAGATCCACGTGCTGCAGGGCGAGCGCGAGATGGCGAGCTACAACAAGTCGCTCGGCAAGTTCCAGCTGACGGGCATCCCGCCGGCGCCCCGCGGCGTGCCGCAGGTCGAGGTCACGTTCGACATCGACGCCAACGGCATCCTGAACGTCTCCGCGAAGGACCTGGGGACCGGCAAGGAGCAGAAGATCGAGATCAAGGCCGGCGGCGGGCTCTCCGACGAGGAGATCCAGTCGATGGTCTCCGACGCCGAGGCCAACGCCGAGGCCGACAAGAAGGCGCGTGAGCTGGCCGAGGCCCGCAACGTCGCCGAGCAGGGCGCCTACCAGGCCGAGAAGCAGCTCTCGGACCTCGGCGAGCAGGTCGACGAGACCTCGCGCAAGGAGATCGAGGAGGCCATCGCCGCCGTGCGCACCGCGCTCGAGGGCGACGACGCCGAGGCGATCAACGCCAAGCGCGAGGCGCTCGAGCAGGCCTTCCACAAGGTCTCCGAGCAGCTCTACCAGCGGGCGCAGGCCGAGAACGGCGGCGGCGCGGCCGACGGGTCGTCCGGTCCCGCGGACGGCGCGGCCGACGACGAGGAGGACGTCGTCGACGCCGAGGTCGTGGACGAGCGGTAGTCCGCACCGTCCGCAGCCCGATCGAGGAGCACGCCATGAGCGAGCAGCCGCACGACCCCAAGCCGGACGCCCGGACGGCCCCCGACGGCCCGAAGCCCGCCCCGAGCGGGACGGGCCCGGGGGGCGTCGGGGACCGTCCGATCCCCGCCGACGGCGTCCCCGGCGGTGGCGGGAACGCCCCGGACGACGGGTCGACGCCCGGGGACATGGACGGCGACGCCCTCGACGGTGCCGCCGGGACCGCGGGACCGTCCGCGGACCCGCGGACGCCCGAGGCGGAGGACGGCGAGGGCGACCCCGAGGACCCCGCGGCCTCCGCGGAGGCCGGCGAGGACGACGGTGCCCCCGCGGAGGACCCCGGGGCGGCCGAGCCGACCCCGGAGGAGCCCGACTGGAAGGACCGCTACGTGCGGTCCGTGGCCGAGCTCGACAACGTGCGCAAGCGCGCCCGCCGCGACGCCGCGGCGGGCGAGGCCCGCGGCATCGCCCGTCTGGCGAAGGAGCTGCTGCCCGCGCTCGACAACCTCGACCGCGCGCTGGCCCACGTCGACGCCGAGCCCGGCGAGGCCGGCGGCGGCGACGCGCAGCTGGTCGAGGGTCTGCGGATCGTGCACCGCGAGATCCACGCCGCGCTCTCGCAGGCCGGGATCGAGGCGTACGACCCGACCGGGGAGCAGTTCGACCCGTTCTCGCACGAGGCGCTGACGCAGCAGCCGGCGCCCGAGGGCACCCCGTCGGGCACGATCCTGGCGGTCTACCAGGCGGGGTACCGGCGGGGCGACGACGTCCTCCGGGCCGCGAAGGTCGTGGTGGCGGGGTGACCCGCCGCCCGGGAACGAATCGAAGCTGAATGTCGACGCGACAGGACAACGGACCCGACCTCTACGCGGTCCTCGGGGTCGACAAGAAGGCCGACGACGCCGCGATCAAGAAGGCGTACCGCAAGCTCGCCCGCGAGTACCACCCGGACAAGAACCCGGGCGACACCGCGGCGGAGGAGCGCTTCAAGCAGGTCTCGGCCGCGCACGACATCCTCTCGGACCCCGAGAAGCGCAAGGAGTACGACAAGGCGCGGGCCTTCGGCGGCCTCGGCGGCGCGTTCTCGACCGGCGGTGCCGGCTTCGACTTCGGCGACTCGGGCATCGGCGACCTGCTGGGCAACGTCTTCGGCGGCCGGACCGGCCGCCAGAGCCGCACCGGCACCGGCGGGCGCCCAGGCTCCGCGCAGCAGCGCGGCCGCGACGTCGAGGCCGAGGTGACGCTGTCGTTCCGGCAGGCGATCGACGGTGCGCAGGTCCCGCTCAGCGTCCGGACGGCCTCGCCGTGCGGCACCTGCTCGGGCACCGGCGCCAAGCCGGGCACGAGCCCGATCGTGTGCCCGCGGTGCCAGGGCCGGGGCGTCGAGTCGCAGGGCCAGGGCCTCTTCTCGATCAGCCAGCCCTGCTCCCGCTGCCACGGCGCGGGCACGATCATCGAGGACCCCTGCCCCACGTGCGCGGGCGAGGGCGCGGTCCACACGACCAAGCGCTACCGCGTCAACGTGCCCCCGGGCGTCAAGGAGGGCTCGCGGGTCCGCCTGGCCGGCAAGGGGCAGGCGGGCCGCAACGGCGGGCCGCCCGGCGACCTCTTCGTGATCACGCACGTGCCGGCGTCCGAGATCTTCGAGCGCCACGGCGACGACGTCGAGGTCACGGTCCCGCTCTCGATCGCCGAGGCGGTCCAGGGCGCCGACGTCGAGGTCCCGACGCTCGACGGGCGCAAGCGCCTGCGCGTGGCGCCGGGCACGAAGCACGGCACCCTGCAGCGGCTGCGTGGCGAGGGCCCGCCGCGGCTCGGCGGCGGCGGGCGCGGGGACATCCGCTACCGCTTCGTCATCGAGGTGCCCCAGCCGTCCACCGACGAGCAGCGCGACGCCGCGGAGCAGTTCGGCGCGCTGTTCCCGTCCGCCTCCCGCGACCGGCTGTTCGCGGAGGAGTGATCCCGGTGGGCCAGGACAGCGACGACCGCGCCGGCCGCCCGGCGAAGTCCCGCGGGGGCGCCAGGCCCGGCTCCGCCGTGCGCGTCTCGACGTCGACGACGATCGAGGTCGACGCCGACCGCGGCGTGTTCATGATCTCCGTCGCCGCGGAGCTCGCGGAAATGCACCCCCAGACGCTCCGCATGTACGAGCAGCGCGGCCTGATCGAGCCCAAGCGCTCCCCCAAGGGCACCCGGCTCTACAGCCACAGCGACGTCGAGCGGCTGCGCCGGATCCAGCAGATGACCAACGACCTGGGCCTGAACCTGGCCGGGGTCGAGCGGGTCCTCGCGCTCGAGGTCGAGCTGGAGCGCGAGAAGCGGCGCTACGCCCAGGCCGCCGAGCGGCTCGTCCAGCTGCAGCGCGAGACGGTCGAGATGCGCGACACCCTCCGCGCCGAGATGCAGACCGAGATCGACAAGCTGCGCCAGCGCAACGAGCTGGTGCCCTACACCGGCACGCGCACCACGGCCCTGGTCCAGTTCCGGCCGCCCCCGGTCGAGATGGCCGACGTCCACGAGGTCGGCGACGACGAGGACTGACGGCGGGCGCGGAGGCCTCGCCGTGGGCCGGTCGCTCCACTAGGGTGCGGCGGGCCAACCCGTGTGGAGGTCCCCGTCGTGAGCACCGCAGAGCAGCAGTCACCCCTACCGGTCGGCATCACGCTGGACCGCGGGTTCGCCCTGTTGCGTCGTCATCCACGGGCGCTGCTGCTGCCGCAGCTCGTCCTGCAGATCGTCCCGCTGCTGGCGGCCGGCGTGCTCGTGCTCGTCGGCCTGCTGCTCATCGGCGACGTGGCGACGACCCGCGAGGTCGTGCGCGAGTCGACGTTCCTCGGCGACAGCGAGCTGCGGACCCGCGAGGTCTCGGACTTCACGGACGGGCAGGCCGTCACCCTCGGGATCCTGATCTTCGTCGGGGCGATCGTCTACCTGTGGTTCTTCCTCGCGTCGGTGATCTCCGTCGTCCGCGGGGCCGACCGCGCGCTGGAGGGCAAGGAGCACCTGAAGCTCCGGCCCGCGATGCGCGACGCGCTGCGCGAGACGCCGAAGCTCTTCGGGATCGGGATCGTCTTCTACCTGCTGGCCACGGTCGCGGTGCTGGCCGTCGTCGCGGTCGTGGCGCTCGTCGCCGTCGCGGCCGGCGCACTGGCCGTGCTGGTCGGCCTGGCCGGCCTGGTCGTCCTCGTCTGGGCGTCCGTGCGGGTCTTCCTGTGGCCGTTCGCGCACCTCAGCGAGCACACGGGCCTCGGGTCGTTCCGACGCGCCTGGACGCTGTCGAAGGGCCGGTTCTGGTCGCTGTTCGGCGTGCTGGTGCTCGTCACGATCGTCGTGTCGGTCGTCTACTTCGTCGTCTCGTTCGTGCTCCAGCTGCTCGTGGTCGGCGCGGCGTCCCTGGGCGACGCGGTCGGCGTCGCGGCGGTCGTGCCCTACGTGCTCTTCTCGACGGTCTTCAGCGTGGTCTTCACCGCGGGCTACATCGCGCCCCTGGCGGTCGCCTACCGCACGCTGTCGGGCCGCGACACCGCCGAGCTGTGGCAGGCGGCCCAGCAGATGCAGGCCGGTGGCGCCGGTGCCCCGGACCTCGCGCCGCCGGCGCCCGAGCCCGGCGTGCGCCGGTGGGACGCGAGCGAGGCGCCGCTGGACGGGTCCGACGGCCGGTCCTCCGCCTCGGAGGGCCCGGGCACCGCGGGGTCGTCGGCGCCCGGGCTCGGCGGGTTCGCCGCCGGTGCCGGATCGACCGACGGCGGTCCGCGCGACGGGGTGGGCGGGCTGCCGGCCCCGGACGAGCCGTCCGAGGCCGAGCGGCGCTGGGGTCGCGGCGGCGACGAGCCGCCCGCGGGCTGAGTCACCCGTGCGCCGGCCGCCGCGCCCGCTGCTGGTCGCGGTCCTCCTGACGATCGCGCTCGCGGTCCTCGGGGCGACCCCGGCCGGCGTCGGCGTGGTGCCGCGGGCGATCGCGCAGGCCCCGGACGCGGCGCAGACCGTCCCGGCGTCCGGCCCGCGCGACCGCGCGAAGGCGGAGGAGCTGCGGACCGTCGCCCGCGACGCGCTGCGCGAGGCGGACCGGGACGACGTCGACCTCGACGTGTCGCTCCTGGGCATCGGGGGCGTCGTCTGGCGGGTCCTGCTCGTCGTGCTGATCGGGGTGGCCGTCGTCGTCGGCGTGGCGCTCTACCGCCGCGGCCCCCGACGTCGGCGCCGGGCCGGGACGGACGCGCCGGCCGGCGCCGGCGGGCCGGACGACCTCGAGCGCCTGGCGCTCCGGGCGGAGCAGGAGGGCGAGCACCGCGCGGCGGTCGTCCTGTGGTTCCGCGCCGGCGCGCGGCGGCTCGGCGGACGGTCGAGGACCGGGGCGGGCGGGGCCGCGACCGCGGGAGTCCCCGTCACGGCGGCCGCGACCGCGACGGCCGGCGAGGTCGCCCGGGCGTCGGGCGACCCGCGGGTCCGGGCACTGGCGGTCGACCACGACCGGGCGGCCTACGGTCCCGGTCCGGTCGGCCCCGAGGCCAGTCGCGGCGCCCGCGAGGGCTGGCGGGCCGTGCTGCGGGAGCCTGCGGCCGCGGCGCGCTCGGGCGCCGGCGATCCCACCGACGGACGCCCCGCCGACGGACGTCCCGCCGACGGACGCCCCGCCGACGGACGACCCACCGACGAGCCACCCGCCGACGGGGACCCACGGTGAAGGGCCGGATCGTCGCCGGGGCCGTCGGGCTCGTCGTGCTCGTGATCTTCGTGCTCGGGCAGCTGGGCGGGGAGGACGAGCCGTCCGTCGAGCCGTCGGGCGGATGGCGCAGCGGCGCGCCGTCGGGCATCGGCGGCTGGGCGGCGGTCCTGGACCACGAGGGCGTGGGGCTCCGGCTCCGCGACGTCGACCCGTCCGACCTGCGGCTGCTGCCGGGCACGACGTACCTCTTCGCGGAGTCGCTGCTGGACGGCTCGAGCGCCCGGCGGGTCGCCCGGGAGGTCCGGCGCGGCGCGCGGGTGGTGGCCGCCGGGAGCGACGCACGCCGACTCCTGCGCGCCCTGGGCGAGCCGGTGCCCACGCTGAGCGGCCCGCCCGGCACCGCGGTCCCCGCGACGCGGGCCCCCGAGACCACCGCGACCGACCGCGTCGCGCGCTCCGGCCCCGTCTGGGCGACGCCGCCGCGGGACCTCCGCGCCCTGCTGGTGCTCGAGGCCCGGGCGCCGGAGGACCGCGTCGTCGCGGGGGAGCTGCGGGTCGGCCGCGGCCGGGTCGTCGTGATCCCGGACCGGGGCGTCGTCGACAACCGCGGCATCGTGCGGGCCGACAACGCCGCGTTCGCCGTCGCGGTGACCGGCCGCGGTCGCGTCGTCGCGCTGCGGCCGCGCGACGGCGCGTCGACCGGTGGTCTGCCACCCCGGGCGGTCGTCGTCGTCCTGCTGCTCGCGCTCGCGGCCGCCGCGGCGCTCGTGTCCCACGGCCGGCGCCTCGGCCCGGCGGTGCTGCCCGACGAGGACCCCACCCCCGGCCGGTCGGGCTACGTCGACGCGCTCGCCGCGGTGCTCGCCCGGACGTCGGACCGCACGACCGCGACCACCCGCCTGCGCGCGCGGGGGCGGACCGTCCTGGCGCGCCGGGTCGGCCTGGCGCCCGACGCCGGTCCCGACGAGGTCCGGGCCGCGGGGCTCCGCGCGGGACTGACCGAGGCGGACGCCGCCGCCCTCGCCGGCGGGGACGACGGTCCCGGCCGCACCACCGATCTGCAAGCCGTGGGACGGGCGCTCGCCCGTCTGGAAGGAGACACCCGATGATCGACATCGTCACCGCACTGCGGGAGGAGGTCGGCCGCGTCGTCCGCGGCGCCGACGCCACCGTCGACCTGCTCGTCGCCGCCGCGACCCTCGGCGGCCACGTGCTGCTGGAGGGTCCGCCCGGCGTGGCGAAGACCCTGACCGCGACGGCGCTCGCCCGGGCGCTGGACGTCGAGGACGCCCGCATCCAGCTGACGCCGGACATGCTGCCCTCCGACGTCACCGGCACGGTGGCGCTGCGGGGCGACGAGCTCGTCTTCCGTCCCGGTCCGGTCTTCACGAACGTGCTGATCGCCGACGAGATCAACCGCACGCCGCCGAAGACCCAGTCGGCGCTGCTGGAGGCGATGCAGGAGGGTGCGGTCACCGTCGACGGGGAGCGCCATCCGCTGCCGGTGCCGTTCCTGCTCGTCGCCACGCAGAACCCGATCGAGCAGGAGGGGACCTACCCGCTGCCCGAGGCGCAGCTGGACCGCTTCCTCTTCCGGGTGCGCGTCGGCTACCCCGACGAGACGGCGGAGCGCGAGATCGTCTCGGCCGCCCGCGACGGCCTGCGGCCCGCCGCGCTGCAGGACGTCCGGCCCGTCGTCGACGCCGCCGCGCTGGCCGAGGCGCGGCGCACCGTGCAGGACACGTTCGTCCACGCCGACGTCGTCGAGTACGTCGTGTCGGTGGTGCGCGCCACGCGGTCGCAGCCGAGCGTCGAGCTGGGCGCCAGCCCCCGCGCCGGGCTGCACCTGCTCGCGGCCGCGCAGGCCTCCGCCCGGATCGCCGGCCGCGACTTCGTCACCCCCGACGACGTCCGGGCGGTGGCCGAGGTCGTCCTGGCCCACCGCCTCGTCCTCAGCCCCGAGGCCGAGCTCGAGGGCACCCGCGACCGCGACGCCGTCGCCGCCGCGCTGGCCACGGTCCCGGTGCCGGCCTCCCGGTGAGCGGTCGGGGCCGCATCGGGGTGGGGCGATGAGCCCGTCGCCGCGGGTCGCCGTGCTGCTCGCCGCCTGCGCGGTGGCGGCCGTGCTGGTGCCCGAGGGGCTCGCCCTGCTCGCCGCGCTCCTGATCGTGCTCGCGTCGGTCCTCGACGCGCTGCTCGCCCGACGCCGGCCTCCGACGCTGATCACCGACGCCCCCGGGATCGCCCCGCGCGGCGCGGCCGTCCCGGTGCGGGTGCGGCCGGAGACCCCGGAGCCCGGCCTGCGACTGCGGCTCGTCGGGCTGCCCGGCGTCGACGTGCAGGGCGGCGAGGGTCGCGGCACGCTCGACGCGCGCGTGACCGCGGCCCGTCGCGGTCGGCACCTGCTGCCGCGTCCCGTCGCCCGCCGGACCGGGCCGCTCGGCCTGGGCCGCTGGGACCACCGGGCGGCGGACGAGGTGCAGCTGCGGGTGCTGCCCGACTACCGGACCGCCCACGCGCTCGCGGCGGCGGCGCGCACCGGACGCACCGCCTCCGGGCTGCGCAACCGCGGCCCGTACGGCCTCGGCACGGAGTTCGACCACGTCCGCGACTACGCGCCCGAGGACGACGTGCGGCAGGTCAACTGGCGCGCGACCGCCCGGATGGGGCGGCCGATGAGCAACCAGCGCCGCGTCGAGGCGGACCGCGACGTCGTGGTCCTGATCGACACGGGGCGCCTGGGCGCGGCCCCCGCGGACCGCGACCCGGGGGCCGACGACGGCGCGGTCCCCGACTTCGGCGGGCCCTCCTGGCGGTTCCCGACCCCCGAGGTCCGTCGCCGTGCTCGCGAGGCCCGCGAGCGCGCGGCCGAGCTCGGCGCCGTCCCACCGGAGGTGCGGCTGCTGGACGTGTGGCTCGACGCCGCCGCCGCGGTGTCCGCCACCGCCGACGCGCTGGACGACCACGTCGGCGCCATCGCCTACGACGACCGCGTCCGCCGCCACCTGCAGCCGCGCCGCGGTGCGGGGGACGCCGTCGTCCGGGCCCTGCACGACCTCGAGCCGACCCGCGTCGACAGCGACCACGAGCGCGCGTTCCGGGCGGTCGGCGGCACGCGGCGGGCGTTCGTCCTCGTGCTCACCGACCTGCTCGACGAGGCGGCCGCCGCCCCGCTGCTGGCCGCGGCCCCGCTCCTGGCCCGCCGGCACGCGCTCTGCGTCGCCACGATCGAGGAGCCGCGCCTGCGGCGGCTGGCCGGCACCGCCCCGGAGGACGAGCTCGGGGCGCTGGCCCAGGCCGTCGCCGTCGACGTCCGGGCCCAGCGCGACGCGGTCGCCGCCCGGCTGACCGCCCGAGGGGCGCAGGTCCTCTCCGTCCCGCCCGACGCGCTGCCCGCGGCCGCGGTCCGCGCCTACCTGCGGGCCAAGCGGCGCGGGGTGCTCTGAGGCTCCGGCCGCCCGGCGGGCCGGCCGCGCCGCGACGCT
>NZ_JAURWA010000194.1 GCF_030655195.1 Patulibacter sp. | reverse complement strand
GGCGGAGGCCTCGGCGGCGCGCTGCTGGCTCGCGGTCGGGCGGGGCGCGACCTGGGCGGTCGGCTGGACCAGCGGCGTCTCGGCCTGCGGCTGCTGCTGGGCCTGCTGGTCGGCGGGGGCGCCGTCGGGCTCGAAGGCGGCGTGGGTGGTCTGCGCGGCGTGCGTTCCCGCGCCGTCGTGCACGGGCGAGGGGTGCTCCGGGTCGGCGTGCCTGCCCGGCGAGTAGGTGTCGATCTCGGGGATGACGGCGTGGTCCGAGCGGCGGGGCGGCAGCGCGGACGGGTGGCTCGACGCCAGCGGGACGGTGCCCGTGGCGATGGCCGAGACGCCCGTGCCGTACCCGGCCGGCGGGGCGGTGCTGCCGCGGCCGGAGCCGATCCCTGCGCGTGCGACCTCGAGGGCCAGGTCGTGGAGCGCGCTCTGCGTCGTGGCCAGCTCTGCGGTGAGGCGCTCGACGACGGTCAGGAGACGGTCGACCGTGGTCTCCTGCGTGCTGCCCAGGCCCATGACCCGGTCGACGTTCGGTGCCGTATGGCGGACGCCGGTCTGGGTGGGGCCGGCGTCGTAGCGCTCGTAGGTCATGGATCCCTGAGGGTTCATCGTTCGGTACGGGCCCGGCTGGCGAGACACCGCCTCGATCGAAACTGTGTTCGACGCCGGTATCAAAGACCTTTCGGGGCCTGCTCAGAAGTGTGACGGATGGGAGGCACGTGTCCACCCCCGCGCGTCCCGCGCACGTGGGAGGCCACGACCGCATATCCGCAGCACTCGGCGCGAATCGTCTCATGGATCCGGGCCCCCGTCGACGGACGTCCAGAGAAATCACCCGGGCGGTGGACGGCCGGGGGTGACGCCGTCACCCCTCGGCGACGGAAGGGAGCCCGTCCGGCTCCCCGGGGGCCGGACGGGCTGGCCCCTCCCCGGGCGGCGTCACCCGGCGTCGACCGGACGCTCCTCGTCGGTCGGACGCTCCTCGTCGGCCGGCGTGTCGCGGACGAGCACCGGCCCGCGGTCGTTGCCGATGCCGCGCAGCACGAACGCCTCCCTCGTGTACGAGTAGCGCAGGGCTGGGCGGAGCACGGCGAGGACGACGGGGTGGACCTTGTGCCGCGGGCGGGGGGACGTGCGCATGGGTGTGGGCCTCGTGACGCCGGGCTTCCGGCGGTTCGGGGATGGAACGTGGGGTTCCACAGGTCCTACGTCTCCACAGCGCGGCTCCTGACGGTGTCCACCCGATTGGCGCGGTGGCACTCGGACCCGCAGATACCGGATCGATGCGGGGCCGACCCGGGACCGACCCGCCGACGGCAGAGCATCCCCCTCACGGCGACAACGAGGGGAGGCGGCCGAACGGTCGACGTCGGGGTGGACACTCACCCCAACAGGCGTCCAGTTCGCGTCGGGTGTCTCTCGAACGGTGTTTCCCGGGTCGTTGCACGGTGCAGCACCACGAAGTCCGGATCCCGCGGCACGCGTCACGAAGGTCCAGCAGCACCGATGTCCCGCGCTCCGTCCGGAGCGGCACCATCACCGAAACGGAGCACGACATGCAGGCAGTCATCCTCGTAGGGGGCAAGGGCACCCGCCTTCGCCCGCTGACCTCGGACCGGCCCAAGCCGATCGTCCCGGTCGCCGACCGACCCTTCCTCGCCCACATGCTCGAGTGGGTCGCCCGTCACGGCATGACCGACGTCGTGCTGTGCTGCGGCTTCAAGTCCGACGCGGTCGTCGAGGTCATCGGTGACGGCTCGCAGTACGGCGTCAACGTCACCTGGGTCTTCGAGCCCGAGCCCCGCGGCACCGCCGGGGCCGTGAAGATGGCCGAGGAGCACCTGCAGGAGCGGTTCATGCTCATCAACGGCGACGTGCTGACGGACATGGACCTGTCCGCGCAGATCGCCGCCCACGAGCGCAGCGGTGCGGTCGCCACCCTGGCGCTGGTCCCCGTCGAGGATCCGTCCGCCTACGGCCTGGTGCGCCTGGAGGACGACGGCCGCGTCCGCGGGTTCCTCGAGAAGCCGAAGCTCGAGGACATCGACACGGACCTGATCTCCGCGGGTGCCTACGTGCTCGAGCGCCGGGTCATGGACATGATCCCCGCCGGCCGCGAGGTCTCGATCGAGCGCGAGGTCTGGCCGCACCTCGTCGGCGCGGGCCTGCACGGACACGTGCACCGCGGTGCCTACTGGATGGACATCGGCACACCCGAGCGCTACGTGCAGGGCGTCGCCGACGTGCTGTCGGGCGCCGTGCGCACCGCGACGCTCGACCGACTGCAGGACGGCCCCGTCATGGCCGGCGCCGACGTCGACCCGACGGCGATCGTCGCCGCGGACGCCCTCGTCGAGGTCGGCGCCCGCGTCGGCGCCGGTGCCCGGATCGGCTCCGGCTCCGTCGTCGGCGCCGGCGCGTCGGTCGACGCCGGCGCCACGCTGGACCACGCGGTGCTCCTGCCCGGCGCCCGCGTCGGCGCCCGTGCCGAGCTGTCGTCCTGCGTCATCGGCGCGGACGCGACCATCGGCGACGCCGCCCACGTCAAGGACCACGTCATCGTCGCCGACGCCGCCATGGTCCCGGCCGGCGAGCGCCTGCCGCCGGTCGCGGTCGCCCCGGCCGAGGTCGCGCCCGCCGCGCCCCGGCCGATCGCCGCGGACTGACCGCGCGGGCGCGGGCGGGCGCTCGGTAGCGTCCGCCCCGTGCCGCGCACCCGCCCTGCCCGCCGCGCCGCGTCGGCGTCCGTC